>JBELAC010000004.1:0-55107 GCA_049509215.1 Terriglobales bacterium
CTCTACAAACTGACAAATGGCTCAGAAACCGTTCTCTATGATTTTCTTGGTGGCACCGATGGCGATGAACCGAATGGTTCCCTGGTTTTCGATAAAACCGGCAACCTTTATGGAACGACCTATAACGGTGGGAGCGTCGGGGGGATTGCCACGAACGGCACAATCTTCAAAGTGAGCCCGACTGGAACCGAAACGGTGCTCCATCGATTCGCAGCTTCCAAACAAGATGGAGAGTTCCCGAACGCAGGCCTGGTCATGGATAAGCATGGCAATTTCTACGGCACGACTATCGATGGTGGGGTGAACGGCGACTACGGTCCCGGCCTTCCCTGCACGCGGGAATGCGGCGTGGTTTATCAATTGACGGCTGCCGGAAGCGAGAAAGTCCTGTATGCTTTTAAGGGATCCAAAGAAGGTGACGGGGCCGCGCCACTTGACAGCTTGATTCTCGACAGCAAAGGCAATCTTTACGGCACCACATATGCCGGCGGCACCTATGGCCAGGGAACAGTCTTTGAACTGACTCCCGCGGGGCAAGAAATTGTGCTTTACAGCTTTAGTGGAACGCCGGACGGTGGATTTCCGGCTGGCCATCTGGTCATGGATTCGCAAGGCAATCTCTATGGCACCACGTCCTATGGTGGCACCTACGGCCAAGGTACTGTATTTGAGCTCACTACAGGTGGAGTTGAAAAAAAACTCTACAGCTTCACTGGCGGCGCAGATGGTGGTTCCCCGTTGGCTGGTTTGGTGATCGATTCCCAGGGCAATCTTTACGGAACAACCTTCCTTGGAGGTAATTTCAACTCGATTTGCCAAGTGGGATGCGGCGTAGTGTTTAAGGTAACGCCGTAATCGGCCCATCCGTCGTTAAAACACCGCGGGGCGGAACGGGTCGCTCTCTGTTAGCGACGCCGGTTTGTCTGGCCTGACGGCAACTCTGCGGATCTGGTCGAGCAGAGCCTCCGGAGATACGGGACGCCCGAGGAACTGTCTCAATAACTCCGACGTCTCGATCTCCTCTCCAAAGCGCAGCAGATGTTCGCTCAGCCACGGGTACCACTGCGGATTGCCCGTATCAAAGGCTCCAGATGCTTCGCGCGTACGCTGCCTCATGTCGGCAGTGAGCACAGACCCCAGACCGTAATTCACCATGTAACCCGGAGTCTGCACGAGCTGAACCCGCAGTGCCCACCATGAAAGTTCCGGGTGCGGAACGATGTGTAAGTAGCGGCTGGTAATTTCGGTCCAGACCACGTTGGGATCCGACGTCGGCACGCGCAGCATGCGGCATTCGAACAGCGCCCACGCGACATCCAGCATTACCCCGGAGAACAGGCTTCGCAGCGATGCCGCCTCCGGCGCCGACTTGCCAAGATACTTGCGCTGCCAGGAAGGTTCAAACGTGTTCCACGAAGGCACATCCGCGAATGCTTCGACGAAGAGCGAGTCGCCAAGATCCATGAATGCTGGCCTGACGTGAAGCGCCATCATGTGCACGGCGTGACCATTCTCGTGAACCAGTTCGTTGAGCAAGCCGAGCCCGCCCGTCGCATAACTTCCCGAAATGCGAACTACGCTTGGATGCCATTTGCTGTCTTCAACGCGGCCCCGCGTTACAAAATCTGTGTAAGCGAGGGGCGCCTTCCCCGGGCGCGGGTTGAGATCATAGAGAACCCCGAGGTTCTTCAGATTCGCGCCCAAATCGTGGTAGTAGCGTTCGTTCACGGAAAGAAAACAATCTCTTGGAGTCACCGCTTCCAGCAACCGATCCGCTTCTCCACCGCGGTAGTAGTAGTTCCATGGCTCAACCATCTGCCCACCGTCCACCTGTCGCCACGTTTCGAGGATCTGCTCAAGCCATCGTTCAATTTCCGCGGGCGACGCACCAATCGTGCGAGCGGCGGAATCTATCTCTGAACCGTGTCCGGCAGCTGCCGTTGCGGCCAGTGGGATCAGACGACGATACGGGCTGCTCGTCTCGCTGTTGCCATTGACCGCCTGCCAGAGCGGAACGAAGGCATAAAAGAGTCTCTTTCGTCTCTCCTCTTCACTCATCTCCCCGAGCAAGCCGAAGGCTGAAACTCTCGTGACATGGTTGCCTTCGAAGTCCAGGTTATTGCCCAGTTCAGTGAAGCAGGCGTAAAGCGCATCACTTAATGCTTCCAGCGGCAAGTCCTTCCGCGCTGCGTTCCCACACTTTCCCGGCGGAAGCATCTCAGACCTAAACCGCTCGGGAAAATCCTCCAGGTGCCGACGCATTACCTCGACGGCCCGGGCATCGCTCTTAGACAAGCCAGAAACAGGGATCTTGCCAAGCTTGCCTACAAATAATTCCCGTTTCTCCTGATACCTACGTTGCCATGCAGCCAGATCCTTGTTTTGGTAGTCAGAAAACAGACCGGAATCGATCGTGGAGGCGATGCCGTAGGTATCAGCCATGTCGGCATAGACCTCTTCAGCTTCGGCGACGGCCTGCGAGGCTAGAATATTGTCGCCGACCGCCGAGGCCGATACAGCGAAACAAATAGCCAACAGCCAGATTGATCGGATTAAGAACATATAAAGACTCTTCGTCATGAGATTTGTTTGTCCCCAGGCTAGCCTAGACCATGCGCGATGAGGAGTGTGGAAAAAATCCTGCCCTGTGCGTGGGGGCAGTAAATAAATAAGGACCATGCGAAAGGGCACTGTAAGGCTCTCGCCAAATCTAAACCCCCTCAACACTCCCACCGCCCGGACGCGAACCGGGCGGTGGCCTTTTGTGGCTTATCTGCTGCTTCTTCAACGACAAGGTTTTCAATATTTGTTGGGCGATTTGGTCAACCGGAGAGAATTAAGAACCACCGAAACACTTGAAAGCAGCATGGCGCCCGCCGCGAGAATCGGGTTGAGGATGCCGAGGATCGCCAGCGTAATGCCGAGCGTATTGTAGAAAAAAGCCCAAAAAAGATTTTGGCGCACCACTCGAATCGTCTTGGACGCTAATTCAAATATCTCCGGAATCTGCCCAAGAGAGCTTTTCATCAGCACGACGGCCGCGGCTTTCATCGCAATGTCCGTCCCGGATCCCATGGCAATCCCGAGATCGGCTTGTGCCAGCGCGGGCGCATCGTTGATGCCGTCGCCGACCATGGCTACAAGGGATCCGCTCTCCTGCAAGCTCTTCACAAAATCAGCTTTCTCTTCCGGAAGAACCTCAGACCGGTAATGATCCGCGCCAATCGACAAAGCCACCCATCCCGTCGTAGCTTTCGAGTCTCCAGAAACCACAAAAACCGAAATGCCTTTCTGCTTCAACCTGGCAACGAGTTCCGCCGCCGTGTCTCGAACGCGGTCGCCAAAAGCCGCTAGACCATGAAGCTCGCAATCCCACCCAAAGAATGCCACGGTTTTACCTTGGGATTCCCAAATGTGCGCCTTCTCTTCTGTATCGGCAGCCGGAATTATTCCTTTTTCTTTCAGCAGGCGACGATTCCCGACGAAAACATTCTTGCTCCCGAACTTTCCTGTGACGCCAGACCCTTTTCGTACCTCAATATCAACCCCGTCTGTCAGTGCGACGCCCACTGCCTTGGCATAAGCCACAAATGCACGACCCAGTGGATGCTCGGAATACTGCTCAAGAGAGGCGACGAGAGAAAGTGCATCGATCCGCGCTTCTGCAAGAGCTATCTCACTCGCGCCTGTAAATGCAGCACGCCCCAGCTGACTCCCGGCATTCACCAATGCGGCTTCGGGGCATTCTTGTTTGGGGCACACTTGGTTGCACAATGCAAAGTCAAGCAGCGAAAAACTTCCCTCCGTTGTTGTGCCGGTTTTGTCGAGCACAACCGCGTCAATCCTGCGTACGGTCTCGAGGGCCTGGCTGTCGCGGAAAAGAATTCCACGTCGCGACGCGGATCCCATAGCGGCTGTGACGGCCAGTGGGGTCGCCAGCCCGAGAGCACACGGACACGCGATTACCAGCACCGTGATCGCGCGCATCAACGAAGTGCCCATGCTTGTGGCTCCTGAGAGCCAGAGCGCTCCAAAGACCAGTATGGCTACCGCAACTACGCACGGAACAAAAATTCGGGATACGCGATCGACAGTCTTTTCGAGCGGCGATCGGCTACTCAACGCGTGTTCAACCAGCGCAACGACCCTCGCCAGCGTAGATTCGTTAGCGGAGCGAAACGTCCGAACCTGAAGGACGCCATCGAGGTTGATGCTGCCCGCCGCGACGGGATCGCCAGGCCGTTTGCGAATGGGAGTGGACTCGCCTGTCAGAAGCGATTCATCCGCATGCGATTCCCCCTCTGCGACTACGCCATCGGCCGCGAAATGTTCTCCAGCTTTGGTCACGAACAGTTGCCCCGGCTCGAGCGCATCAATACTGACAAAGCGTTCCTGGCCGTTCGCGAGGAGTCGGACCTTATTGGGCATCCAGCGATGCAGCAGCGTGATCCAGCGCGCGGCCCGTTCTTTCGCGTTGCGTTCGATCAACTTGCCGGCCAGCACCAGCGTGACAATAACGCAGGCGGTGTCAAAGTAGATATGCGGGTCTCCGCGAAATGCCTGCACGATGCTATAGAAATACGCGACGAGAATGCCGAGGCTAAGCAGCGCCTCCGAGCGAATCGTACGGTTGCGTAGCCCACCCCATGCCAAACGCAGAATGGGATACCCACTGTAGAAGACGACCGGCGTGGCCAGCGCCCAAACGATAAATGGAATGTAATGGCGAATGCTATCGGAAATGCGTTCGAAAAAGCTGATATAGAACGTCATACTGAGGTACATGACGTTCATCCATAGAAAACTTGCCAGGCCAAAACGCAGCAGCAGGTCGCGCTTTTCAGCGTCGCTCGCTTCTTCCCCTCCGCGGAAGTCACGCGCTTCATAGCCCAGGCTCTGAATCCGTTTCTTAATGTGCGCCGGCGGAACACGCTGCGGCTGGTAATTCACCTTGACGAGATCGGTAGCGAAAGATGCTTCCACTCCGGTAACGCCCGGAATCTTCGCCAGCGCATACTCAATCAGCCACGCGCATGACGTACACCACATCCCGCGGATATAAAGCAAGAGTTCTTCGCTTGGACTGGTGTCTTGAGGACTGTTGGCAGCCGCGCGCGACGCCGCAACAGGCTGCGAGATCAGCCCGAGCGCGAGGCTGCGCTTAAAGAGTTCGGTGTCTCGGAAGTCCTGACCCGGTTCGCTACTTTCGTCAAGGATCAGGTACACGTTCATACAGCCCAGGCAGCAGAACATTCGTTCCTGATCATGAACGCGCTGCGTGTACGGACGCCGGCCACAGGCCAGCCCGCACAAATCGCAGCTCCACCCCTGGCCGGTTTGAGTCTCAGTGCCCGGCATGGTCGTGCGCCGACGATGACGAAACGGGCTTACCATGCTCGTCGAGGAAGATCGGGTTCGTACGCTTCGTCACGATATAACAAAAGATCAAAATGCCGATAAAAAGCACGAAGACAACGCCAAGAAAGTAGGTGAGTGGCGCTTGTTTCTTGCTTGCGGGATTCGCTTGCATAGCCAAGGTGCTCATGATCCTGCTCCGTTAAGGGCCTCGGCTCTGGCGTCCGGTGTAGCCCGAGAGATCGGAATGTGGGCCGGAAGACGCTCCCGGCCCGTTCCGTTTATTACCTCAGTAGTTCGGTATGCCCAGCGCGGCGTTCAAAATCGTCCGGTGGCGGACTTCATCCACCAGAACATTCGCGCCAAAGTTCAGTACGGCTTTGGTTAGGATGTTCGACGCCAGCGTGCCATAGGCGAGCACCGCGCCGTTCTCCCGGTCGCGAGCCAGTCGAAGAATGTCTTTTTCGCTGTGCAAGCTTCCGAAGTCGTATTTCTTTTCTGGCCCTTTCGGTTCAACACCAAGCGATTTGAGCACACCGCTGATTCCGTCACGGTGATATTTGTGATCGCTCTGGAAGGCAACCGCAGCCTTGAGCACGCCGGGCGACAGCAACTTGCTCTCAGCTCCAGCCTGATAAGCGACAATCGCCTCCTGCTCCAGATAGAGAGCGGCCGAGAGAATCCCCAGATCGCCTCCCAGCGATTGCGCGTATAACTGCTTCGTGTTGCCCGTCAGCAAGAACAGGATCGCTCCCGCGCTTGCCGTGCTGGCCAGTCGGAGCCATTCCCGACGAACATTTTTTTCTTCGAGAACGGGCTCCACAAAGTTCACTTTTGTTTTTTCTTCTGTCATGAACTCTCCTCCTTCCGCCTTCAATACTTCAACCGCTCGGTGACATCCATGCCGAGCAGTTGTTTGAAGACGGTGTTGTGGCGCACTTCGTCCTCAAGGATGGGAACCGCGGCGTTCAGAATTTCGCGGTTCTCGAGTTTTCCGGCATTGGCCAAATACGCGCCCTCCGCACCGTCCTCCAGGCTTTGGGCCAGTTTGACGATGTCGGTTGCCGAAGTGATTGTGCCGAAGTCATAGCTCGCCTTCGGCGCGACTGGAGAGCCGCCGAAGCGATGGATGAACTTCGTCAGTGCGTCGCGGTGACGCTTGTGATCGGTTTGAAAACTGACGGCCAGCTTGAGTTGATCCGCGTTCAGAAGCTTGCTTTTGGCCCCGGCATCGTATGCGGCGATGGCCTGATGCTCCAGACCTAACGCCACGTTTAGAATCGCCAGATCGCCAGCAAACCGGGCTTCCTTGGCCGCGTTTGCCGGTATGGCCGATGCCACAACGCCCGCTGCCACAGAGAGCCCTCCTGCACGCAGAACCTGCCTTCGCGAAACCGTCTGCGAATTCACGTTGTCATTTTTATTGGACATGTTCTCGCCTCCGGTTTCTTACCAGGTCAAGCCCTGTTTGAATGCAAATGTGCTGAAGCCGGCGTTCGCGCCTTCGACAAAGTTGTGGCGGAAGTCAGCTCCAATCGTGAGTTTTGGCGTGATGCGGAACTCAGCGCCGCCGCCAATCTGTGCGCCGAAAAGTACGTTGCCCTGGCCGTGCGGAACGCCGCGCGCCGCAAGTTCCGGCGCCGTTGGAGCAAGGCCGCCGATTTGCGATCCCTGCAGAAGTGCATTCAGCGTGGCGCCGAGAGTTGAGTTCCCCACCGCCAGGCCCGACAGGTTCGATACCCCGATGGTATTTCCGTAGGTATTCAGCGCGGAGACCGCGTTGAAAGAGCCCGCATTGTTGTCCGATCCGATCCAGACGTACGCGCCCAGACCCCCGACCGCGTACGGCCGGAATCTGCCCAGTTTTGTAATCGCGTACTTCAACTCGAATGGCGCAACGGTCAGCACTTTCGATCGCTCCTGAACGCTACTCGTGATCGGCAACGGACCCGCAAGGTAGGAAGTGAGACTGGGAAGAGTTTCGAACAATCCTGCATCCCACAAATAATTCATGGTGGCCGCGTTGACCAGCACATTCACGCCCGATGTCGTCTGTTGCGTGCTCACTGAGCGTTGCAGACCGACCATGATTTCGTATGAGAGCTTGCCGCCCGGAACATTCTTCCAAGGCAGATCGATGTAGCCACCAGAAGCAAAGCCCGTGTTGTCTTTGTAAGGATTGGTCGCACCACCCACAAAGAATCCAAGTTGCGCGCCGATCTGCCCGATATCCGGCAGCAATTCACGAGGCGCCATGTATGCAGACGTTGGTGCGGGAGCCGCCGGCGAAGGCGACGGAGACGGCGAGCCTGCCGGATAGGGCAGGAAGCCGATGCTGCTGTTCGGAAGGATGGCGTGACTGGAAGCCACCGGCTCCAGCATGGTCTGCAATTTTTCAACGAGTGCAGTCAGCTTGTTGATCTCCTGCTGCTGCGCGTCGATCCTGGACTGCAGAGCGGAAGTTGATGGTGTGATTTCTGCCGCTGGCTGCGAAATGGCGGGAGCGGTGTTGGCGGCGATTTGGACGGGCTGCGCCGCCTGTCCAAAAGCGGCAACGGATGCAATGACAATAATCACGAGCGAGATTGCACCCGCGATCAGGCAGCTTTTTATTCCACTTAGCATGACTTCTTCCTCCTTTATGATTTCCGACCCAATCTCTGTGAGCTGGATCGGAGCACTTCAGTTCAAACGGTGCACGGTTTACATAAACACGGCGAAGAACACTTCACTTCACCGTGAATCCTGGAACGGCATAATGAAAGTCTCGTCAAATGAATCCTGCTCGTTATCCACGCGGCTTATCAGACGAAAGTGATTGATACCGGGACCTAGACCGGCAGAGGACGGCGCCGCAATTTCGAATTCCCTCTCCACGGTCTGGCCGACATTGATGACAACGGCTTTTTCGAACGACACGAAATTCGTCCCCGGCAGGCCATCAATCGCCAACACGACCGTTTGCTGCTTACTGCTGCGGTTGGCAATCTTAAGCCGGAATTGGTTGTAAACAATGCCGCTCCCGTCCCGGCGATAGAGGGTCGCGCGAACTGGAGCAATCTGAACCAGAACGGCGTGCCGCATCGAAAGCGCTGTAAACAGTCCCGCCGCATAGCACAGCAGCACCAGCAGCACGACCACGCGCTTGGCATTGCGGAGCCCTATCTTCTGGTACCAGGTCTTGTCGCCGGCGCCGAGTCGGTCGCCATCCTCGCCCCAGACGTAGTGAATCAAGCCCGGCTTGCCGAGGCGCGCCAACACATCGTTGCAGGCATCAATGCATTCGCCGCAGCCCACGCATTCGATCTGGTAGGGCGAGTTCCGGATGTCAATGCCCATATGGCAGACTCGAATGCACTTTTTGCACTCGATGCAATCGCGATTTTCGTCGCGATAGTGCACCAGCAGCGTGTCGTCGTCGGCGAGGATGCCCTGCAGGTAGCCATAGGGACAGACAACGGTGCAGAAACGTTGCCGCAGAAACAAGAAATCGAGCAACGTCAACAGCGTGGTCGCGACCCCGGCAATCCCGCCAGCGGTCTTGATGTCAAACGTCAGCAGGCGATGTAGCAGGTCCCTCGGCTCAACAAAATAGGAAATGAAAACGAAGGCGAGTACGACCGAGCCAGCTCCAGAAATTAAATAGAACAAGGTCTTGCTCAGCAGGTTGCGCTTCGTGGCGACCCACTTGACGCGCTTATTCACGGTGCGCTGCAGCCAGCCTTCAAGCGAAAGCGAAGCCTCGCTGAAGATCATCTGCGGACAGAGGTATCCGCAATACACGCGTCCCCAAAGCATGGCCATGGCGGCCACGACAAACATCATAAACATCATCGAAAAGAAGATGATGGAAAACTCGCTGATCCAGAGTTCGTAGCCGAAGAAAAAGGCGCGCTGCCGCGGAATGTCGATGCGCATCAGGTTCGACAGCGGCAGAAGAACAAAAATGATGACGCAGACCACATGAATCGTCTTGCGCAATGGGTGATAGTGGATCCCCGGATCAATCGGAACCGGTCTCGGCTTCTTCAACTTCGGACGGGGTTTCTCGTTGGCCACGGCAGATGCCCCTCCGGATTCGATTCCCGGTTCAATGGCAGGCATGAGCATGGGCTCCTCCGAGAATTCCTGGCATCGTGCCCCGCACGATCAACAGCACACCCATGGCCATCACGCTAGCAGCGGCCAGTTGCGTTCCCCAGCGATGAAATGTTCCGCGAATGGCGGACGAAAAAATTCCGACTGTGAGCAGAGCACTTGCCGTCCCCGCCCCGAAAACCGCCATGGTCGCCGCTCCCCAGAGCGCCGACCCCGTTGCAAGCGCCCGTAGTAGCGCCGCGTAAATCAGGCCACACGGAAGAAGGCCCAATAACAGCCCAAGCAGAAAGCGCTTTCCGATGCTGGCCGAGGCGATCAGCCCGGCTAGCGGCCGAAGGAAACGCGACGTAATCCTGAAGAAGTTACTGCCAAAAACCTTCGCGGTGCGAAACGTCCCGAACATGACCAGACCGGCAATCAGCATCAAACTGCCGCCGACAATTGCCAGCATGCTCCCCACCCCCGTCAACCGGCCGAGTAAACCAACTGTTCTTCCAGCAAGTCCGGCAATTGCACCCAGGGCCGCGTAGGTGAGAATGCGGCCGGCGTTGTAAGCGAGATGCCCAGAGAGAAGAGCGCCTGAAAAGCGACCCGGATTGCTTTGGGTACGATCAATCGCCACGCTGTAGGAGACGACAATCGGTCCGCACATCTGCACACAGTGCAGGCTGCTAACCAGTCCCAGCGTGAACACTACCCATAGTTCGATTCCAGTCACTCGAGGCTCCCAGGTTCGTCAGTGCGCCAGATCCGCGGTTAGTACCTGATCTTTTCGTTGCGGGTCGGCACGGTCACACATTCGCGGTAAAACTCAAATTTCTTCATGGTGATGGCGTGCGTGGGACAACGCGACGCACACATCGCACAGCGGATGCAGGTCGTTTCATCTTTCAACATGACGCCGCCGAGGGAATCGAGTTCACGCTTGTCCATGGTGCGCAGTTCGTCGCGGCTTACGTTCAGCGTGCTCGACACCATATCGAGCCAGCGGTCCTCTTTGCAGAGTTCGCTCAACCCGACCAGCTTGATGATGCTCATCGGGCACACATCCACGCATCCGTTGCACGCAATACAGGTGGAAGTATCGAACACGGTGTTGATGTTGCACCGCAGGCAGCGCGAAGCCTGCCGGTGTGCCTCGAACGCAGGATAGGATTCTTCGATGATGTCGAGCGACGCCGAACGTCTGGTCGCGTCAATTACTGGCGGATTGCTGCGCGGCGTGCGCTCCCAACCCTCGGCCATGGTGTACACGGCCGGAGCCCATTGGCTCCGCACTGCAATTTCAGTCCGAGTGCCCCGCAAATAATCATGCATCGAACGCGCCGCCACCTGCGCAGATGCGATCGCATCGATGAAAAGCCTTGGCCCGTGCGCAATGTCACCGCAGGCAAACACATCGGGCGCGGTCGTCTGGTAGGTTTCGCGATTGACTCTAATCAGTCCGCGCTCGCTCTCAACACCGTCCTCCGGTTTGAGAAAAGAAAGATCGGACGTCTGGCCAATCGCGAAGATGACCGTATCGGCCGGAATATCCTCTATATCTTTCTCGTCAAACTCAGGATTAAATCGGCGCTCGGAATCGAAGACCGACGTGCAGCGCGCAGTGCGCAACCCAGTAACCGTGCCGTTCTGGCCCAGGATCTCGCGCGGGCCGCGTGAGTCATGCAGCTTTAGTCCTTCTTCCTCTCCCTCGACAATTTCGATTTCGTCGGCCGGCATTTCCGCGCGGCTCTCCAGGCAAACGACATGAACTTCCTTGTCGCTGCTCATGCGCAGTGCGGAACGGGCCACGTCGTAGGCAACTTGCTCTCCGCGCCCCATCTCGGAAAGCGTTTCACTCATCGACGACATCTCCGGACGAACAGCCGACCGCGCCACGTCGTACGCCACATTCCCGCCGCCAATGACGACGACCCGACGACCCAAGACGAGCGGTTTGCCTTCGTTGAAAGCGCGCAAGAAATCCATCCCGTCGTAGACCATTTCGCGGTCGCCGCCGGGCAGGTTCAGCTTGCGCCCCTTCGGTAAACCAATTCCAAGGAAGATGGCCTTATAGCCATCTCGCCGTAAATCGGCGATCGTGAAATCGCGACCCAGGCGCAGGTTGCATTTCAGTTCGACGCCCAGCGAAACGACGGCATTGATCTCCGCCTTCACCAATTCGCGCGGAAGCCGAAACACCGGCACGCCCACCGTCAGCATGCCGCCCGGTTCCGGATTCGCTTCGAAAACCGTAACCTTGTAACCGATCTGGACCAGGTCGTGCGCAACCGTCAGTCCCGAAACACCGCCGCCAACCACTGCGACTTTTTCATAGTCGCCGCGGTTCGGCGGCAACATTCGCTGGTCGCACCCGGCGTGATGCGTCGCTGCATTTCCCATCTCCGGCCCGTACTTGTCTGTCACAAAACGCTTCAACGCCCGAATCGAGATGGGTTCATCGACGTCGCCGCGCCGGCAGTTAAGCTCGCACGGAGCCCCGCAGACGCGGCCACAGATCGATGCAAACGGATTCGTCGCCCGCGCTATCTTGTAGGCATCTTCGTAGCGTCCCTCCGCGATCGACGTAACGTAGCCGCACGCATTCGTATGCACGGGGCAGGCATGCTGGCACTTCACCATCTTGATCCAGTAGTCCGCCCCTTCAATTGCTTCGAATTGGTTCCACTGATCGCTCATTGCCTTAGTCTTCGTGAGATTTGCTGAATGCGAACTTGATGGTGATGATGGCAAAAATCGCAATCAACGCCGCAACGAAATACATAAAACCGGAAGAGGACTGGGTCGCAGCGTTAAATTGCCGCACGAACGTGCCCCGCGTGGCATGGTCGACTTCGCCATTCATGAAGATGAAGAGGTACACGAAGGCGCCCCCGGCGATCACGATGTAAGCGAACTTGAGGAACGTCGGAACCGTGGTGTTCTGTTTTTCCTGGATCCATCCGCCCGCGTAGTCCTTGAGTTCGTTGGTTGCTTTTGATTCCGTCATATTTTTGTCTCCTTAGCTGACCCTTCTGTTGGCATCGGTCCCGTTGTCGTCGGCAAGCATCCGGTACTTGGCCTCTTCACTGCTCTTTCCCCAATATCCGTGGCGGGCCGAGCGCACCAGAAAAAACGCCGCGCCCACCACGAACAGGAAGAACATGAAGTACGCAAGAAAGATGCTCGGCCATACGTAGTCATGCATGACCGGCCTCACTTCTCGTAATCGTTATCCGGACGCCAGTTCTTGTCGCGGCCCAGTGTCTGGATGTAGGCCACCAGCGCGTCGAACTCGTCCGGGTTGTTGACAATCCAGGGGAACGGCGGCATCACCGAGCCTGGCGTCAGATCGCGCGGATTGCGGAAGTGCGTACGGTGCCATTGCTTGTCGTACTTGCCACCGACCCGCGACAGATCCGGGCCGATACGCCTGGTCCCAAACAGGTGCGGGCTGTCATACACAAACTCGTCCGGCGTGGAGACGGGCGAATCGACGCCCTTCCATCCCGAACGCTTGGTGTCGGAGAGCAAAGTGCGAGTTTGCTGCGTATGGCAATACTTGCAGCCTTCCCGCACGTAAATGGCGCGTCCCTTGAGTTGCAGCTCGGTATAGGGCATCAGCTTGCCGGTCGGCCCTTTCGAGGGATCGTCATTCGCGAACGGTTGCCCCCAGCTCTTGTCGATGAGCGGCGGCGCTACCGTGGTCAGCAATCCTCCAATGAAGAAGAAGATCAGCGCGGCCACGACGAAGCCCACAGCACTTTTATCGGTTTTTCCTAGCATGGCATTCTCCTTGTGGCCTCAGGCCCTGACCGGTGCAGCAGCAGTCTTGGGCTCGCTGCCGCTGTCCACGACCGTGGCCCAGATGTTGAAAAGAAATGTTGTAATTCCGAGGAAAATCAGAATCCCGGAGAAGAAGCGAACCGTCCAGACCGGCTTCAGCGCCCGCACCGTGTCAATGAATGGAATCGACGTGTTGTTCCACTGCCAGCCCTGCCAGAGTCCGCCGAGCCACAAAGTCACGAACATACTCAGGCCGCCGATCAAGAAGAACCAGAAAGTCCAGTTCGCCAGCGCCACTGAGTGCAACTCCGTGCGGAACAGCCGCGGAATCGCCCAGTAGAAGCCGGAAATGGCGAAGAACGAGAACGCTCCCAGCACCGCCATGTGCGCGTGGCCTGGAATCCAGTCCGTCTTCGAGACGATGGCATTCACCGAACGCAGGCTGTGCATCGGTCCCTGGAAGCAAGTCAGCAGGTAGAACACAACGCCCGACATCAGGAACTTCAGCGAAACGTTCTCGCGCAGTTGGTACCACTGTCCTTTCATGGTAGCGAGGAGGTTGTAAACCACGGCCCATACCGGGATCAGCAACATCACCGAAAAGACAATCGAAATCGTCTGCAGCCACTGTGAAATCGGCCCGTGCAGCATGTGGTGCGCGCCCGTCCACACGTAGACAAAGGCAAGCGACCAGAACCCAATCATCGACAGCCTGTGGTTGTAAAGCGGCGTGTTCGCCGCCCTCGGAATGAAGTAGTACGCCAGCGAGAGCCCGATCGGAGTGAAGATCAAACCCACGGCATTGTGGGTGTACATCCAGCTTAAGTTGGCCTGGTTGGTGCCGGTGGTGGTGAACACCGCAAAGTTACCCGTGAGATATACGAACGCGGTCCACAGAATGGTGCCCATGATGTACCACAAGCTCACATACATCTGTTCGTACTTGCGCGTGGCGACGGTGGCAAAAATATTGATGCCGAAACAAACCCAGGCAATGACCACCAGGACGGAGAGTGGGGTCGGCAACTCAGCATATTCGAACCCCTTGTTGAAGCCCAAAGGCAGTGCCACCACCGCGCCCAGAACGATGATGTTCCAGAGGACGGCGGTCGCGACGCCCAGCTTCTCACTCCACAGCTTGACGCCGCAGAGCCGCGGAACAATGTAGTAGGCGAGCCCCATGTCAGCCGCCAGCAGCCAGCCGAAGAGCATGCCGTTGACGTGGAGCGGGCGCAGACGTCCGTAGGTCAGCAGCGAGACGCTGCCCAGCAGACTTGGCCAGACAAACTTCGCCGCGATGGTTAAGGCGATAATGCCGACAATGAAGAAATAGGTAATGGAGCTTAACAGAAACCACTTGGCGGTGGTGTCCTCATGAATCGACTCTGCGGGCGAAACAGAGCCGACACCCGTTGGGATCCGGGCGGGGTTCACTTGCAGTTTTTCTGGCATGGAGCCTCCTGGTTAAGTTGCGATGTGAGTTTCGGCATTTTGTCGTTCGGTGAAGGTGGCGCCGGTTTCTGATTCAAGCTGCGGATGAAGTTGATGAGATTGCCTACATCGGTTTGGGTCAGCCCGTAGTCAATCCACGACGGCATAGCCGTTCCTTCCACCCCATAAGTAATCGAGGTGAACAGCCGGTGATCGGTGACGTTATTGATGAATGCGCTGTTGCGCAGATTACGCGGCCGCGGGCTGATATCGAGCGAGTTCGGCCCCTTTCCGTCCGCCTTGCGCCCATGACATCCGGTGCAGCGCGTCAGAAAAATTTGCTCGCCCGCCCCAACCGACTCCGGTGTGAACGCTACCGGGTTCGTTTCCGGAACCTTCCGCTCTTTGAGCTCTCTGCGCGGTTCCTTCACGAAATTCTGGAAGACGTATGCCAGCACGTCCTTGCGTTGCTGCTCGCTCAGCACGTGCTCCCAGGGCGGCATCGACGTTCCCGGAACACCTTCCTTCAATGACTGCAGGAACCGGTCGTCCGGCTTGCTGTTCATGAACGCAGCTTTCGTCAAATCGCGCGGCGCGGGATCAAGATAGAGATACGTCACGCCTTTGCCGTCGCCTTTTTCTCCGTGGCAACGCGCGCATATCCCCTTGTAGATTTCCTCTGCGGTCTTGAAGTTCGGCGGCGCATTGCGCGTCTTGAGATAGGACGTGATAGAGCGATAGTCAGCATCCGCAAATCCAAAGACCGGCATGATCGAGTCCGGGATTCGCGAGCGTGGCGCCCGGAAGTGATCCATCATCCAGCCTTCATCGCGGATCAGCCCTTCATAGGAAAGGTCGGGAGAGACGTGCCCATCGCGGTCGCCCAGTTTGTGGCAAGCCGTGCAAGAGCGCTCGGTAATCAATTGTTCCCCGCGAGTCGCAGACGGTGCGTTCGTCGCCGCGCCCTTTTCATCAACACTCGCCTTGGTTTGCTGCAACCGAGCCCGGTAGACTCCCAGCGACGTTTCTGAGAAATTCACTCCTCTGCGACTCTTCAGGAACACCACCAGCGCTTTGATCTCATCGTCGGTCAGATCGAATTTCGGCATGAACGAAACCGCGCTATAGGCTCGGGGATTGAGCGTGTGGCCCCACAGATAATCAATGCGCCATCTTTTTCCGACTTCGGTAAGATCAGGCCCGAGCGTTCCATTCGACAGGCCCTCAATGCGATGACATCCGTAGCAGGCTCGCTCGAAAAAGAGCTGGCGGCCGCGCTTTACCAGTGGCGTGCCGGCAAAGTTTTCTTCCGTATGGCACTGCGCGCAGTTGGCCTGCATATACTCCGCGCCGGTCAGCTTCGGTTTTAGTTCTTTTTTCCAGTTTGCCTGCACGATCCACCCGAGCATCGGCTGCGGCCAATTCTCGTCCTCGCCATGCGCGTAGAAAGTGTCCAACCCGCGCCCCTGTCCGTCGTGACAGATGGTGCAACCGAAGTCGGAGAATTTGTGCCGGCGTTCCCACTTCCCGTCCCGCTCTACATCGCCCAGAGCCGCCGAATAGCTGTGCGTGCGAAGCGGGTGCGCATGATTCTGGAAGCGCGGATCGTCGCTGGCGATGTGGCAAGTTGTGCAGCGGTCCACGCGCGAGTCGCCAAACTGCGTCACGATCACCTGCTCGATGCGCGGCTTTTGTGCGTCAATCGACTGCCGTTCCGCATCCGTCTTCGCCAGGCTGCGCGCCTGCTCAAGGTAAGCCGTCTGGTGCTTCTCCCACTTATTGAAGAACTGATCGTAGAAAACGATCCCGTGCACAACCAGCACGACTAAACTCGCAATTGCCAGTGATAGACGCGTACTCACGAGATTCTCCTCATCATTCTGTTCACCAGGGCGAGACAAATTCCCAGTTGGCTCCGCGGAAGAATGTTCCGATCACCATCAACACGACATTGACCACGGCAAATGTCATGAATAACGAATTAGCAAGAAGCCGATCCTTCGAAAACCATTTGCCGACTCCAAGCTGTTTGCGGTCGATATATGGCACCAGCAGCAGGATCAGCACTTCGATCGTCGGAATTCCAACGCCTCCCCAGAAGGCCGAGTAGCTGACCATCTCCTGCAGCCCAAGGAAGTACCACGGCGCCTTCGCCGGATTCGGTGGATGCATCACATTCACCGGCTCTTCCAGCGGCGCATTAAAGAAGAGTGAAACCACCAGAATGGCCGCAACAGTGATCACGAAGACCAGCAACTCCGCCTGAAACAAACTCGGCCAGCTGAACTTGAAGCGATCCGAGAGCTTACCGACTTTGGTGAGCGGTCCGCGCACCAATCCCTGGATCCCATACTGTCGTTTTTCCAGAATTGGCCCAGCGGCCGCTGCCGCCGCTGCCGATGTCGCCATCACGACCGCAGGAGCACTGACGACGGCCACGCCGCCTGCACCAAAAGAACCTTCCGGCGCATCGTCCTCTTCAGCCGGCCGCGCCAAGCCCCCATCTTTGCGAATCCGCCAGAAGTGGATCGTCGCCAGCAGCGCCAGCACGATCGGCAAAACCGCGACGTGCAGCACATAGAAGCGCAGCAGCGCTTCCTGTCCGACCGTCGAGTCTCCCAGCAACAGGAACTTGACGTCTTTGCCGACAAACGGGGCGTATCCTGCGATCGACGTACCCACGGTGATGGCCCAGAATGCCAGTTGGTCCCAAGGCAGCAAATAGCCGGTAAAGCTCAGGAAAAACGTCACCAGCAGCAGCAGAACTCCCAAAACCCAGTTGAATTCCCGCGGCGGCTTATAGGCACCCGTCAGAAACACACGGCACATGTGCAGAAACACCACCGCAACCATGGCGTGTGCTGACCACCGGTGCATATTGCGCAGAAAAATGCCGAACGCAACCGTTCCTCTCAAGTCAAGCATGCGGTCGTATGCCTGCGTGGTCGAGGGAACGTAATAGAACATCAACAGCACTCCGGTGACGGTGAGGATCAGAAACAGGAACACCGCCATCAGCCCTAACCCGAACGTGTAGGTCGCCTTCAGGCTATGGCGATGTACCTTGACGGGATGAATATGCAGGAAAAAGTTCGTAAAGCTTGTGGAGGCGCGCCCCAGGTCGGAGGAAGGCAGCGGGTTCCGAAATACTGAACGCCAGATGCTCTCCGGCAGGGCAGTCAGGCTTTTCCACGGACTTGTTGCAGTCGTATTGCTCATACCCTTAAATATTTCCCCGCTTCGATTTCCGTATCTTTATCGACTTCGATTTCTCCATTTGGAGCCAGCGTCACCTGGTACCAAGGCAAAGGCCGCGGAGCCGGTCCGCCCGTAACATTTCCGTCCTGGTCATAGCGCGAACCGTGGCAAGGACAGGCAAAGCCCGTCTCCGCCACGCCCACGATGCACCCCAGGTGCGTGCAGGTCGTTGAAATCGCCGCGATCTTGTCGCCATCCCGCACAATACATACGCGGCGCGTGTCGAGCGAAATCCGCGCGCCCGATGGAAAATCTTCCGGTTTGCCGATCGAAAAGCGGTTTGGCTGACCGTACGTAGCGCGCGGCTTGATGAAAATTAGGTTTGAGATCGCCGAAATGATCAGCGAACCGAAAAGCCCGAAGCCACTCAGCCACGACAGCATGCGCCGGCGAGTGATGGCGTCTCCGCTCTCTTCAACCGCGGGTTTCACCGGATTCTTCATCTTCCCTCTCCTCGTCTCCCGTTTTCTGGAAGTTCACCAGGTCTTCCACGTCCGACCAGAAAACGTGATATTTCGCGTCTTCCAGGTCCTTGAAATAGTTCTTCTTCACGGCAAAAACAAAAACCAACGCCGCCCCGATTCCCATACACAAACTGGCGAGAATAGCGATCCATGTCACTTCCATCGCCCGCCCCCTAACCAGACCGTTTGCCCCGCCCCGGTTGAGTCGTCTCAATCCTGACGGCATTCTGAGCCGTGCCTTGCGCAACCTTGGCGAGATTGGCAACCGACTTACGCGCCAACTGGGCAATCGAGGCGCTCGCCAATACGCTCTTTAGCGCCGTCTGCGCGTCGGCCCAGATCGGATGCGCTCCACACCATGAAGCCCGATCACAACTCGCTTTTCCTGGCAAACACAGGTTTATCTGTAGCGGCCCTTCCACCATTTCGACCACGTTCAACAGA
Organism: Terriglobales bacterium; assembly: GCA_049509215.1. GTDB lineage: Bacteria > Acidobacteriota > Terriglobia > Terriglobales > Acidobacteriaceae > Acidiflorens. The sequence goes on from JBELAC010000004.1 coordinate 18,819, forward strand.
GAAACGTCTTTGGGATCGATGGCCAGCTCGAAACCTCCGCCAGCACCTCGATGCGATGTCACCATGCCGCGCTGCACAAGTTTCTGAAGCACCTTGGACACGAAACTTACTGGCGCTCCGATGCCGCTCGCTACCGCTGGCGCTGCAATTCGCGTCTCTTCCGGCAAGGTTGCCAGGTAGACCATCACTCGCACAGCGTAGTCGGTAGCGCGCGTAATCTGCATGACTCAGTAAAATCGGACTGTTTCTATCCAATTTCAAGAAACATTAAAACTTAGGGAACTGCCGAGTCTGTGACCTACAGCACGTACGTACGTGACAATTCGGAGTGAGCGGGTTCCGGAATCGCATTCGAACTTTTGAGATTGTTGGACAGAACTTGCCCGAACTTGAGGCGGGCAACGCAGGCAAAGCGGACAACCTCCGCACGTCGCTATTTTCTTGAGATTCGAGCGGAAAAGATCAGTCTTTGAAATTCACAAAGCGCCGGCGCGGGACACCGGCTTTTCTTGCAGCAGTAGCTCCGTGGCTTGCACCCGCCGGTCTGAGTGGAACCAACGTTGTACCACGTGATCGCAAAGAAGGTTGCCTAAAGAGAGCAGGCTCATGCCCTGGTGATGAACCATCCACGCCCGAACCAACTCACAACGTCGCCAACCGAAGCGGCCGCGGGAGCTGTAGTCTCCCGCCTCATAGAAGCCGTACGAGCCGAACCATCCGAGCGCATCCATACGATGCAGATTATCAAGCGCGGCTCTGCGATCCACATTCAGAGCCAGAAATGTGGAGTAGGGTGAAACGATGCGCGGCTCCGTCTTACCTTTTTGCAGCGCAAGACTGGGCACTCCGAATGCTTCGTAATGGCAGTCTCCCGCATCGTTGCGCCTTGCGCAGGCCGATTCGGAAATGCCCCAGGGAATGCCCTTCTCCGTCGCATACGCCTGCTGTGATCGCACCGCGGCCAAGCCCGCGCGGTCGAGCAGTGTATTGCGATAGCTCTTCATCCATATCGAAGGCATCAGGTACTCGAACATGGTGCCCGTCCATGAGAGCAAGACCATGCGGCCGTGATCGCGCGCGAACGGCCGATCCAGACGGAACCAGCAATCCTGTGGAATTTCCTCCTTCGCGATCGCGGTAAACGCAGCCGTGCGTGGCTCTGTGGCCAACAAGTCGTAACAATACGGTTGCAGAGTCTCCGACTGTGCATCGAATCCCACCGACAGCAGCTGGCGCTGTTCATCCAGCAGAAACGTGAAGTCCATAGCACTCGCCAGTTGTTGTGCCTGCTCGCTGATGTGTCGCAAGTCGGCGATTAGTCGCAGCACATTCTGGCGCGCTTCTGCCAGCAGGATCGCAGACGCCCGCCATTTGCTGCATTCCCATTTTGCGCAGTTCGCAGCGTGTTCTCAAGGCGTGTCTCCAACTCTGAAATCAAATCCGGCAGTTGCTGCAGTGGCGTGCTGTAGAACGAGTTTGCCTTGTCGCCTAATTCCTTTTGCAGGACCTCGAATTCCGGCAGCATCCAAGGCATATACGCTAGCACCTGCCTACGCACTCTTTCGATGCGCAGGCGCGCCTCGTCGCGAAACCACGCAACGTCGGCAGCGGCATCAGCTTTCGCCGGGGATTGTCCCTCGTTCAGAACTTCTTCTGGAAAACTAAAAAATAAATTCTGCCAGTCCCTCCCTCGAGATTCATTCTCCCACCGCCACAGACTTCTTTTCGAAAGCATGCGCAAGTTGACCAGTTCACGCAGATGATCTACCAGCCCATCGGCCAAGGCGCTAGAAAAGATAGGCTCGCGCAGGCGGGCAAGACATCCTTGCCGCAATGTCCACAGAGACGCCACGAGATTGCCGCTATCGACGGAAGAAACAAAAAATGGAGGCTTAGCCTCTAGCGTGCGCGTGTCGTACCAGTTCATCAGATGGCCGCGGTATTTGGGCAGTCGCGCCACCGTATTCAAGGTCTTCTGCGTGAGTTCTACCAGTTCAGGCACCGTGAGATAGCCCAACTCGGCCGCGACCTGTCTCGCATTCAGAAGAAGCCCCATGTTTGTCGGCGACGCGCTTGCCGCTACTTTTCGTGGATTCTCCTGAATGTTATCCGGCACCAGCCAGTTGTGTTCCCGCGTGCAGAACTCCGCGAAGTAACGCCAGATGTGCAAGGTTGACTTGCGCAGCAGCAGTGCATCGCGGCGCCTGATCTGTGGCGGTGGTTCGATCGGACAAGTGTTCAACCAAAGGGCAACCCGCTTACTGGACGCCCACAATACAAGAATCGGAACGGCTGCCCACAACGAGTGCGGACGCAACCACCAGATCAACGCCCCCAGGCTGATTGCGAGAATGGGCATCCAATCAAGATAGCGGTCAATCGGAGTCCTCTGCTCCGCCAGTTCCGCCTCCTCGGCAGTTTGCCACTCAAGCAGGCGCTCCCGCGTTACTATATGCCGGACCAGCGCCCGCACCACCGCATCCAGCGACAGCAGAGTCTGGTGCGCCAACAGGGTCAACGTAAGCAAGACATTCACGTTGGTCGCGTACAGATTGCCGAAGGCGTCGCGCGCCATCCGGTGCTGTCCAGCGAGAAGAGCGCGCGTCAGACCGAAAGCAAGTTCGACACACGCCGGAACAAACAAGATGCAAATGGTTGCGACCGTCCAGGGAATGGGATGGTCCGTCGCGAGCCAGCCAGATAGCAGCAGACCAAATGTTGCTGGCTCGGCCAGGCTGCGCCGCAGGTTGTCGAATATTTTCCAGCGCGAGATCAATGAAATCGGATTCGGCACCTGCGCACCCGATTCATCGGGAACCCGGTCTGTCAGCCACTGCACAATCTGCCAGTCACCGCGCACCCAGCGATGTTTCCGCCGATTGTAGGCACTATAGTGCGACGGATAGTCCTCGATCACCATAATGTCCGTGACCAGGCCCGCTCGTGCATATGCGCCTTCGATCAGATCGTGGCTGAGCAGGGAATTTCGGGGAAAGCGCCGATCGAGCACCTGGATCATCCTGTCGACTTCGTAGATGCCTTTGCCGGCAAATGTTCCTTCACCATACAAGTCCTGGTAAACATCGGAAAGAGCGCGCGTATATGGATCAAGGCCAGTCTCTCCCGCGAAGATCGCCGCCAGTCGCGACCGCGCAGTGCTCTGCACGCTGACCCCTACGCGAGGCTGCAGAATGCCGTATCCGGCCACCACAATATTGTCGTCAGGATCGACAATCGCCTGATTCAGAGGGTGGGCAATCGTCCCCACCATGCGCTGCGCCGACCCGCGCGGCAACTCCGTATCCGAATCGAGCGTAATTACGTACCGCACCATCGGAAGAACCGACAGGTCTCCGATCTTTATTGGAAAGCTGTCGAATTGCCCGCGCAACAGGTGATTCAGATCGAGTAACTTCCCCCGTTTGCGCTCCCAGCCCATCCATCCGCGTTCGCGCGGGTTGTAAACCCGATGACGATGGAGATGAAAAAATGTGCCCGCATTCTTCGCACCATAGCGATCGTTCAATTCGCTGATCAATCGCGAGCACAATTCCACCAGCGCGTTTTCTTCCGGAGCGAGCTGGAGCGAGTCGGGCAGATCGGACACGATCGCAAAATGAATATTCCGGTCGTGATTCCCCAGATAGCGGACCTCGAGGTTCTCGACTAAAGAATGAACCTGCTTTTCGTTCAGTAGAAGAGTCGGAATCGCTACCAGCGTCGCGCAATCCTCAGGGACGCCCTCCGACAAATCCAGCTTGGGCAGAGTATTCACCGGCATCAGATTGGTGGTCAGATAGTTCATCAACTGCACGGCAGCCTGCGAAACTGGCAACAACAAAACCAAAATCGAAAGCAGGACAAACTGCAGGGAAGTTGCAGGCGAAGTTAACAGCCACACAACTTTAGTGACGATGCCAAGCGTAAGAATTGCAACTCCAAAACAGCAGGAATTCGTCAGGATATTTCCGCAAGTAGTTTCGAAATCGTTCATCAAAGCTGGCGTGGAACCCGACCCTTCGGCAAAGGACATCCGCTCCTTCGGCGACCAGGTAATAGCCAATATGAGATTCGCGTAGCCCAGCCCTCGCTTCCGCAAACTTTTTCTTCCGTGTCGCCCGCGCCAATGCAAGCGCTTCTTTTGCGACTTCCATTTCGGTCAGATCGGAGCGTTGCGCAATCTTCGCGACTTTTTCGCGATATATATTTTCGGCTCTCGATGTCCATCGCCGTATAGGCACCGGCTGGATCCTCCCGCAAAATCCTGTCCAAAGGAATCAGGGTTTCCAACTCGTCCTTCCAAGAGGTTTGCGTAACGTGCTGCAGGATGCGGATGTTGGGTACCACGCCTTTACCGGCCTTACTTGTCGGATCGTCCACGGCAGAGCGCCCACAGGTCGCGATCCGCTCCAGCACAACCAGCTTCAGCGTCGGCACAAGCGCTCCAATTTCGTGAAATTCAAGAGGCGTGGTCTCCTCAAATGCAGTGCAAAATGCTGTGAATTCTTTCTTGGAGAAAGTCGCGTTCGTATTCTCAAGAACACCCTCTGCGATTGCCAATACTCTCGGCAACATTTCGTTTTTGTCGGAAACAACCGGGAGATCACGCAACGGTACAAGTTCACTTGCCACCAGGCGCCCAGCCGAAGACAACTGCTGCGCGTTGTTTCGAAGCCAGAGCAGATCTTCCGATTTCGGATTTTTCGTGTAAGCCTCATCCACGTCTTTGAACAAGTTCTTGAAGTCTGCTGTCAGCTTCTTGCAACGTTCCGAAAACGTCTCCGCGGACGACCGCCCCGGCAGCCAGCTCAGGCTTACTGCTAGCTCCGTCGCGGCGAGGTGCACCGCCCGTGCCTCAACCGGATTGCTCGGGCGAGACAACCGCGGCTCTTCTTCTCGGATGATGCGGTTAGTCTGCGTATGTGTCCCCATGATTGAGGTCACGTGTCCCTGGTGCTTGGCAATTCCGTGACCGTCGATCCGCTGCCGTCACCGGTAACTGGCGGCCTGCAGTTCGAACATTTCCGCGTAGCGTCCCCCGAGTTGAGTCAACGCGTCGTGGTCGCCTTCTTCTGCAATTCGCCCTTTTTCAAGCACCACGATTCGATCCGCCATCCGCACCGTCGAAAATCGATGCGAAATGAATAAGGCCATTTTCCCGGCGGTCAATTCGGCGAACCTCTGAAAGACTTCGTACTCACTGCGTGCGTCCAGCGCCGAAGTCGGCTCATCAAGAATCAGCACCTGCGCATCCCGCAGATAGGCTCGCGCCAGCGCTATTTTTTGCCATTCACCGCCTGATAGGTCCACGCCGCCATCAAAGCGCCGTCCCAGCATCTGTTCGTATCCCGAGGGAAGTTTTCCAACCACGTCGTCTGCCATACTTTTTTCGGCCGAGTGCCGAAGCAGGTCGAGGTTGTCGATCTGCTCGATCCGGCCGACTGCGATGTTCTCGCGCGCCGTCATTTCGTAACGCATGTAGTCCTGAAAAATGACGCCAATTTCGCGATACAAATCCTCCAGGTTGTATTCGCGCAGATCGACTCCATCGAGCAAGACCTGGCCCTCGAACGGATCGTAGAGACGCGTCAGCAACTTCACGATCGTCGTCTTCCCTTCCCCGTTTTCGCCTATCAGCGCAACGCGTTCTCCCGGGCGCAGATGAAAATTCAGCCGGTTCAATACCAGCCGCGAACTTCCCGGATAGCGGAATGAAACCTCGCGAAATTCGAACCCCCGTCGGATCGGCCGCGGCGCCGGCAAAGCATTCGGCTTCGACTGGATCGTGGGACGCATCTCGAAAAATGCGATCAGGTCGGTCAGAAATAACGCCTGGTCGGCGATCGTGGACAACGTGGAAAAAGTCTGTTGCAGGTTCGAACTGGCTTCTCGAATTGCGTTCGCCAGCAAACTCAAAGTGCCAAAGCTGAAACTCCCGTTACCGTCCGCCACACCGCGAACACGTAAGCCGTGTAGTAACCGGCAGTGCCAATGGCCGAGAGAACTGACCCCGCCGCGGCTTTTCCCCGCGCCAGAGCAATGTCTTCTTCATATACCTGGGTGGAGAGCCCCTTGAATCTTGCAGTCAAGAAATTTCTCAGCCCGAATAGCTTCAGTTCCTTGGCGGCTTCTTTGCTGCCGCCCAGAATGCGCAGGTAATCGAGTTGACGACGGATCGGAGTCTGACGAAAATTCTTGGCATATCCCAGAAACGCGAAGTGCGTCTCTCCCACAAACGCAGGAATCACTCCCACGATCAGCATGAGCAAGCCATGGCGAATACACCATGATCGCCACTGACAATGTGATCGTCGTGATGATCTGCTGGATCAGGCGCCCGATGGCCTGGATCATGTAAAGCCGGTCTGTCGCCTGAACCCGGGCACGCTCCAGCCGGTCGTAAAACACAGGATCTTCATAGGCCAGCAGATCCAGCCCGGCAGCGTGCTCCATGACGCGAACACTGACGTGGTGTGTGTACTTTCCGGCAAGTAGCGCATCGAGGTAATCGATAATCCGGCTGAGCACTCCGGCCAGCACAGCCAGCGAAAACTCCGCCGCGACCAGCCACCACAGCCTCGGTCCGACAGGCTGGTGAGTGGTGATAATGTGAAAAATCGCGTCGATGATGAGCTTCGAAACCCAGAACAACGCAGGAGGGAGAAGCGCGGCAAGGACTCGCGCCAGCAACCCCAGAACCACGACCGTTCGCCCCGACTCCCACACAAAACGCAGGACAGACGGAACATTCCTGAGCGCTGACACTCGCTCCCGCCATCCGCCCCAAAACTCTTGCTTTTCTGTCATGACTGGATCAATACAAGCCCATCTGCCGGAAGGAATTCGCCTTCAGCGCGCGAAAACGGCGCGGCTCGGGTTCAATCGAAGTAGGCGGATATTTGGACCCAACCGAATCGTTTCGTTGGAAACGACGGCCTGTCTAAATCATCGAACGAGTCTTGGATGAGCAAACGCCGTTTCCGGTTGGGCCGGATAAGAAAACTTCGGGGAGAATTTTCCGGCTCTTCGTCGCTTGGTTGGTTGTTACAGGCGTGCCTAATATTTCTTGAGTCCCGCCCGTTCCATACCCCGCTGAGCCTCTGCCGATGTCATGAAGGTGTCCCACACAAAACTGGTGCGCAGATTTTCGGCCATCAGCATGATGATTCCCCTATCAATGCCAATTACATCGGAGTCATACCAGTTCTTGAGCGGATTGAACGCGTTCACAAACCCGTACTTGCTCCACGCCGCTGGATAACGGGTTCGAATCGTCTTTAGCACGCGCAAAGTCGCCGCAGGCAGGAAGGGCAACGAACCGCCGGCCGCACTTGGGACAACCGTCCCGTCAATCGGCCCTGTGGCCGGCGGCCCTCCCCACGCCACATACCCGTCATGTTCGGAATCAGAAGCAGTGATTCCCCATAGATCATCCGAGTAATCAGGAAACTCTTTTCCCAACTCCAGGCAAAATCGCCGGTGGACCTCCGTGGCGGTTATGGAATTTTGAAAGTAGTCTGCGTACTTGTCGCAGCGGCCGCGAAAATCAAACCACGCCTGCGAATATTGATGCACAAACAGCGGCGCGAACGAACCGATATACCGCATGCCGTCATATTCAAATGTCAGCCGCTTCCAGGCGTTCCAGGTTTCCTGCGACAGCGGATGCGCCGACGATCCCATCCCCAGCAGGTACATCATCATCAGCTCGCTATAGTAATCCCACCGCGATGCCAGAAACCCCATCTCCGGCGTCCAGCCATGCGTTAACAACGAAGTATCCTCCGAGAGCCACGACCAATCCACGCGGTTGAAAATCAGGTTCGCGAGTTCCGCCACTCCCGCATGGCGAAAATGCTGGCGTGCCGTGAGAACCCCGCAGAGAAGAATCGCTGTATCCACCGAAGACACCTCGGAATCGAACATGCGCTCCCCTGTTTCGGGATTGGCGAAGCGATAAAAAAATCCGCGGTGATTGGGCAGCTTCTTCCACAAGAATCGCAAAGTAGCCAAGACACGTTCCAGCGCGTCGTTGGCCGGGATAAATCCGCGCCGGTCCCCAATGCAGATCGCCGTAAGACCAAACCCGGTGGCCGCAATGCTGGACGCCACTCCCTGGCTGTTGGTGTGAACATTACAGCGATCCTTGACCATCCCCGTCTTCGGGGTGCCCTGCTCCCAGAAAAATTGAAAGCTCGCGGCCTCCACGTCATTTAGAAACTGATCGTCTTCCGCAGTCAAAGTAAACCCGCCAAGGGCGACACCACTCGGAGCAGAAGGGTTTCCCATGCAAAATGCCGGCAGCACTTCCGCTAGAGGCAGACAGAGACTCGTTCCCAGCATCTGACGAAGGATTCGCCGTCGCGAAAGTAGCGTGAATTTGGAGACGGTCATCCGTTCACGTTTCCGATCATCGCAACCCGCAAGACAATGGAATTCCGCCGGGTGAAATTACCAAACAAATCACGCGTATCCAAATTCGCTTCAGCATGAAACGGCAAATACGGATCCCGAAGCGATGGACTTGCGTTTGGAGACTGCGTCTATTCGACTCTCTTCCCGCATGCTTTATGCAATGACACAAGGCTCTTGCCAGCCGACCGAATTAACTGACGCAGACGGCCCGTCAACTCGCAGTTGTTTCCTGGACGATGATTCCCTCAAATTGATGGACCTTACCACCATGCTTTCCTACGCCGCATTCCGGCTCGAGCAGCTCGATTCGTCCGGATTTTTCCCCCATGGCGCGGATGGCGAGGATTCGCTCGTCGCGGCTAGGATCCGCTCGATGAAACATCTCTACCGAATGGTCCTCGCTGTTTCAAAGGTTCATTTCGACCGCTCGCAAAGCACGCTCTACCTGAAAGCGGCACAGGCGCAACTACGATTGGCGCGCAAGCACCTGGAGATTGAACGGCGTCTTTGTGCATGCAATCCCTCCACATACACAACTCGGTTAGCGGAATTGACAGTCCTCGACGACCGTTTGTCGGATATGCGAGCGAACACCGTGCGCGTCGAGCGGCGCTGATTCTCGCGCGGCTGCCAGGAACTTTGCCGAACCTTGCTTGAATCGACAGCGCAGTAATCAAGGGATCACTCGCGATCGTACGATTTCGGCGGCAGTAGGAATTGCAGCCCGAAATAGCCGACGAAATATGACTGGTTGGAACGAGCCGGTTCAAGGGCGCGTCCGCCCATTAGGAGCAGGATCACGGGCTTATGGATCTTGTAGCGAGCACCAATGCCCAATGTGGGCTCGAACTCCGAGTCAAACGTTCCCTGTGAATAAAACTCCAAATCCATTTCAAACTTTGGAGTGAAATCATGCCCAAGCACCAGCCCGCTGATCCACCCGTCCGGCCCTTTGTGCGTAAATTGATATCCGGCCTCGAAATCCACGCCAACGGGGCCGACCTTTTTTGCAAATTCAAACGGCAGGAGAAAACCCTCGCTGGGCGGCGTGATCCCGCGCCGGACGGCATCATTCGGGTTGTTCAGGAAAAGCTGCGGGAACACCGATATTTGCGGTCCATCTTCTCCCGCATCGTAAAAACGCCATTTGACGCCGGGGTTCGATTGGCCGATGCCGAGCTTGGTCTTGGAATCCGGATTCTTCACGCGCAGCCACGCATTCTCATATGTAAACTGGATGCGATCTCCCACGCCAAAATTAATATCGACGTCAGGAGTGTGAGAAACGGATTGCCCGTTGTAAAAAAACGGCATGTAGCCCAGATTGATTTCCCAATTGAGATGACCGGGCGTGCCCGGGTCATTAGTGTAATAAGGCGGTCCACCCTGCGCCCACGCGCAGCTTACCGCAAAAAAAGACGAGAGAATGAAAAGCAAGCTCTGGCGCGAGGCGAAGCCGCTTAAACAAGAAAATTCTCCCGAGATCAAGAAGGACCCCATTCGTTTTCAATGAAATTGAACTCTGCAGCGCGCGCCCGGAGCTAGCAGAACCGCCGCGACAGTTTTTCCAAATCGATAGATTATTTCACAACCAGGCGCGGCTGCCTGTGCCACGGATCGGCGATGGCCGCGAACATCACCAGAAAATTTGCCCGGTTGCTCGCCACCGGGTCGGCAGACTCCCAGCATCACCTTTCCCCCTAAGCACTCGCAAAGACCATCCACCTTGGTCACTGCGGACAACTCTGCCGATACTGTAAGACTCCAACTATAATAGGAACTGTAGGCGTCGAGAGCCACCCCGGCAGCCGGCGCTTTACGTAGGGAGGGACTGAAATGCGTAAATCTCTCGTTCTGAAAGCTCTTCTCGCGGTTATTGCTTCTTTCACTCTGATTTGCATACCTAATGCGGCATTTGCCCAGCATAGCGGCGGAGGTGGCAGCCACGGCGGTGGTGGAGGTGGCGGGGGTTTCCACGGCGGCGGAGGCGGGGGCTTTTCCGGCGGTGGTGGTGGCTTCCACAGCGGCGGAATTGGTAGCTTCCGTGGGGGTGGCGGCTATAGTGGGCCTCGCGGCAGTGGGTTCGAAAGAGGCGGCGAATCGTCTGCGCGCGGCATGGGCTCGGAGCGAGGAATGTCGTCCTCCCGGGGTTTTGGAGGAGCTAGCCGCACCGGTGGCGCCGGTGCTGCTCACCCAATGGCCATCGCCGATGGTCAGTGGCACTCATTCGGCAATGCTCATGGCGCGTTTGGCGGTACCGGCCGGTTCGGAAATCCCGGATTCGGCCATGGCGGATTCGGTTACGGCGGATGGCGCGGTGGTTGGGGATATCCCGGCTACGGCTTTGGATGTTGGGGTTGCGGCTGGGGATGGGGTTTTGGTTTTGGCTGGGGTCCAGCATGGGGCTATGCGTGGGATCCGTTTTGGTCCTTTTACCCATATCCTTATTGGGGATACGCAAATCCTTACTGGGGCAGCGCCTGGTGGGGCGATCCCTACGATTATCCGGCCAGCTACATTTACCCGTACGGTGACTAGATCTTAGAGACGGCTTAAGACTCGATGATTTGCCGTCATCCGTTTATCGAGGACCTGCGACCGAGACCGAACATCATGCGATCGCAGGCTGTTTCGATTCAGTAATCGTGAACGAAGATAGTTCAGAAATTCCTTCATCCCCGACCCAGTTTTTGCGGATACCCTGGAGACCTGCATTTAGGGTTTGTGACAGGGAATCCCCTACAGGGTTCCCCGTAACGGAAATGACGTTTGGGCCAAGCGGCCGAGGCTGGCGCAGTCAGGCTTTCCTGCGATCTAATGCGTAATGGCTTATACCTGGTTCATCCTTCTCCTCACGATCGCTGGCACGACTGTGATGGTATTGATCCTCCACGGGACATCACTCGGCCAGGCCCTCCACGATCGCATCCCCGATCGCCCGCGCCGCCGCCTTTTCGTCGCTTCCGTAAGTTTCTTCCTCACCTTCACCGGAGTTCGCGCCGTCGTCTACGCCATCCTTCACCATATTCCGCCCTTTCATTTCATCGAAGCGGGGGGCCGCCACGTCCATCACCTCGTCATCGGAATTGTCATTCTTCTTCTCGTCGGATACGGCTGGCTTTGTGAGATCGGTGTCGGGACCGACGGCTCGTCACTTTTCATCGGTCGCCTCATGTCCATCCTCTACGGCGTCGGTGCCGCCTTAACGCTCGACGAATTTGCCCTCTGGTTGAATTTGCGCGATGTCTACTGGTCGCCCGAAGGACGAAGCAGCATCGACGCCATCATCCTTTTCGGCTCGTTCCTGGCGGCCAGCGCCTGGGGCGCTCCTCTACTAACCCGTAGCAAGGAAGATAAGAAAAAATGATGCGGTGGAGGCGCAGCATGCTGCGTCTCGGACTGCATCTGATCTCCGCAATCGCGAAAATTCCCTCACTCGCCCCAATTTCGCATAGAATTCCGCTGCCCCTCCAAAAGGACTCGCCCTATGCCCCCGCGCGAACAAAGTCAGCCCGCTGCTCAGGAAAGCGGCCTCGCCCGCTTCGGCCTCTCCCTTGCCAATTGGAGCGAGCGCTGGTTCCCCGATCCCCTCGTCTTCGCGCTCCTCGGCATCGTGGTCGTCTTCGTTGTTGGCCTGCTCCTCCACCAAAGCCCCGCCAAACTCGCCATCCAGGGCGGAAAGAGCTTCTGGTCTCTGGTTCCCTTCACCATGCAAATGGTGATGATCATCATCGGAGGCTACGTCGTCGCCTCCACACCCCTCGTCTATCGTGCGATCCGTGCATTGGCAGGCATCCCCAAAACACCCAGAGGCGCCGTCGCCCTCGTTGCGCTCTTTTCCATGCTGACCTCGCTCATCTCCTGGGGATTGAGCCTGATCTTCAGTGGCCTTTTCGTCCGCGAACTCTCCCACCGCGTCAAAGGCCTCGATTATCGCGCCGCCGGTGGCGCCGCCTATCTCGGCCTCGGAGCCGTCTGGGCCCTCGGCCTCTCTTCCTCCGCCGCCATGCAGATGGCCACCAAATCCACAATGCCTCCCGCTCTCTTCAACATCAGCGGACTCATTCCTCTCACCCAGACACTCTTCCTCTGGCAAAGCCTCGCCACCGCCTTCATCCTGATCGTGCTCTCCGTACTCGTCGCGTACTTGTCCACTCCATCTCCCGAGAACGCCAAGACCGCCGAGTCCTACGGCATTCAGTACGAGCCGATCCGCTCCAGTCTCGAACCCAAGACCCGCCCCGGCGAGTGGCTCGAATACAGTCCGCTGCTTACAATCCTGGTGGTCGCAGTTCTAATCTGGTATCTGGTCGACGTCTTCCGCACGTCGCCTCAAGGAGCTCTCGCCGCTCTCGACCTCAACACCTACAACCTCATGTTCATCACCGCCGGATTACTCTTGCACTGGCGTCCCAAGCGCTTCATGCGCGCCGTCGCCGACTGCGTCCCCGCCACCGGAGGCGTCCTCATCCAGTTCCCCTTCTACGCCGTCATCTTCGGCATGATCGTCGGCACGGGCATCTCCGACGCGCTGGCCAAACTCTTCGCCGCCATCAGCACCCACAACACCTATCCGCTTTTAGTCGCGATGTACTCCGCCGTACTCGGCATCTTCATTCCCTCCGGAGGCGGTAAGTGGGTCATCGAAGCCCCTTATGTCCTCCAAGCTGCGAACTCACATCAGGTTCACTTAGGCTGGGTCGTGCAGATCTATAACGCTTCTGAGGCACTGCCGAACTTAGTCAATCCCTTCTGGATGCTTCCCCTCTTGGGCATCCTGAAACTGAAAGCCCGCGACATAGTCGGCTATGGAGTTCTCCAGCTCATCGTGCACATCCCGGTCGTCTTCTTCCTATGCTGGCTTTTCGCACGTTACATCCCCTACGTGCCGCCATTGAAGTAGAATTTGTCTGAAAAAGGGCCCGCAAGAAGCCACTGCAAAAAACGGGCGAACGGGCCAAATAGCCTTCCAATTGCCGCATTGCAGCCGGAATCCCGGCGTGGTATCGTCTGTTCGCACGCCAAGGCCCCACTAAGAAGCGCACCTAGCCGGAAGTCATCGCAACGGAGTGCATATGTCCCAGCCGAATTCCCTCGTTTCAAAATTGGTCCTTCTTGCGGCCGTTTCAGTCTTACTAGTTTCAGCCGTGCGTCCCGCACAGGCGCAATTCGGGCAGAACGTCCTCTATACGTTCACCGGACTTGCGGACGGCGCCGCTCCGACCGCGCCTGTGATCGCCTTGAATGGAGATCTCTATGGCGCCACCGTCAACGGCGGCGACACCTCCGGCTCCAATTGCCCCGGACTCAACCCTCCCACCGGTTGCGGCGTGGTCTTCAAGCTGAGCCCGCCCTCTGGCGGCAGCGGATCCTGGACCGAGACCGTTCTTTACACCTTTACCGGCGGCGCCGATGGCAGTTATCCCCAAGCCAGCCTCGTTCCCGACTCCAAAGGCAATCTCTATGGCACCGCCTCCAGCGGCGGCGATACATCAGGCACTAATTGCACGGTTTTCGGAGGCTGTGGAGTTGTCTTCGAACTCAGCCCACCCTCCGGCGGAAAAGTTCCATGGACCGAAACCGTGCTTTACACCTTCACCGGCGGCGACGATGGCAGCCTGCCTTATGCCGGTCTGATTTTCGACTCGTTGGGCCATCTCTACGGAACCACAATCGGCGGCGGCAGCTCGGACTACGGCACTGTTTTTGAACTCAGCCCGCCCTCCGGCGGAAAAGGTCCATGGACCGAAACCGTCCTCTACCCCTTCACCGGCGTCATCGACGGTAATAATCCTTTTGCTGCTCTCATCTTCGACTCCATCGGCAATCTTTACGGCACCGCTTTCGGAGGCTCCCGCGGATCAGGTGTGGCCTTTGAGCTCAGCCCCGAATCGGGCGGGAGCTGTCCGAGTGGCACCAACCAGGGCAATAATTGGTGCGAGACCGTGCTGTACGACTTCACCGGCGGCAAGGATGGCGGCTCTCCCTATGCGAGCCTGACCTTCGACGCAAAGGGAAACCTTTACAGCACCACCGCCATCGGCGGCGACACACATGGCCCAAATTGCAAGAGCACCGGCGGCTGCGGCGTGGTCTTCGAGATAAGTCCGCCCAGCGGTGGCAGCGGTTCGTGGAAAGAAACCGTGCTCTATCCTTTCACGGGAAGCACCGACGGTGGTTATCCCGAGGCTAGCGTCATTTTCGATTCCCAGGGCAACCTCTACAGCACCACCGTGGACGGCGGCAACACGACCGGCACGAATTGCAGCGCCTCAAGCGGTTGCGGCGTGGTCTTTAAGGCAAGCCCACCAATCAGCGGCACGACCTGGACCGAAAGCGCAATCTACACCTTCAACGGCGGCAGCGACGGAGCCTTTCCATACGCAAGCCTGATTTTCAACTCCGCAGGGAATCTCTACAGCACCGCTTATGGAGGCGGCGATCTTTCCGGATCGAACTGCGCTGGCATTGGAGGCTGTGGTGTGGTCTTTGAGTTGATGCCGCAGGCAGGTCCTGTCGTCACCTTCTCGCCCACGTCCGTGAACTTCGGCAATCAAGTCATCGACACCACCAGCACCGCCCACAAAGTTACGGTGACCAATACCGGCACTTCCACACTCGATATCAGCGGCGTCAGCACGACCGGCGACTTTGCCGTTTCCTCTAACACCTGCGGCGGAGCCATGCTCCCCGTCGGCAGTTCGTGCAAAATCAGCGTCACCTTTACCCCAACCCAACTGGGTCCGCTGACCGGAACTCTCAACGTCACCGATAACGCCCCCAACAGTCCCCAGGAAGAGCCGCTCTCGGGCACAGGCATCGGACCGGTCACGCTCAATCCCTCGAAGGCGGTTTACGGAAAACAGAAAGTCGGCACAACCAGTGCGCCAAAGGTGTTTACCTTAACTAACCTCCAGACCACGACCCTCACCGGCATCGCGAGCTCGACCACGGGAGACTTCGCCGTGTCTTCAACGACCTGCGGAACAACACTCGCCGCCAAGCAACACTGCACCATCAGCGTCACATTCACTCCCACCAAAACTGGGACGAGAACGGGGCAACTGAGCGTAAGCGACAGCGCCAGCAATAGCCCGCAAACCGCTGCCCTGACCGGCACCGGCGATTAGAAAATTAGGATGGACGTCTGGGGGCGCGGACAGATAGCACAAGGAAGATTTTGCCGACACAGGCCGCGCCTCAGAACACCGGGCTCACGAATGCCTGCGCTACTGTGGAAGAGCGGCCCTTGAGGGCCGCGTAAGCCGCTTCTCTTCAACAAGGGCTTCAGCCCCAGTGGTCGTTCTTTGCACCCAATCTTCTTTTCCGCAGGCTGATAAGCCGTGGGATAAATTCGGGATAAACGGAAAGTCCCGGACCGGGCCAAAGAAACGGCGACGACCGAACCGCCAACCGGCGTTGGAATCCCGCCGCTTCTCCGCGATTGAATTTGACGCCGCGAGCTTTACGAACCGCCTCCTCCAAACGGATTGTCCGAATCAACCGTCAACCCCTTCACCGCCGCCACCAGATCCTGATACGCCGATGTCTTCCCCGTCAGTTTCTGATAATTCGCCGACAACGTCGCGCCCGCCGCCTGCACAATCTGCGGAATGCTGAATCCCAGCGACCGCATCCAGTAGATATAAACAATGGAGCACCCGGTCGACACATCATCCTGATCCGTCTGCTCCGTCTTGGTTACCCAGTCTGGAAATCCCGCCTGCGCCCATGCCGGTCCGCTCGCAAACTCCGTCAGTGTCCCCGCTGGCGTCTCCTGTTCCGCGCAGAAGCGCGACAACCCTTCTCCATTGCTGAATCCGCATCCCCAGCCACCGCCCTGCGGCCCCATGAAGCACTCGCTCAACTCCGCCACATACAGCCCAACCTCCAGGTTGAGCGGATTGACGCTGGTGTTTGCGAAAGTCGCATCGAGATACAAAACGCTGTCCGGAGCGGGCCCGAAGTCACAGCCATAGTGGTACGCACCGCCCGACCCGTCGTTGTTTCCGCTCAGTGGAGCGATCACGACCTCAACCGCGCCTCCAGAAATCCCGAAGAACGTCTGCATGTCGTTGTAGGGTCCAGTCACAGCGCCCAGGAACTGCTGCGCAAGCGCCAATCCCCGCGACCCCAGCGCCGAGTCGTAAGCGACAGTAATGTCGCCGGTCTGTCCGACCTGTGTTGCCGGATAATCCAGGGACGCCGCCGAGGCCTTCGCCCTCGCGATCTGGTCCGCTGTCCGTTCTCTTCTCTTTCCGCCTCTGGGTAGAAGTTCTCTGCGGTTGCTCATGGGGTGGCCTTTCATGAAACGAGATTTTCAAAAAGACGGTGGGCGTATTGCCATCTTAATCGAATTTCGTGGACATGCACTTCGATGGCGAAATCAAAAGGGCGGGATGTTTGATGCCGCGCCTAAATTGGCGCCGGAAGATTCCATGGAACACTCGGAATTAAACGCAGCTCAGCTCGCCGCCGGCAAAATCCTTCCGCGGCAAGTTCCCAGTCCAATCCGCCGGAACCCATCGCCCTCGCAGAATCCCCGCAGGATCACTTCATCCCCATCCTCCAGAAATTTCTTCTGCTCCCCGGTCGGCAGCGTGACCGGATCCTGTCCCCGCGTCGTCAATTCCAGCAGGCATCCCCGCGCGCTTTTTCCCTCGCCGGATACGGTCCCGCTCGCCAGCAGATCCCCCGGCCTCAGATTGCATCCATTGCTCGCATGGTGCGTTAGCATCTGCGCCATCGTCCAGTAGAGATCCCGAAAATTGCTGCGGCTTAAAATTGCCGCTTTCAACCCGGCTTCCCGCATCCGCGCCGATTGCAAAGAAACTTCCAGCGATAGATTCACCCCACCATGCTCCCGATCTCCCTCGTCAGAAAGATAAGGCAGTGGCGCAGGATCGCCTTCCGCTCGCGAAAAAGCACCTACGCGAAATGGCGCGAGCGCTTCCATCGTCACCACCCAAGGCGACAAAGAAGTCGAAAAACTCTTCGCCAGAAACGGCCCGAGCGGCTGATACTCCCACGCCTGCATGTCGCGCGCCGACCAGTCATTCACCAGGCAAATTCCAAAAATATGTTCTTCCGCCTCGCCGATGGGAATTCGCTCCCCGAGCCTGTTTCCTGCACCAACAAAAAATCCAACTTCTAGTTCGTAATCGAGCGCCTTGCTCGGTCCAAACTTCGGATCGGCATTCCCCTCCCTCGTCTGCCCCGCCGGACGGCGAACTGAGGTCCCACTCGGAACCAGCGACGACGCCCGCCCGTGATAACCAATCGGAATGTACTTGTAATTGGGGAGCAAAGGATTGTCAGGCCGAAACAATTTGCCCACATTCGTAGCGTGAAAAATCGAGGCGTAAAAATCCGTGTAATCCCCCACCACCGCCGGAAGCAGCATCTCCACATCGGTCTGCCGCAACAAGTACTTGGCAACGGTCCGGCGATCGGAGGAAGAAGCATCGGTACAAAGAAGCGCATGAAGCCTTCGGCGTAGCGCTCGGCGTGGGCCGGAGCCAAGTGCCATGAGCGCGTTGAGTGAAACAGTCAGCGGCGCGCTTGCCGTACACGCCTCGGCTGCGGCAGCCGCCGCTGTATCACCGAACGCAAGTTCGTTTCGTGCTGAGGCGATATCGAGAATGCTGTCCCCAATCGCCACTCCAACTCTCGCGCGGGACTTTGCATCGCGTCGAAACACTCCAAACGGCAAATTTTGTATGGGAAAATCCGCATCGGCAGCATTAGCCGATTCCACCCAACTCCGCATTTTAGGGTCGTGCGTCTCGTCCAGAACAACTTTCATAGGATGTGCAACGCCCGTAAATCATCGATCGGTTCCGTAAACGAGCAGGACCCAAACGACTCCGCGAAGTTTCGGCGCGCCAGAAACAGACTGCGTCCACTGAGCCGGTGCTGGCGCCACGAAACCTCCTCCTCGTCAAAGCGGAAGGCCGATGGCGACTCCTCCTTAAGTATGTCCAAAACCTGAGCGGTGTCCATCCCGTGTTTCAGAAAAGCGGCCGCAAGGAAAAGATTCAGAAACCCATGCATCATTCCAGTCGGGCTGTCGGATCGATTCGTGAATCGGCGCATCGAGCGTACCGGGTGGTGCAGCCCCGCGGTCGCTTTAATATGCAAATCGGTCGGCACAGCAAGGCGAAGAAATTCAATCACCGCCTCCGCTGCAGGAAACTTGTCCAAAGTCTCGCCGCCCATTCGAATCTTCAACCCGCAACAAAATAGGGCGCGCCGCACAGCAGCGACCAATTCCTGTAGACCCTCGGAAAACGGCAGTTCCACATAGACCATAAGGTCATACGGGAACAGCCCATCCAGTCGACGCACTTCGTCGGGATTCGACGCCTTTACTTCGACCGATTTGATCGCAACCTCTGCCGGTGAATTCGAATTTGCGCGTTTAGCATCGAAACGATGGATCGACTCCATGTCTGCTCTCGGATCGGCTCCAAGCAGAACTGACAAATCCCAGCGGAACGGGGTTCCCACGGAAGGCAAACCGGCAATCGCTTCCTCGAAATCAACCAAGCGTGCCGCCGGAACGATAAAACTTCCAAGCACCCAGTTATATTCCGATTGCGAATAGGTCGCGTAGTTAGTGACAGCGTCCAGCATGCTCAGCGATGCCGGCGGAAACAGCCCCGCATAGTCGATGATCCGCCTCATAAAGCATTCGATTGCCGAGTGCCCGGAGCCATCTCTCATCTGTGTAGTTCGAGAATCCATGCGGTCAGTTAGCGGTAAACTTCTTTTTCAGCCCCTGCCAGCACTCAAAGTACTGATGATCAAGTTGCGAAGTCTCCAGCGCAAACCGCGTTGGCTGGCACACAAACCGTGTCTCGAACATAAACGCCAGCGTGTCCTTCACATAAACCGGCTTCAAATCGGCGTTGCTCGCCTTCTCAAAAGTCTCCGCATCCGGCCCGTGCCCCGCCATGCAATTGTGCAGGCTCGCGCCGCCCGGAACAAATCCCTCGGCCTTCGCGTCATACTCTCCCCGCACCAACCCCATGAACTCGTTCATGAAGTTGCGATGAAACCACGGCGGACGAAATGTATGCTCAGCCACCATCCAGCGCGGCGGAAAAATGACAAAGTCAAGATTCGACGTCCCCGGAATCTCCGAAGGCGAAGTCAGCACCGTATAAATCGAAGGGTCCGGATGATCGAAACTCACCGAGTTGATGCAGTTGAAATTCGCCAGATCATACTTATACGGCACGTAATTTCCATGCCACGCCACCACATTCAGCGGCGAGTGATCAATAGCCGCCCCCCACAACCTTCCCTGGAACTTCGTGACAATGCGGAAGTCGCCTTCGCGATCTTCAAACGCCGCTACCGGAGCCAGAAAATCACGCGGATTCGCCAGCCCATTCGCTCCAATCGGCCCCAGGTCAGGTAATCGCAGCAGCGCTCCGTAGTTTTCACAGATATATCCTCGCGCTTGCTCATCCAGCAGTTCCACGCGAAAACGAATGCCGCGCTGAATCACCGCAATCTCGCCCGGGCCAGCCTCAAGAACTCCCATCTCCGTCCGAAGCAGTAATCGCCCCATCTGCGGCACGATCAGCATCTCGCCATCGGCATTGTAGAAAAACCGGTCCGTCATCGAAGCATTGGCAACATAAATATGGATCGCGACGCCCGCATGAGTACGTGTGTTGCCGTTCCCCGCCATCGTGATCAAGCCATCGATGAAATCTGTCCGCTCTGACGACGGCGGCACAGGAATCGGTGTCCAACGCAACTGGTTTGGCGGCGTCGGCACTTCATCAAACGGAGCGCTGCGCAGCCGTTTCTGGTCAATCGGCTCGAACGGCTTGTGCGCCACCGACGGCCGCATCCGGTACAGCCACGTCCTCCGATTCGCCACGCGCGGTGCCGTAAATGGAGTCCCGCTCAGTTGCTCCGCATAAAGTCCATGCGCAACCTTCTGCGGAGAGTTTTGCCCCTGCGGCAACGTGCCTTCAACCGCCTCGCTCGCGAACTCGTTGCCGAATCCTGATTGGTAGCAAAATTCTGGCCCTTGTCTTATTTTCTTGTTGGCAGACTTCATGCCCGGGTTCGCAGTCTTTGCCTTTGCCATCGCCTATAGATTCCCTCGCCGCGCCTGTTCCAGCTCGATCGATTCAAACAGAGCTTTGAAATTCCCTTTGCCGAATCCCCGGCTCCCCTTACGCTGGATGATCTCAAAAAATACCGTTGGCCGATCTTCCACCGGTTTCGAAAAAATCTGCAGCAGGTATCCCTCTTCGTCGCGGTCCACAAGTATACCCAGCCTGCGCAGCTCATCGATCGGTTCCTCGAGTGGCCCCACCCGCGACGTCAGCGCCTGGTAGTAGGTGTCGGGCACGCGCAAGAAATCCATTCCGTTTCGTTGCAGCTTCGCCACCGTGTACAAAACATCCTTGCATTGCAGCGCGACGTGCTGCGCTCCCGCCCCTCCATAGGCCTCGATGTATTCCTGGATCTGGCTCTTGTTTCGCGCTTGCGCCGGTTCATTAATCGGAAACTTCACCGAGTGCGAATCATCCGACATCACTATGCTCATCAGCGCGCTGTATTCCGTCGAAATATCCTTGTCGTCGAACGTAATGTAGCGGTGGAACCCGAACACATTCGTATAGTAATCAGCCCAATACTGCATCTTCCCCAGCTCGACATTCCCCACAATATGATCCACGCGCAAAATCCCGCAGTCATCGCCGGCAATAGGCGCCGCCGCAAACCCCGGTAAAAACGCTCCTTTGTAATCCTTGTACGAAATCAGAGAGTGAATGGTGTCGCCATATGTGTGCACCGCAGCTCGCCGCACCGCGCCACACTCATCGCCCACATCGTGCGGCTCCTCGGCCACCTTCGCTCCGCGCCTCACTGCCTCGGCGAATGCCTCGTCCGCATCCGCAACTTCCAGCGCAATATCGCGCACGCCATCGCCATGTTTCTTGATGTGCTCGGCCGCCGGATCGTCCGGAGTCAGCGGCGTCGTCAATACAAAATTCGCTCTGCCTTGGCTCAGCGCATACGAAGTTCTTTTGCGATCCCCCGTTTCCAGCCCGCTATACGCGACCTGCGAAAATCCAAAGCCCTTGCGATAAAAAAATGCCGCCTGCCGCGCGTTGCCGACCCAGAATTCAACGTGATGAATGCGTTTCAGTTTCAGTGGATTTTCCATCCTCGGCTCCCGGTGACCATCTTCGCATATTTTGATGTCTGTCAGCCGCCGAGCGATCAGCCCGCAAATTTCGATTCTTTCAATGGAAGAACCTGCTTCCCCTGTTCCCCGCTGTTCTACAATCCACTCGTGCGATTCGCCGCCATCATTCTCGCCGTCGCCACGATCCCGATCCTCAGACTTCCCGCATCCGCACAGTCCTCCATCCAGAGTACCGGCTTCAATTCCAATCTCCGCGGAATTAGCGTGACCCGCGCCAGCGCAGGCAAATATGTTGCCTGGCTCTCCGGCACCAAGGGCACAATCCTCCGTTCGCTCGACGAAGGCAAATCGTGGCAGCAACTCAAGAACGACGCGGATCCTGCCTTCGTCGGCCTCGATTTCCGCGACATCGAAGCCTTCGGCGCCCACCTAGCTTATGCCATGTCCAGCGGCGACGCCGACAAATCCCGCATCTACAAAACTATCGACGGCGGCAAGACCTGGACGCTGCAATTCACCGACAAACGGCCTGGCTTCTTTCTCGATTCACTGGCTTGTAATTCCCGCACTCACTGCTTCGCGCTGAGCGATCCTGTTGAAGGCAAGTTCCTCGTCCTGACAACCGTCGACGGCCAGCACTGGAAAGAATTGCCGCGCGATAAAATGCCCGCCGCACTTCCCACCGGAGGCGGGTTCGCCGCCAGTGGCACTTCCATAGCACTCTGCGGCATCGACATCTACTTCGGCACCGGAGGCCCCGCCGCCCGCGTCTTTCACTCCGCCGATCGCGGTCGCTCCTGGACCGCCATCGAGACCCCGATAGCAAGCGGCAACGCCTCCAGCGGGATCTTCAGCCTCGCCTGCAGCGGACGCCATCTCCTCGCCGTCGGAGGCGACTACAAAAATCCCGACCGCGCAGACCACGTGGCCGCTTACTCCAATGACCGCGGAAAGACATGGCATCTTTCTGATCGTCCGCCCAACGGCTATCGTTCATCCGTCAGCATCGCATCCGCCGCCGCCCTCGTCGTCGGCCCCAACGGGGAAGACGTCAGCCTCGACTACGGCATCCACTGGCAGTCCGTAGACACACTCAGTCTCAACGCAGCCACGCTGACGTCCGACGGAAGAGGTTGGGCCGCCGGTCCACAAGGGATGTACAAACAATTTCAGATGAAGGTTCTGGATCTCATGCGCCGCCATCGTCAAAGCGAGAAAGACGTCACGGAAGAATAGGAAACGCCGCAAGAGTACTGCCGTATCCTGAGTCTGAAGTGCTTGAAGTTACTCTGTCATTCCGACCGGAGCGAAGCGGAGTGGAGGGACCTTGCCTTTCAACTCTTGCCACGCCTGCCTTCGCCGAACCGTGCAACGAACTTTAGACTCCGAACGCTAGCTCATCGCCTTCCCCGCCAACTTTTCGAGCACCCGAATCGGCGCCACTTCCGGCGCGACCAGCGCCTCAACCGGAACAATAAACGTCTGCTCCATGGCGAATTGCCCGGACAGCGCAGCATGTGGCACCCCATCGGTGTATACCATCCACGTCGCCATCGGCGGAAAAGCAATCTGCTCTTTCCCCTCTTTCGCCTGTTGAAACTCGCTGTTCTCCTTCAGCCAATCATGAAAGTGAAGCATGAATTCGTCATACGGCGCGCGATCCGCAATTGGCAGCCCAGCCCGGCTCAACCCTCGTTTCAGCCCGGCCCACGCTCCCTTCGTCCCCGCATATTTTGCCAATCCCGCAGCAGCCGCGAACCGCGACGCCAGCTTCGGAAACCCTTCCCCCACCACCCACACCCGATCCTTCGCCGGATTCACATTCGTGAACACCCGCAGAATTCTCGCTCCCCGCGTAGGCCGGCTCGGAAATGCGTCCACATGCAGCAGATCGTTTCTCTTGTGCAGAGACAGGTCGCGCCCTTCTTCTTCCAGAGGACGAAAACTCGCATAGTCCATTTGACATCGCCCCGCGTAGGGCACAAGAAACGCTGCCACAAGCTCCCGCACCTGCGCGGCGTAACGCCGCATGATGTCGTGCACGCGCGCCTTGCTCCCATCCTCGGAAAACCCGCGCAGCACGTCGCTCTCCGGGCGGTACGAAATGTTCTTGTGTAGCCGCGAATCAGCAGGCTTGAGCCCGAGCAGAAATTCCACATCGCCCTGCGGTAGATCAAAAGGAGGGGCCGCGAAATACAGGATCGCGCCCGCTTCCAGTTGCAAGCAATACTGGCGTGAGCGCCCCATCTGATCGCTCGCCTCTTTCCACCCACCCCGCCCATAATCGTCAATCGTCAACCATGAGCTATTCACGATTCCGCCCTTTACCGCGCCCCATACGAACTCCGATCACCTCGCCGCAGTCACACTAAATTTTTCGTCGCGACCTTCGCTCCCCCTGCGTTTAGGCTTTTTGACTTGGGCCGCCAGAATCGTAACTCGATCAAACGCCCCACTACCGCGCTTCAATCGACACCACTTCGCCTTCCCGCTTCCCCGTCGCGCGGTAATTCACTGACACCGGACGATTCTTCCACTCACACGAAAACGGCTCGTCCCCAACCATCACCAGCGTCTTGTAATCCGAGGTGTGCATGGTGTAAGTCGTCATCCCGCTCAGAACCGTGATCGCCGCCTCAGGAGCTTTCGAGCAATCACTGTTCACAATTTTCCCCTTTAAGAAAAGCACCGGCCCGGTGCTTCCCGGCTTCACCGGCGCTGGCTTCGGAGCGGCATCCTCATCCTCGCCTCCGCCCGCGCTCTGCGATGCAGCCGCCGCCTTTGCCACACCCGTCGACGCCGCCGAAGGCGTGCTCGCCGCGCCCGCCGGCGCTTCCAATTCTCCCGCCCGCTGCGGACGTATCCCATACTTCTGCAGCGTCGCGATATCTTCCAGCTGCCGCTTGGCTGCCGCAGCCGCCTGCCGGTCCGCTCCATCTTTGATCCGCGTAAACACGTCCCGCGCCTGTTCCCACTTCTTTCCCGCAATGTAAATCTGCCCCAGGTTGAACTGGTATTCCACATTGCGCGGCGAAAGAGCAATCGCTTCCTTCTGCGCCTCCAGCGCGGAATTGATTCCGCCCCCCTCAAGCCGCGTCACGCCCAGCATGTTATAAGCGTCGGCCATGTCGGGATACCAATCCAGCACCGCCCGAAGATCCTGCATCATGTTCGCCAATCCCTGAATGTCCTGCCGCATGGCCTGCGCCTTGCGATACTTCAGCACCGACCTGTAATACCAGATCCACGGATCGCGCGGGTTCAACTCCGTCGCCTTGTCCAACTCATCGGCCGTCTGATCAAAAAGATTCTGCTGCAGGTGATCGCGCGCCAGCCCGCGATGCGCCGACTCATTCTCCTCTTTCGGATCGGTCGCCAGTTGCTGCAAGTCATGCAGCGCCTGCTCGCGATGCTCAGGAATTCTCGCCATCACATCCCCGATCACCGCATTCGCATCTTTCTCCGGCAATGCGCTCACCGCCATGCCGACATCGTTGTCATCAATCGGCACGGCAAAATGATCGGGTTGCGGAATGTCGCCCGGCAGCACCACCGGCTTCTTCGCCTGGTCGAGCGCGATCCCAAGATTGCTCAGCGAACCGAAATACGTCTTGACCGCTTCTTCCATCTGCGCCGGCGTCATATCAAACGCCTGCACCATCGCCTTGTCCACCGGCACTTTCTGGTTCAGCACCAAATCGAAATACTGCCCGACCTCCGGCATCTTCTTCTTGTTCAGCAGATAATGCACCACCATCCACGACTGCGCGTAATACATCGTGTTATGCGAGCCCTCGTGCATGCCGGTCGCATCGTGCTTCATCGTGAACAAATCCGGCATCGCAATCCACACGGGCGAACTCGCCAGTTGCGTCAGCGACTGCGGAATGCTCGCATCCCGCCGCATCTGGTCGAAGATGTCCTCATGCCATTCCGGCGCCAACTCCGGATCGCCTCCAATGTTGACCTCTTTGCCGATCTCGACCGATCCAAAATATTCCGCCAACCCTTCATCAAACCACCCCTGCGCCGGAGGGTAGTTGAAGTTCACAAAATAATGCCCCATCGCGTGCGCAATCGCCCGCCACGGCTGGTCCTCAAATAAGTTCAGCACAACATAGATCCGGTCATACCCCGGCACATAAAAACCGCCCGTCATATTAAATTTGGTGGGAGCAACCACCCCGAATTGCTTGTCGCTCTTGAGTGCAATCACCGTCACCGGAATCGACATGTGCAGCTTGTCTTTATGCAGCAGCTCGCCGAATACCGCCCGCATCTGTTCCATCCGCAACGCCACTTCACGCCCTCGCTTTTCACCGCCATCCGTGATTACAGAAAAGTGGGCCGTATGGACTTCAATCCACTTCGGTTCGTCCTTCGCCAGCGCCGGCCCACACAAGCAACCGGACACCACCAGACTCAAAGCGACGAACCCGATATGTTTCCAGACCTGCATCAGTGATTCCCGATTCCTTGAAAATGGTTCTGCGAAAATCGCCCTGTGAAAATCCACATGAAAATGCTAGCACGCCCGCGCAAACCATATTCGCGGAGGTTGACCTCACGTTGAGAGGACTTCCCGAAGCTTTCCTCCGTGATCCTCCGTGCACTCCGTGGTAAGAGGTTTCCCAACCCAGTCCACGACCTCCGCCCGAAATCCGATTGACCTTCGCCTCGCCGCCTGCATCCAATCATCTGCGTCATCAAATCCTAAAGCAGGTGAACCTTGAAAACCGTCCAACTTCTCCTCGCCCTCACTCTGCTAAGCCCATTCGCCGCCGCGAACGACCACAACCCAAATGCCAGCGATCTCACCGCCAATCCGGTCTACGAAAAGAATTGCGCCAAATGCCACGGCAAAACTGCCGAAGGCCGCCATTTTGGCGGACCTTCCTTAATCTCCGATAAAACCGCCGCTGCCTCCGACGACGAACTCCGCGCCATCATCGGCAACGGAAAAGGCCACATGCCCAAATTCGGCGGCAAACTGGGCGGCGGCGAAATCGACGCCCTCATCGCCCAAATCAAGAAAGCGAACGCAAAATAATCAAGACGCAAGGGACCAAAAATCCGATTCTGGGCGAAGCAGTGGCACAGAATCACGGAAATTCGAGTCCCGGAGGGCACACCACCCGCTCTTTCCACCTTGGCCCGACCCCGCTCCTCGCGTTACACTCGCGCGTGGCCTCGTCTCAATCTCGCCTCGCCTGGATCGACTGGATGCGCGGTCTCGCCTGCGTCCTTATGTTCCAGACGCACTGTTACGACGCATGGCTCGGCGGCGACGCCCGCAACACTTCCTTCCTGCATTGGTCCCAGCGCCTCGGCACCCTGCCCGCGCCACTGTTCCTTTTTCTTGCCGGAATCTCCCTCGCCCTCGTCACCGGCAAACTCATTCGCAAAGATCTCACCCCCGGCCAGATCACCCGCACCATGGCCCGCCGCGGCGCCGAAATCTTTATCTGGGGTCTGCTCTTCCGGGTTCAGGAATATGTCATTGCCTGGGGATGGGCTCCCTGGACCGACCTTTTCCGCGTCGACGTCCTCAATGTCATCGGCCTCTCGATGATCCTCATGGCCCTCCTCTGCGGCGTCACGCTATTTCTCACTCAAACACCACGCGATTCGAATCAGGTGACCTCCGCAAGCGATTCGCATCAGGTCACGCCCGCACCCAACTCGCATCAGGCCTCCGCACTCAACTCGCATCGTGGAAGGGCGGCCCTTCAGGGCCGCGTATCCCGCTCCGAATCCCAGCGGGCTTTAGCCCCTGTGGTCGTTTCGGCCGAGCCAGAAACCCGTAACCCTCCACGCCATTCCACTCTCACTCTCGTCCTCGCCTCGCTCGCCGTCGCCGCCCTGATCGCCCTCCTCACTCCACCTCTCTATACCAATTGGCGTCCCACCTGGCTTCCCTGGCAAATCGAGTCCTACATCAACGGATGCCACAATCTCGGCGCTCCCCAGCCTTGGCTCTTCTGCATCTACCCCTGGACCGCCTTCGCCTTCGCCGGTCTCGCCGCCGGATTCATCCTCTTCAGCGATTGGGCACGCGAGCGCTCTACTTCAATCCTCGCCGCATTCGCCGTCGTCGGCGCGGCCGCCATTCTCGTCGCTTATGCTTTCGACCACTCCTCCATCCAGATCTATCCCATCTACGATTATTGGCACACCAGCCCGAACTTCCTGATGATGCGCGTCGGCATGCTCCTCATGATTTGCTTCCTCGCCTATGTCTGGTGCCGCTGGATACTTGCCAGCCTCGGCTCATGGGCCGCCCGCTTCAGCCCTCTCACCCAGCTCGGACAGACTTCCCTGCTCGTCTACTGGGTCCACATCGAATTCGTCTACGGACGCTTCTCTTTTCTCCCCAAGCACGCTCAATCTATCCCCAGCGCAACCGTCGGACTTGTCGAGATCATCATTTTCATGCTGATTCTGTCCCTGCTTCGCACCCGCATCGACTGGAGAAACCTCGCCGCGTCCCTACGCTCCCGCCAAATGCCCGAACCCAAAGCCGCCGAATAGGCTTTTGCACCCGATTGGACTTGCCTGGGACTTGCGCTGGAATTGCCTGGACTTGCGTTGGACTTGCCTTGTATTTCGGTGCTGCACTTGATTCTGCTCTCACTAAGTCTTAGCGTTGCCCCTGATTTTGGGTGGCGCGGCGGTTCACCGCTGCGGTAAGTGCTCTTTGTTGAGCACTGGCTTTAGCCGCTGTTTCCGACGCAACCATTCTCTCGCAACCTAACGGAGAATCCTGCTTGTCCTGCCAACCGCTAGAATGCCATCCATGACCGAGCACCCCAAACTCCCCGGCCGCTGCTTTCAAGCACACGAAACGGATCGAGCTTTAGCTCTTAACGGACTTCCCCTCGCGAAGTTCTGGCAACGCCTCGTTGGTTATTTCTTCGACGTAATGTTCGCCGTGCTGATCTGGGTTCCCCTCGAATTTGCCTGGCGGCGCTATCTCCTCCACGAACCTCACATCGATTTGAAATGGGATTTCCACGAAAAAGGAAATATCGTCGTCATGCTCCTCTATTGGGGCTTGGGCAACTATTTCGGCAAATGGATCGCCCGCACGCGCGTTCTGTCCCTCACCAGCGAGCGCATGGGTAAGTGGCAGTCCATCGAGCGTGCCCTCGGGTACGGCGCCGCCATCCTCGAAGGTGGTCTGGGCTTTGCTCAGTTCTTCTGGGATCGCAATCGCATGTGCGCTCAAGACCGCCTCGCTGAAACGATCGTTGTAGATACCCGCCGGCGCAGCGCCCCGAGGCCCTCACCATCCGAACCTGACTTACGTCCTGTGTAACTCTGAAGCGTGTCATGCTGATCGAAGCGGTCCGACGCGCGCAACGACTCAACCCGCAAAGACGAAGAACTGCCCGCAATCTGAAAAATTGCTCGCGAACCTTAGAATTGCGGGCATTCACCATCGCACATCCACAAGTGATCTACTTCACTGACAAAAGCTGCCCGATTCATGTTGCATTGAAGCGGCACCGACTCTCGGCTCCTCGAAGAGCAATTCCCCTCCCTCATGCACACCCCCCGGGCTGAGAATGCGGAACTTCGGGCCTTTTAGCAATTCGCGTGCTGGCTACGATTCCCAGGTCTGGCCGTGCATTTCGAGATCAGAATGTGCGTAGCGGATTTGAGCGATCTCGACCATGGCCGCTGCTTTCATCCGTTAAGGAGCTGCTCTATGACGCACAAGTTCAGACGCAATTCTTTTCGCAGTCTTGCAGTTCCGTTCCTTGCAATTCTCATCCTGTCGGCTGCGTTCGTCGCCCGAGCCCAAATGACGGGAGCAGGTCAGCAGTCTGCCCAACATGCAGTTCTGACCGCGCAGCAGAATGCAAACCCGCTCTCGCAAGCGTCGCAGTCTTCACAGTTGCCGGTAGCTACCAGCGGGCGCGCTCTTTTGAGCCGCCCTCACAAAAACAAATCTGGCGCACACCCGATGGAGTGGAGCCCGCTGAGCTTCTATTTGGCAGGGACCTACGCACCGGGCGGGTATGAACCTGATGCGCTCGCGGTCGGGGACGTGAATGGTGACGGCAAGCCAGATCTGGTCGTGGGTAATTTTTGCGACAGTGCCTGCGACGTGAGTGGTGTTGTGGGAGTGCTGTTAGGCAACGGCGACGGCACATTCCAAGCGCCCGTGAGTTACAGCTCAGGTGGGTGGGACATCAATTCAGTGGCGATCGGGGACGTGAACGGCGACGGCAAGCCTGACATTGTCGTGGCCAACTTCTGTCAGAACATGAACGGCGGTTGGTGCGGGTGGCCCGGTTCTGTAGCCGTCCTGTTAGGCAACGGCGATGGCACCTTCCAAGCGCCCGTCATCTACTACAATCCCGATGGGGATGGATACTTTTCGGTCGCGATCGGAGACGTGAACGGCGACGGCAAGCCTGATCTGGTCGTTGCCAACGGGTGCTTTCAAACCTGCGCTTCCAGCGTGGTGAGTGTGATGCTGGGCAATGGCGATGGCACGTTCCAGCCACCCGTGGATCACAACTTGGACGGCGGTTATGCCGAATCGGTTGCGATCGCGGACTTGAACGGCGACGGCCGCCTGGATCTGGCTGTGGCTGATTCCCAGGGAGTGAGCGTACTCTTGGGGAACGGTGACGGAACCTTTCAACCCCCCGTCAGTTACAACTTATGTTGCGCCACTTCGGTTGCGATCGCGGACGTGAACGGCGACGGCAAGCCTGACATTGTCGTGGCGAATTATGGCAGCGTGGGCGTACTGCTGGGCAACGGTGACGGTACCTTCCAATCTGCCATGCTGTATGGCTCGGGTGGGTATGGGTATGCCTGGTCTGTGGCTGTGGGCGATGTGAACGGCGACGGGAAACCGGACCTCATCGTTTCCAACGAGTGGACGAGCCCCGGCGACATCAATGGCGCTGCGGGGGTGCTGCTGGGCAACGGCGACGGCACGTTCCAGCCGGTCGTGCCATTCTACTCCGGCGGGACTTCGTCATTTGCGGTGGCGGTGGCGGACGTGAACGGCGACGGCAAGCCGGATCTGTTGATAGCGAACTCCTTTTCGAGCACGGTGGGCGCCTTATTGAACAACTCGGGAGCCACACCGACAACAACCAGGTTGGTCTCAAGTGGCAATCCCGTGACTCTGAAAGAGGTGGTTACCTACATAGCCACAGTAACGAGCCAATCTGGGGGAATAGTCACTGGATCCGTCACGTTCCAGGATGGCGGCTATCCGATTGCGACCGTGGCGTTGGCTGTTAATCAAGCGGCATATAGCACTGCGTACACAAAGAAAGGCACGCACTCGATTACCGCCGCGTATCCGGGCAATTCGGAGAATATTAGCAGCACATCTGCGACCCTGATGGAGCAAGTTGTCAAGGGAATCTCGACGAAAGTGAAAGTGACCACGTCTGGTTCGCCCTCGAAACTCGGCCAGCCAGTAACGTTTACCGCGACCGTCACGCCCGCTAAAGGCAGCATCCCGAACGGCGAACTAGTAACCTTCTGCGACGGGAAAACCTTGCTGGGCACGGTGGCGCTGGCGAGCGGGGTGGCCGCATACACCACCTCAACACTCTCGGCGGGGAAGCACTTCATCGAGGCAGTCTATCCAGGGGACAGTACATTTGAACCAAGCAGCGGTAAAGTCGGCCAGACAGTGAAGAAGTGACCTCGTTGCGGACCTAGAAATGCCTGTGGACTCGCGGCCCGGTGCCTCACTCATCGCGTTCTTTGCGATGAATGAGATTCCACGCGGCAGTCCCAATAACCAATCAGTGAACAGAAAAAATCAGGCCTATCCGCTCGCCGACATCTGCAAAATCGCTGTTTCCACCAGCTTCACCGCGATCATCCACATCTTTCGCACTGCCCCGTCATCGTTCCCATAGCCATTGACGTACACGCTGAAATAGAACCCCTCGCGCGGATCTTCGGTATCCCCGAAGAAGCACCGCCGCACGCAAGCCTCCACCGACGCCGGCATGTCCGGAGCCCGCCGCAACAACTCCACCAGCCGCTTCACAAACAGCTCATGTCGGGAAAAAGACCAGCGGTCGTCAATGTTCGAAAAGATGAGGTCCACATAACTGGCAAACTTGTGCGAGGCGTCAAAAATCTCTTCTTCCGCGCTCAGTTCCGTCGTCGTCCAAGCATCGCATTTCGCGCTCTCAACCACGCTGCGTGCCGAGTTGACCGCCCGAAGAAATCCCCCGAGTTCCGGAAATTTCTCGGCCTCCTCAATCTGCGCAATCAATTCCGGATGCCGCTTGAGATCGAAATAAGCGAGCTTTCCCTCCGGATCTTTCCACGGGAAATCCAGCACCGGATCTTCGCGTCCCAACTCGATCGAGAAATCGGCATCCATCAGAATCGTCAGTCCGTAAAAGTCCGCCGGAATTGGTCGCTCTCAAAACCTGCGCAGGAAGCTCACAATCTCGCTCTCGGCCCAATAACCATCGTCGCTCGCGCCGTTGCGCTCTCCGATAAAAGCGCAATGTCCACCATCGTCCGGCTCGACGAACGTGATGTTCGGGTTCGCCAGAATCTTCTGCCGCGTCTCGTCTGTAATGCGGATGAAAGGATCGTTCGCCGAGTGCAACACCAGCGCGGGAACAGATACTTGCCCGACCACGTGCGCCGCGGATGCTCGATCGTAATAATCGTCTGCCCCTGCAAATCCGCAATAATAAGCCGTGATCTTGTGGTCGAACTCACGCAGGCTGCGAATCCCGTTCAGCCGCTCGACGTCGAAGTGCCCCGGAAACAGTCGCGCCTTCTGCCGCATCCTTCGCCCCAGCGCCCAAAGAAAATAGGTCTCGTAAATCCGGTTCGCCGGTGCATGCAACGTATCGGCCGAAACCGCCAGATCGAGCGCCGGACAACACGCAGCCACTGCCCGGAACTGCTGCGGCCCGTTTTGTCCCCATTCACCAGCCAGTTTCAACACCAGATTCCCGCCCATCGAGAATCCCACCAGCGCCAGCCGCGAAACGCCATCATGCTCGATCACCGAACGCGCGACCACCGCAATGTCGCTCGACAATCCCGAGTGATACAGCACAGGAGCCAGAGCATCGGTCCCGCCGCAATTGCGCTGGTTATAGCGGATCACGTTCATTCCAGCTCGCAACGCTTTCTCCGTGATCCCAAGCATGTACTGTGAATCGCTCGACCCTTCCAGTCCATGCACGACGATGATCGTCAGCGCCTTCGTCCGATCCGCTTGCCAATGGCAATGGCACAGCACCTCGACGCCAGGCTCTACCTCGATCATCCGCTCTTCCGGCGCAGGCAGGTGGATGTGCCTCTGAATGAGAAAGCTTGCGACGGTCTGCACGTGTCCGCCGCGCAGCCAGCGCCGCGGCGTAAACACCCCTGTCAGCTCCTGCGATTGCGGATTACCCACATTTTGATTTTAAATAGGAAAAAGCTCTCGTGCCCTTGCCTTATATGTCCTAAAGCCCAGAGCCGAGGGCCCAAAGCCTTCTCAGCGGAGTTCTTCCATGCCCATCTTTGAGTACGTCTGTAAGGAATGCCAGCACCAGTTCGAGGCTCTGGTCTACGGCGAGGAAAAAGCCACCTGCCCGAA
The DNA here is from genome assembly GCA_049509215.1 of Terriglobales bacterium. Classification (GTDB taxonomy): domain Bacteria; phylum Acidobacteriota; class Terriglobia; order Terriglobales; family Acidobacteriaceae; genus Acidiflorens. The sequence goes on from JBELAC010000004.1 coordinate 52,016, forward strand.
GTGCGAGAGCAAGAAACTGGAGCCCAAGCTTTCAGTGTTCGCGGTATCGGCGAAAAGCGGCGCATCGGCGCCCATGTCAGCCGGTCCGTGCGGCTCGTGCGGCAACCCAGACGGACCTGGTTCCTGCGCCTGGAAGAACTAGTCTTTCGAGTCTCGCCGAAACTCTGCTTATGCCTTCAGCACGCTCCGCGAATTCCCATCAGCACCACAGGTAATCACCTCCCCATCACCAAAGCGATCTATGCAGCCGTAGCGTTCCGTCCTATGATCCGAATCGGATTAGGAAAGCATGGACCGGCGCAAAGAGCCGCGGCTTAAAGTCGAATTCCCAGTGCGCATCTGGGGTGTTGACCGGATGGCACGCCCGTTCGCGGAGGTCGTGCGGGTCAAAAATGTGAGCTTGAGCGGCGCCGTGCTGTTGGGAGTACATGCCAAGATCTGCGCCGGCGGACTCCTGGATGTGCAGCACGGTTCACAACGAGCGCAGTTCCGGATCGCATGGGCTAGCTCTGGGGAAGCAGGCATTCAGGCCTTGCCTTTCGAGCCCTGCATCTGGAATGTAGCGTTACCAAAAACGTCTGAGATAGTGGGAGCCGGATAGGCCAATTGCCGAATGGCTCATATCGGCCAACTAACGTGGATGCACGTGGCCGGTTCCCACTTTTACCTTATCCTCGGCTTCATCCCGAAGAAATCTCGCGAACACTTCATTCGATAAAAGGCGTCCGCGACTCGTGAGCCATAGCTTAGCTCCCGACTTTTCCAGCAAGCCCTCGCGTAAACACTCGTCAATCGTGGATTCGTAACCGGAGATCGAATCGGCGGTGAACTCCGCGCGCATCGCATCCAGGTCGACACCGCGATTTAATCGCAAGCCGAGGAAGAAACTTTCCTCGATCGCCGACTGCACTGAAACGACCGTGGTCTTGTGCGGCGCTCGATTCATATATGCATCGAGCGAGTCTGGCGCCGAGAAGCGGATCGCCTCGCAACTGCCGCCGCTGATCGGCAGCATCGAGTGCGCATCGACTCCGAATCCCAAATAGGGCTGGCGAGTCCAGTACTTCAGGTTGTGGCGCGATTCCTTTCCGGACCGTGCGAAGTTCGAGATCTCGTATTGTGCGATTCCTGCCGAGTTCAACGTTTCGCAAGCCTGCAAGTAGAAATCCGCCGTCGCTTCGTCGTCGGGAACAAAGTGAGCGTGGTAGCGCGTTCCGCCGGCGATCAGTTCCCTGCCCAAGCGCGAGTCCTCGTCCACTTCCAGCATGTAAACGCTTGCGTGAGGCGCGCCGAGCGCGATCGTCTCCGCCAGCGAGAATGTCCAGCTCTCCACGATCTGGTGCGGCAATCCGGCAATCAGGTCGATGTTGATGTTGTCGATGCCAGCCACACGCAAGCGGGCAATCTCCTCCAGCACGGTAGAACGCTTGTGCAGCCGTCCGACCGATTGCGCTTCCTTATCCACGAACGACTGCACGCCCAAGCTCACACGGTTCACGCCGCAGCGCTGCAGAGTCTCGATCAATGGATCGGCCAGCGTTCCCGGCGCGCACTCGACGGTAATCTCGGCGTCGGGCGTTAGCGCGAACTCATCGCGCACAAGCTCGAATATGCGCAGCAACTGCGTGTGCTCGAGGATTGATGGCGTTCCTCCGCCTAAGTAAATGGAGTCGACGTCCTGCTCGAACGTGCATCCCAACTCGGCCGCTAAGTTTCGGGCGTTCGCAGTGTCATCCAGCACGCGCTGGACGTAGTTCTCGTAAGCCGACTTCGAGAACACATCAGAGGCGAAGTTGCAGTAGCTGCATTTCGTCCGGCAGAACGGGACCGAGATGTAGATGCCGAGCGCCACATTGATCATTGTATGGGCACGGCGAGAGAGCGTTCGGAGCCGTCCTTCCCTTAAAATAAAGCTCGTATGGCGCGTCCACGTGGAGCAGACAAAAAGAGCGATAGTATTGACACCTTCTGCAAGCACTGCGGCAAGGTGCTTTCAACGTTCCTGCATCAGATGGAGGAACACAACGCGGTGGTGGTTTGCCCCGCGTGCGGGAAGCCGCATGACGTTACTCCATCGCAGGGAGGCAAAGCTCCAGCATCGCAGCGCTGAGGATTCCCTACCCTTAGCAAGCCCGTTCTTGCTTTGACGATCGCGCTCAGTTACTGATCGCCGCAGCCCGCGCCTCGAGCGCCGACATTGTGCGCGCCAGAATATCTTCGGGCGATCCTGTCGCTGGAATCGATACCAGCAAGCCGAGCTTCCGATAAAACTCGATCAAGGGTGACGTACTGCTTTCATACGCTGCCATGCGAACGGTGATCGATTCGGGGCGATCATCTTCGCGCTGGAAGAGTTTGCCCTGGCAGCGGTCGCAAACACCCTCGACTTTCGACGGCTGGCCGGTGATGTGGTAAACGGCTTTGCAGCTTCCGCAAGTGCGGCGGCCGCTCAGGCGCGCAACGATTTCCGTCAGCGGCAATTCGTAATTCACGACTGCAGTCAGCGGAATCTTCTCGCTCTCCATGAGTTGCTTGAGCGACTCGGCCTGGCCGAGCGTGCGCGGGAATCCGTCGAGCACAAAGCCGCCGGAGCAGCGAATGCAATCGGTCCGCTCGCGGACCATCTCCCAGACAGTCGAGTCTGGGACCAGTTCGCCGCGGCGCATGTAATCCATCGCGGCCTTCATGGCGGGACTCTGGTCGCATTCCTTCTGCTTCGAAGCCGCGCGAAACAGGTCGCCGGTGGAAAGATGGCAGGCGTTGAGGCGCTTGTTCAGCAGATCGGCTTGCGTGCCCTTGCCGACGCCCGGCGCGCCCAGCAGCACAAGGCGGAAAGGGCGGCCGTTCGAGTGGCTCGCATCGGTGCATTCGGCGGATGAAGCTTGGAACCATCCGGCGCGTTCGCTCTTGCCTCGCGGGGGGATTTGGGGACTGTTTTGGAGAGTCATCTTTCGCTCCTCGGGCGCGCTCCTGTCAGCAGCGGACGTGCAGAACTGTAGGAGAATGCCCTAGGTGAGGCGGTGACCGCAATCACATAATGGTGGTCGGGCGAACGAGATAGCCATCAGCCATCAGCCATCAGCCATCAGCGA
>JBELAC010000040.1:0-24467 GCA_049509215.1 Terriglobales bacterium
AGCGGATGGGGAACGCGCGAAGCAGCGCTTGCAAGAACGTAAGCTGAGAATACTGGACACGTCCTCGCCGGTCAAACGATTCGTCTCTAGGCTGCCCTCAAAAGCTCAAAGTCCGCCGCTCGAAGCTCGGCGATACTCGTCGGACGCTGCTACACTTTTCCAGTGCGGCAACTAATCGTCAACGCGGATGACTTCGGTTTGACTTCCGGAGTAAACCAGGCCATCGTCGAGTCCCACCTCGACGGGATCGTCTCTTCAACCACATTGATGGCCAACAGCGACGCCTTTGATCGCGCAGTCGAAGCGGCGCGCAAACTCCCTGAGCTCTCGGTAGGTTGCCACGTCGTTCTGACCGATGGCGCTCCGGTATCTCCCCCCGCAGTTGTCGACACCCTGCTCGCCATCCGCTCGGCCGAGCCTGAAAAGTTCTTCTCAAGCCTTTCCGCCTTTGCCGTGCGGGCCACTCTCGGCGGCTTCGATCGCGAGCAACTCGTCACGGAAATCACGGCCCAGATTCGAAAAATTCAGGCCACAGGCCTGAAAGTCACTCACCTCGACTCGCACAAGCATGCCCATATCTTTCCCGAGATTCTCTCCGCCATGCTTCGCGCCGCTCGTATTTGCGGCATTCCTGCCATTCGCAGCCCTTTCGTTCCAATGAAAGCCATTCTGGCGCAGCAGTTCGCTGGCAAACGTGCTTTGTTGAAGCGCTACGGACAGGTGCGCATCTTGAATACCTTTGCGAGCCACTTTCGGCGCCAAACTCCGCGCGCGGGCCTCCGCTCTCCTGATGGAGTGATCGGGGTGATCGAGACCGGCCTTCTGGATGGCGTTCTGCTGCGCCAGGCGCTCACCAGCCTGCCCGATGGCACTTGGGAACTCGTTTGCCACCCCGGCTATGCTGACGCCGATCTGCGAGCCGTCCATACGCGCCTGATTGAATCGCGCGAGCGGGAGCGCCAACTCCTCACTTCTCCCGATCTGAAAGAGTTTTTAGAAAAGCAGAAGATCCACATCATCAGTTATCGTGATTTGGCCGAAACCAAGGCCTGAGACTCGCCGGTCCCGAAAGTGATGGCCCCGCTCGTAACTAGAGGTGTTTACGAGGTAATATCCCCGGCTTCACCGGCGCGGTATGATCTGCATAGATCGAATCGACAGCGTGCAGAAACTTAAGGATCGACCATGGATGATCATCCAAGCAAACCCCGTCTCGCCGTCGACCTGCCGGTGCGCATCTGGGGAATGACTGCCGAGGGCCGCACCTTTTCGCAACACGCACGTGCGCAGAACATCAGTCATCAGGGCGCGCTGCTCAATGGCGTCGAGAGCGAACTGAAAGTCGGAGACGTAATCGGAATCCAGTGCGAAGATAAAAAAGCGCGTTGCACCGTGATCTGGGCCGTCAACGCCGGCGCCATCAAGAAAAATCAGGTCGGAATCAAACTGGTCGCCGACCAGGATTGTCCTTGGAAAAATCATCTCCCGGCCGACGGTATTCCGATGCCCATTTCGGAATCGAACCGGCGCCGCTATCATCGCCACAAAATCAGTCTTCCCGTCGAATTGCGTGACGAGCGTGTCCAGACCCCGCTCCGCATCAACGCCACGGACGTGAGCGGAAATGGCTGCTATATCGAGAACATGATGCCCATGCCGGTCGGGACCGTGTTGCGGCTGGATTTTTGGCTCGATTCCGAGCGCGTCAATATCAGTGGAGTCGTGCGCACCTGCGATCCGGGCGTTGGCAATGGAATCGAATTCACCGGCATGCCGCCCGACGGAAAAACGCGCATGCAGGCCTACCTCGATGCGGTGGATCCGCAACTCGGACTTTCCGAGCCGGAACACAAGTAATCCCGCCCTGCTCTGACGTTAGGCTAGCGGCTCCGCATAGCGGGCCAGCACAATCGCGCGAATCAATCCACCCATCGTAAACTCGCGCGCTTCGATCGCGACCGGAAGCTGTAATTCTCGAAGCGTTCCCGAAGTCACGGGTCCAATGGAAGCGAATTGCACATCTCTGAGCGCCGCAGCCGTACGCGTCCCCACGAGGTCGGTAAAATTCCGCACGGTCGACGAGCTCGTGAAGGTCACGACATGCGGGCGGCGTACTTTGTTCTTGAACACGGCTCGCAGACGTACCTTTGACTTTTCCGGCACCACGGTTTCGTACGCTTCGACCACATCCACGAAGGCCCCCGCATCGCGCAATGAATCCGGAATGACATCGCGCGCCACTTTTGCGCGCACCAGCAACACTCGCTTGCCCTTCACCTTGTCGCGCAGCCCTTTCACCACCGACTCCGCCACGTACTCCTCCGGCACCATCTTTACCTTGAGTCCATGCTTGACGATCGCTTTCTTGGTTGCCGGTCCGATGGCGGCAATCTGCACACGCTTCAACGAACTCTTCGGGATGCGCAGTCTGCGAATCCGTTCCCACATCGCTTCGACACCGTTAGCGCTGGTCAGAATCAGCCAGTCATAGGTCTTCAAGTTCTTCAACGCTTGATCCAGGGGCGCGAATGTTTTCGGTTTGCGAATCTCGATGAACGGTATTTCCATCACGCTGGCCCCAAGGCTGCGTAGGCTGTCAGAAAGGCTGCCAGCCTGATGACGGGCGCGGCCGACAAGAATGCGGGTTCCAGCGAGCGGATGATTTTCGTTAGCCTTGCGCATGAAAAAGTTCTCAGTTCTCAGTTATGAGTTCTCAGGTAAACAAAAATCATACAGGAATGAGCAACGAGCCAAGAAGCAGGGAGTCCGAAAACACATTTTTTGCATTTACGGCTCTACTGAGAACTGAGAACTCTCTTACGGTTGTTGCGGCAGCGCAAACCCTTCGCCATACACCTCTTCGAGAATGGCATCGCCTCCACGACGTAAAAGGGTATCCCCAACCTCTTCGCCCAAACGTATAGGATCGGTTCCCAATCGCGTCTCCCGCAGAACTTTTTTCCCGTCTGGATGAGCCACCAGCCCATTCAGCAGCAGGCTTCCACCTTGAACCTCAGCGAACGCGCCAATCGGAACCTGACATCCGCCCCCAAGCTTGTTCAGCAAAGCCCGCTCACAGGTTGTCGTCGCGCGCGCGGCAGCATCATCTAGAAACGCCAGCAATGTCCGTGTATTGCTGTCGCCTCGCCGAATCTCGATTCCTAACGCACCCTGTCCCGCAGCTGGCGTCATGATCTCGGCCGGGATCACCTGCTTGACCAGTTGCGTTTTGCCCAGCCTGTTCAGTCCGGCAGCAGCCAGAATGATCGCATCGTAGTCGCCCGCTTCCAGCTTCCGCAGCCGGGTGTCGACGTTGCCACGCAGCGGGTGAATGTTGAGATCGGGTCGCACCGCCTTCAACTGCGCCTGCCGCCGCAGGCTGCTTGTACCCACATTTGCGTTCTGCGGAAGCGACTCGAAGTTCGCGAACTTCACCGAACAGAAAACGTCACGCGGATTTTCGCGCGTCGTAATCGCCGCAATTTCAAAGTCGGAGGCAAGTTCCGTCGGCAGGTCCTTCAAACTGTGCACCGCAAGATCAACCCGATTTTCCACCAGGGCCTCTTCAATTTCCTTGGTGAACATGCCCTTGGTGCCGACTTTGGCCAGTGCCACATCCGTGATCTTGTCGCCCGTCGTCTTGATGATCTCAAGTTCCACCGTGTGTCCCTGCGCCCGCAGCAAGTCGGAGATATGGTGAGCCTGCCAAAGAGCAAGCTGCGAGCCGCGTGATCCAATCCGTAGCCGGGCCATCAGTTTTGTGCTCCCGGACGGGTATTCGATCGGCCGACCGTCTCCTTCTCAGTGTCCTTATCGCGGTCGCGAAGATTAAAAAGCCGGCGCACCAGTTCGACCACGGTGGTCGACTCCGGATCGCGGGCAGCCGTTTTCAAAGTGCTGATGGGTGTATGCATGATTTTGTTCACGATCCCGCGCGTGAGCGCTTCCACCGCCATTTCCTGCTCCGGTGATAGCTCTCCGAGCCGCCCCCGCGCCCGGTCGATCTCCGCCTGACGGATCGTTTCGAGATGGTCCTGCAGGCTCACGATGGTAGGAACAACGTCCAGAGTCTGCAGCCGGGCGTGGAACTTCTCAACCTCGTCGTTGACGATGTCTTCCGCCCTTTCCGCCTCTTTTTTCCGATCCGCGACATGCGAACTCACCGCCTGCTGCAGGTCGTCGATATCGTAGACGAAGATTCCATCGAGCTTGTTCATCTCGGGATCGACGTCGCGCGGGACAGCAATATCAATGAAAAACATCGGGCGGTTCCGTCGCCGCGAAAGAAACTTCTCGCCATGTTCCGGCCGGAAAATAAAGTGCGGCGCGCCCGTGGACGTTATCACGATGTCGGCATTGTCGCAGGTGTCGTAGAGACGGCTGAATTCGATCGCCTGCCCGTCAAACTTCTGCGCCAGGCGAATGGCCCGGTCATACGTGCGATTCGCGACAAAAATCGAAGATGCGCCATGAGCCAGCAAATGACGCGCAGCCAACTCGCTCATCTTCCCTGCTCCAACCAGGTAGACACTCTTGCCGTTCAGCGTCCCGAAAATTTTCTTCGCCAGTTCGACAGCCACCGACGCAATCGAAACCGAGGAAGATCCAACCGCCGTCTCGGTTCGCACACGTTTCGCCACTGCAAAAGCGCGCGTCAGCAACTGATCGAGCTGCGCTCGGACTGCTCCCACCGCCCGTGCCGTCGCGTACGCTTCTTTGACCTGCCCTAGTATCTGCGGCTCGCCCACTACCATCGAATCGAGGCTGGACGCGACTCGAAAAACATGTCGGATCGCTTCATCTTCGCGGAATTCATACAGATGGCTTTCAAACTGGCTGGGATCCACCTGGAAATACTCGCCCATGAACTCGCGCAGGTCGCCTGTCCCATTCTTCATGTTGGCGATGAACTCCACTCGGTTGCACGTCGAAACAATCATGCCCTCGGACACCGCCGGATGTTCTGCCAGTTTCTTGCACGCCTCCGGCAGGCGCGACTCCGGAATCGCCAGGCGCTCCCGCACCTCCACCGGCGCCGTCTTGTGATTCACGCCAATGAGCTGGAATCTCATGAGGCAATAAACCTGTGCATTCCGCTGAAGTAGTTTGCGATCCACGCCACAATCGCCGTCAGGAAAGCGACACTGGCCAGCATCGCGGCACGCCGCCCGCGCCATCCGGCGTTCAATCGCGTGTACACCATCAGCAGGTAAACCGCCCACATCAGAACCGAAAGCAGTATCTTTGGATCTCGAAAATCGACCTTGCCGTAGGCGAACTCCGCCACCACCGATCCGGCGATCAGGCCCACGGTCATGAACGGGAAACCCAACATCAGTGAGCGGTATCCGATGTCGTCAATCACCTGCAATGCCGGCAACCGCGCGAACATTCCGCTCGATGTTTTCGCCTTGAGCGCGCGCTCCTGCAGCAGGTAGAGAATGCTCGCCCCAAAACTCAAGAACAGCGCGGCATAGCCGGTGAAAATCGTCAGGATGTGTACTGCCAGCCAGCCATGTTTCACGGCCGTCGATGCGAAAACCAGCGGCTGTTGCCCAGTCGCGGCCACAAACGTCAGCAGAAACACGAGGGGAAAAATCACGATCCCGGGCGTCGTAGTCTTGTACACCAGATACGCGAGCATGAAGACGCACATGACCAGGAACGCCAGCAGCGATTCCGAGTTGTGAATCGAGGCCGAAGCCAGCTGACCGCTTTGCACGACCGCTTCCGTGAGCGAAACCAGATGAAAAACCATCCCCAGATACGAGGCATGAAGCGCGACCTTGCCGAGCACTTCGGACGTCCGGGTCAGCGCCACCAGCGCGTACAGCAATCCCACGGCATAAAACACGAGCGCAACGCGTAGCCAGATCAGAGTCATAAACTGTGCAGGTACTTGACTAGCCCCAGGCTTCCTTCCCCACCCCGCCCCGAGCAATTATAGTTTGCCGGGCGGCAACGGCACCGGGAAACGGGCGGTATCACAGGTAGATGTGATGTAGATCACATTGAGCTTCACTCCACGCCCAGCGAGGCCAGCGCGTCTTCAAGAAAAGACGCATCGATCCGCAACTCCCGGCCCGCCGCCTGCATGTCATCGAGTTCATCGAAGGCGCGAAACAGCCTCAACTTGACCGCTGCATACTGCTCTGAATCGCTCAGCGGCCGCCGGTGCGTTTCGCCCCAACTCGAAACTGCCGCACGAGGCAGCAGAATGCTGACCGCATATGTCAGTTTGCGATCCGAAGTGATGTCAAAGATGTATTCCGTCGCCTCCCCAGCAGGCCGCTGTCCCACAAAGTAGTACTGGTACACATACCCTTGGGACCCCGCATACGTTTTGAGTCGGCGGATCGTCATTTTGACATTCGTTCACGACCGGCAGAATTATTATTCTGGCCATGGTTTCCGTGAATTACAGTTTCGCATCGCGCAACCGCTTCACCGCACTCTCAGAGCTGAGCGGAGAGTAATAAGTCTCTTTGAACGTATACGATCGTGCCTTGGCCTCGAGAACAGGCATGATCTCGATGTGCCAGTGGTAATCATCGTCCAGTGTTTTCCAGTAGCCCATGGATTCCGAGGGATGCTGGCTATTGGGAGATGTGTGCAGGACGAGGTGGAAAGACTCGGCGACCGTGAGGATCCGCTGCAGCGTGTGTCGCAGCACTGCGGCCAGGTCCAGCAAGCTACCCACGCGCGACGCCGCCGTGCTCTCAAAAGCGGTCTCGTGAGTGCGCGGCATAATCCAGGTCTCATAAGGAACACGCGGCGCAAACGGCCCCACCGCAATGTAGTCTCCGCGAATTTCGAGCACGCGCACATTCTGCCGCTCTTCCTGCGCAATGATGTCGCAAAAAACGCAGCGCTCTTTGCTTTGAAAATAATCTCGTCCAGCCCGCAACTCATAAAGCACGCGTCTCGGTACAAACGTGGTCGCTGTGAGCTGCGAGGTCGGATGGTCGAACTCCTGCCCCGCCCCGTCGCCGTGATTCTTGAAGATGCTCACATACTTCAGACGGCTGTCGCGCTTCAAGTCCTGGATGCGCAGTGCGGCCAGCCGCAGGAACTGTTCAACCTCGCCGTCAGTCACGTTCCACAGATGGCCGTCATGCCGCGGATTCTCGACCAGAACCTCGTGTGCTCCAACCGCACGCATACGGTCGTATAAACCTTCGCCCCGGCGTCCGGCCTCGCCTTCAATGTGATAAAGCGCCTGCGGATGTACCACCGAGCGTGCCGACCAGAGATTCCCGCTCAATCCGGGCAGCGTGGCAATCACCTGCGCGGAGCCCGAGGACGGGCCGCAAAACGGACAGCCCGAAGTGCGCGGAGCAACATCAGCGGCATCATCGCCAATAATCACCCAGGAGCGCGTGATGGGATCTTTGCGGAGTTCCATGGAGTTAAGAAGAACAAACCGCGCCCAATCAGTCAATGACAATTGACCCGATTGCCTAATAGCTGCGACGCGATTGCAAATTACCCGATTACAAATTACAAATTACCAATCGCCCCATGTCCGATCTCTCCACGCCGCTGATGCGGCAATACGCCTCCATCAAGAAGGAGCATCCCAATGCTCTCTTGTTCTTCCGGCTGGGCGATTTTTACGAGCTCTTTTTCGACGATGCCGTCCTCGCTGCTCGCGAGTTGCAAATCACCCTCACTTCCCGCAACAAGGAAAAAGGCGTCGACATCCCGATGTGCGGCGTTCCCTATCACGCCGCCGAAGGCTATATCGCCAAACTGATCCGTCGCGGCTTCAAAGTAGCGGTTTGCGAACAAGTCGAGGATCCCCGCCTCGCAAAAAAGCTGGTCCGCCGTGAAGTGACCCGCGTAGTCACTCCCGGCACCGCCGCTGACTCCTCTTTAACCGCCGAGGAGAACAACTTCCTCTCCGCCGTCGCAACCCTTGGTGATCGCGTAGGATTCGCCGCTCTCGATCTGTCTACGGGCGAATTCCGCGCCACCGAATTCTCCGGTGATTCGGCTGGCCGTCGCATTCAAGAAGAGCTTGAACAGTTGCGTCCAAAAGAACTGTTATACGGATCTTCCGCGCCTCTATTCGAAAAACGAATGATTCGGGAAACGACCGCTGGCCCCTCGTCCGGCACAGCGCCCTCACCGGCCCGGCACGAGTTCGGCTGGACCGAAACTCCTCTTGATGACTGGATCTTCGCTCCCGACCACGCCATCCCCCTCCTCGAGAATCATTTCGGAGTCCTCTCGCTCGAAGGTTTCGGCTTGGCCGGCAAACCCGCGGCTGCTTCCGCGGCCGGGGCGATCCTCTATTACATCCGTTCCACTCAGCACGGCACGCTCGATCACATCGACCGCATCGGATTTTACGAACGCCAGCACTGCCTCGTCCTCGACGCGGTGACGGTCCGTAACCTGGAGCTCATCGAACCTCTCTTCGCCGGCACCGACGCCGGCGTAACGCTGTTCCGCTGCCTCGACGCCACCGTGACGCCCATGGGTAAGCGTCTGCTCCGCGCATGGATGTTACGCCCATCGATCGAAGTCGCCGAAATCAACGCCCGGCTGGAGTCCGTCGAAGCGCTCGTCAAAGACATCGTCCGCCGTGAAGAATTGCGCCGCACCCTCGACGGCATCCTCGACCTCGAGCGCCTGTTAAGCCGCGTCACCCTCGAAACCGCCAATCCCCGTGACGTCCTGGCTCTGGCGGCATCTTTGGCTCGTATCCCCAAAGTGCGCACCGCCCTCGCCGGATTGCCTGCCGCGCGCATCACGGCCCTTCACAAATTGCTCGACGAACTAGTCGATCTGCGCGAAAAGATCGACAGCACCCTTGTTTCCGAGCCTCCGCTCACTCTCAGCGATGGAGGCGTGATCGCATCTGGCATCGACAAAGATCTCGACGAACTCCGCGATTTGAGCCGCAATTCAAAACAATATCTGACGCAGGTCGAGCAACGCGAACGCGAGCGCACCGGCATCGGCTCTCTCAAGGTCAAGTTCAATTCGATCTTTGGCTACTACATCGAAATCTCCAAAGCCAACCTGCATCACGCCCCCAATGACTACGAACGCAAGCAAACCCTCGTCAACGCCGAGCGCTTCACCACTCCCGAACTGAAGGAATACGAATCCAAGATCCTCGACGCTCAGGAAAAGATCGTCGAAATCGAGCGCCGCCTGTTCGCAGACTTGCGATCCGCGATCGCCGCCGAAGCCAAGCGCATCCGCCAAACCGCGCTCGCCCTGGCCGAAGTCGATGTCCTCGCCTGCCTCGCCCACATCGCCGCCCTCCGTAATTATTGCCGCCCAAACTTCCAACAGAAGTCACCGGCATCGCTTGCTCAGAGTAAGGACCCGAACCGGGGCAAGCCTTCCCAGGCTATAGAACAAAGCGGATTTGGGGTGGCGCAGCGCTTCAGCGCTGCGATAAGCAGTGCACCCTTATCATCGGCGTTAGCCGCCGAGGGCGCGCACGCGCCCCTCTCCACAGCCAGCTCAGACATTCCGAATGTCGCCGGAACCAATGCGCCTTTAGGCGCTGAGCACAGTCCCGACCACTCGGGCGATCTCGAAATCATCGAAGGTCGCCATCCCGTGATCGAGCTGCAGGATTCTGCTTCTGGAAATAACGACACCCGCTTCGTCCCCAACGATCTCTTCCTGAACTCCACCACCCACAACATCACCGTCCTCACCGGCCCGAACATGGGAGGCAAAAGCACCTACCTCCGTCAGGCCGCGCTCATCGTGATCATGGCGCAAATGGGATCGTTCGTTCCCGCCCGATCTGCCCGCCTCAGCATCGTCGACCGAGTCTTCACCCGCATCGGCGCCAGTGACAACCTCGCCCGTGGACGCTCCACCTTCATGGTCGAGATGACCGAGACCGCCGCCATTCTGCACACGGCCACGCCGCGCTCACTCATCCTTCTCGACGAAGTCGGCCGCGGCACATCCACCTATGACGGTCTTGCGATCGCCTGGGCCGCGGTCGAATACCTGCACGCCCACGTTCATGCCAAAACTCTTTTCGCCACGCACTACTTCGAACTCACCGAACTGGCCGAGCAATTGAGCGGCGTAAAGAACTATCACGTCTCGGTAAAAGAAGCAGGAAGCAGCGTAGTCTTCCTGCGCAAAGTCAATCCCGGAGCCGCCGACCGCAGCTACGGCATCGAAGTCGCCAAACTGGCCGGCCTCCCGAACGAAGTGGTCATCCGCGCCCGCGAAGTCCTCGCCGAGCATGAGTCAGCCGAGCATCGCCTCACCGGCCACTTGACCCCGGGCGCCGAGCCGGCACGTCCGGCCCAGCTAACCATTTTCACTCCGCTCTCCCAGCCAGTGCTGGAAAAGCTACGCGAAGTAGATTTGAACCGCCTCACCCCACTAGAGGCGCTAAACTTGCTGGCAGAGCTGAAGAAAGAAATCTAACCGCCGAGACGCAGAGTACGCCGAGAAGACAAATGTGAACCTTAAAATCCCGGGATATGAGGAAACCATGCGAGCACCTCTTGTCGTACTAGTCATTCTTACCGTGGCGGCCTGGGCCAGCGGCCAATCGGAGACAGCCGCGCCAGCCGACAACCTCCATTTCCGATCGGCCTTGGCCTTTGAGCAAAAAGGCGAAACCGATAAGGCGATCCACGAGTACCAGGAAGCTATAAAGGAGTCGCCTAACCACGCAGATTCTCACTACAATTTGGCGCGCCTCCTCGCGGCAAAGAAGGACTACGACGGCGCGATTACCCAATATCGAGAGGCCCTCCGGATTGCGCCAGATGATCCTGACTTCCACAATAATCTGGGGCTAGCCCTTAAGAACAAAGGTGACCTAGACGCTGCAGCCAACGAGTACCGGGAAGCACTAAGGTTTGACCCTAAGCAGGCCGACGCCCACACCAATCTTGCCAACTTGTTCTTTCAAAGGAAAGACCTAAAATCCGCCGTAGCGGAGTATCGTGCTGCTATACAGGCCGATCCCTCCCGTGCTGCATCCCACATGAATCTTGGAAGCGCACTCGATGATAGTGGCGAGACTGACGCTGCTATTGTTGAATACAAGGAATCCATCCGCCTCGATCCAGACAACGCGGAAGCACACTATAACCTCGGCATCAGTCTTGCAAAGAAAAGGGATGGACAAGGGGCTTTATCGGAACTCCGAGCCTCGGAAAATCTCGATCCCGACTGGGCAACCCCTCATATCTGGCTTGTTACGTTGCTGATGAAATCTGATCCACGTGGCGCGTTGGACGAATGCCGAATCGCCGACCGACTTACCCATGATCTGAAGTTGCACGACCTTTGCGAGAATCTTGCCGCAAAAGTAAAGTAAGAATCGATAATGCGACCCACGGCCAGCCAAAATCTCCGTGCACACATCGGCCAACTCCTAATCATCGGCTTCGACGGCACCGAGATGTCTCCGCGCCTCGCTTCCCTGCTCACGGACATCCAGCCAGCAGGCGTAATCCTCTTCGCCCGCAACATCACCAGTGCCGAACAGACGCATACGCTCCTCCGCGAATGCCAGAAGTGCATAGCCACGCCGCTCTTCACCTGCGTCGACCTCGAAGGCGGCAAAGTCGATCGCTTCCGCAACGTGCTCGGCCCCGCTCCATCCGCCGCCGATGTTTTCGCCACCGGCGACCGCAAGCTCTTCCGCAAGCACGGGCGCATCATCGGCGAAAACTGCCGCGCCTTGGGCTTCAATGTCGACTTCGCTCCCGCGCTCGACCTAGCCTTCGAAGCCTCCAAATCCGTAATGAGTTCGCGCGCGGTCTCCGCCGACCCGAAAGAAGTGGTCACCTATGCCCGCGAATTTCTGCGCGGCCTAACCGACGCCAAGGTCCTGGGCTGCGGCAAACATTTTCCTGGCCTTGGTGAAGGCGATCTTGACAGCCATCACCACCTGCCGGTCATCGACAAGCCGCTCAAGAAAATGTGGAACGAGGACCTCGTTCCTTACCGTTCGCTATCTTTGCGCCGCGAACTCCCGCTGATCATGATCTCTCACGCCGCATTCCCGGCGGTCACCAAAGGAAGAACGCCAGCATCGCTCTCGAAAAAGTGGATCACCGACGTCCTGCGCACGAAAATCGGCTACCGCGGCCTCATCTGCTCCGACGACCTCGAAATGAGCGGCGTGCTGGCCGCGGCTTCCATCGAGCAGGCAGCCATCGGCCACATCAGAGCCGGCGGCGACCTTGCTCTAATCTGCCATCAGGAAGATTTCGTCCGCCGCGCACACGAGGCGATGATCATAGAAGCCGAACGCGACAAAACATTCGCTCGGCGTGTTCAAGAATCGTCACGTCGCGTCCTAGCCTTCAAGAAAAAGCACTTGCCGCACTCGCGTACTCCCGTACCGACCGCTCATAAAATTGAAAAACTGACTCGCAATCTCTGGGAATTCGGCGAGCAAATTCGCCTCGCATCGCTCGACAACGCAACCCCGAATGAAGAGGAGATGCGCACATGATCATCGCGGGCGTAATGAGCGGCACCTCCGCCGACGGCATCAACGTGGCCATTGTGCAAATGGCTCGTGTATCTCGGGCACTCCTGCCCGCACGTTCGCCCCAATTCCATCTGCTGGCCCATGACGAGTTCTCTTTCCCCGCCCGCGTCCGCCGCACGATTCTCGAACTGATGAACGCCGAATTGGCCCGCGTCGCCGATCTCGCGCGCCTGAACTTTCTGCTTGGAGAACTCTACGCCGACGCCGTCTCGAAAACCGCCCGCAAACATCGCGCGAAACTTGATCTGGTCGGCTGTCACGGCCAAACCCTCTATCACCAGGGACAACCTGCGTCTTTCCTCGGACGCAAACTAGCCGTGACCTGGCAAACCGGCGAAGGCGCAATCATCGCCGCGCGACTCGGCGTCCCGGTCATCACCGACTTCCGCCCCGCGGACATGGCGGCGGGCGGCAAAGGCGCGCCGCTCGTACCATTTCTCGACTACTTCCTCTATCACGATCAGCACACGGGCCGCATCGCGCAGAACATCGGCGGCATCGCAAATCTGACAGCGATACCGGCCAAAGTCCCCGCCAGCCAGATCGTCGCCTTCGACACCGGCCCCGGCAACATGGTCATCGACGCCGTCATGCAGAAACTGTTTGCCCGCAGCTTTGACCGCGACGGCAAGGTCGCTGCCTCCGGACGAGTGCAGACAGCCATAATCGACCATCTGATGCAGGCCCCATTTTTCCGACAACGTCCACCGCGCACCGCTGGCCGTGAAGAGTTTGGGCGGGAGTATGTCGGCCGCTTCCTCCAGCTTTGTCGCGGAGTCAGTAAACCAGACATCGTGGCCACGGCCACCGCGTTGACAGCACGCTCGATCGCCCACGCAATCCAACGCTTCGTCCTGCCTCGCCAAAAATCCTATCGCGAGCTCATCGTCTCCGGCGGCGGCGCGAAAAATCCAACGCTCCTGGCGATGCTGAAGAGTCAACTCACGCCCCTCGAAATCGGTCTCCACTTTTCCGACGAATTCGGAGTCCCCTCCGAAGCCAAAGAAGCCGTCGCCTTCGCCGTCCTCGCCCACCAGACATGGCACCACCGCTCATCGAATATCCCATCGGCCACAGGTGCGAAGCGCCCCGCGATTCTGGGAAAGATCTCTTATGCGTAGGTTGTGTCATCCTGAGCGGAGGATGCGCATGGCGAAGCCAAGCGCATCCAGAGTCGAAGTTGAGGCGTTGGCGCGGCGTCTGAGCCGCGCGCCGAAATCCCGAGCGCAGTCGAGGGAGCTTGGACCCCTACCCCACCCCGTAATCACCGCGGCGCGAACGCTGGTCGCTCTGTGCACACTGGCTCTACTCTTCTCTCTTCTCTCCTGCTCCCAGCCTCCCGACCGCAACACGCTCGTCATGATCATCGAGAGCAGCCCCACCAACCTCGACCCCCGCGTCGGCATCGACGCCCAGTCCGAGCGCATCGACTCCCTCATCTTCGACGACCTCCTCGATCGCGACGAGCACCTGAACGTCACGCCCGCGTTGGCGGAAAGTTGGCAGATTCCCGATCCTCTGACCTACATTTTCCACATCCGCCTCGGAGTCCATTTCCACGATGGCCATCCCCTGACCTCGCGCGACGTCAAGTGGACCTTCGATTCCCTGCTGCAAGGCAAAATTCGCAGCACGCGCGCCGCCGCCTACCGTTACGTGGATCACATCGAGGCTCCCGACGAGACAACCGTCATCTTTCACCTGAAGGAACCTTTCTCCAACTTGCTCTGGAATCTATCCGATGGCTCGATGGGAATCGTTCCCTACGGCAGTCTCTCTGAAATAACCAGCCAGCCCATCGGCTCCGGCCCGTTTCGTTATGTCAGCGCTGAGCCCGATAAGGAAGTCATCCTCGAGCGCAACGACAGCTATTGGGGAGCCAAGGCTCACGTCCAACGTTTACGCTTCACCGTCGTGCCCGACCCTACCACTCGAGCCCTCGAATTACGCAAGGGCAGCGCCGACATCGCCAGCAATGCGCTCACTTCAGACACGGTTCTCGCCCTCCAGAAGGAACCGAACCTCGAAGTCGAGCAATCGCCTGGAACTATTCTTTCCTACCTGGCGTTCAACCTGCGCGACCCCATACTGCGCGACGTCCGCGTACGTCAGGCCATTGCCTATGCCATTGATCGCCGCCCCATGATCGAATACCTGTGGCGTAATTTCGCGCAGCCGGCTGCCAGCATCCTGCCGCCGCAAAGCTGGGCCTACAACCCCGACGTGCCCAAATATGACTTCGCTCCCGAAAAAGCAAACAAAATTCTGGACGATGCCGGCTATCCCGAAAAAGACGGCGTTCGATTCCACCTCACCATGAAGACTTCCACCGAGGAGTCCACCCGCCTGCTCGCTGCCGTCCTCCAGCAACAACTGCGTGCCGTCGGCATCGTGCTCGACATCCGCACCTTTGAATTCGCCACCTTTTTTGCCGACGTCACCAGCGGCGCCTACCAGATCTATTCCCTGCGCTGGATCGGCAGCAACGAAGATCCCGACATCTTCGAGTACGCTTTCCATTCCGATAACTTTCCGCCCCATGGCGCCAACCGCAGTTACTACGTCAACCCGAGGATCGACGTGCTCATCGGCCAGGGGCGATCGGAAACCGACCTTGACCGCCGCAAAGCCATCTACGACGAAGTTCAGACCATCCTTGCCACCGACTTGCCCTACATCAACCTGTGGTTCCTCGACAATGTCCTCGTACACACAAAGCGAGTGCGCAACATCCACCTGAATCCGTCAGGAAACTACGACTTTTTGAAGTCAGCTGAAACTGGCGGGCAGTAGGCGGCTCTCACCCCTCACAAGCGACCTGCCGGTACTATTGCTCCAGGCGATGATAATCTGGTTTACCCTCTGAAATTCTGGTTCTTGAAATGAAGAAGGGTGCCAAAAACTCGCGATGAAGGAGTTGCCCAACATCACCGCAGAGCACGCCACGACGAACTGGCGGCGCTCGGTCGCGGCCTATACGGACCGGCGCGTGCTCCAGGTGCTGGCACTCGGGTTCGCCAGCGGCCTGCCGCTCCTCCTCACTTACTCAACCCTCTCAGCGTGGCTCGCGACAGCGGGCGTGCGGCGCGCAGCGATCGGCGCCTTCGCCCTGGTCGGCACTCCTTACGCGTTCAAGTTCTTGTGGTCGCCGCTGATTGATCGCCTGCCGCCACCGCTGCCGCTGGGCCGGCGGCGCGGCTGGGGCATCACCATCCAGATCGCCTTGATTTGCGCAATCGTTAGCCTGGGATCGTGCAACCCACAGCACAACTTGACTCTGATGGCTGCCCTGTCGCTCGTCGTCGCGTTTCTTTCAGCGAGCCAGGATATCGTCATTGATGCCTGGCGTGTGGAGATCCTGGGGAAGGACTTGCAGGGTCCCGGTGCTGGCATGATCCAAACCGGCTACCGGGTTGCCATGCTGGTTTCCGGAGCGGGCGCGCTGGTGATCGCAGCGCGCGCCGGCTGGTTTGCCGCCTACTCCACGATGGCGGGATTTGTTGGCGTGGGAATGCTGGTATTCCTGTTTGGCCAGGAGCCGAAAGTGCCTGCGGAAACCGCGCGTACTGCGGCAACCGGACGGACCGGAGTCCGCCAGTTGCTTGCGACCGCGGTGATTGGTCCCTTCTCCGATTTCATGCGGCGGCCGCTTTGGCCGGTGATCCTGATCTTCATTGTCGGCTATAAGCTCGGGGAGGCGATGGCAGGAGTGATGGCAACGCCGCTCTACATCTCGCTTGGATTTTCCCTGCAAGAGATCGCCGCCGTATCGAAACTGGTCGGGTTCTTTGCCACCGTGACCGGGGCTCTGGTTGGTGGAGTAATCACCGCACGGTTTGGCTTCCGGAACTCGCTGATCATGTGCGGCGTACTCCAGTCGGCCGGCAATCTGTTTTACGTGCTGCAGGCTATCGGCGGCCATCGCCTCGGCTACCTTGCGCTGTGTGTCACTGCCGAGAACTTGACGGGCGCAATGGCGGGGACAGCCTTGGTAGGTTATCTCTCCAGTCTATGTTCGCCCGCCTTTACCGCGACCCAGTACGCGCTGCTTTCCTCGCTCGCGTCGGTTGGCCGCACCATGGTCGCCTCCTCGGGAGGCGTGCTGGCTGAGAAGCTCGGCTGGGTACGGTTCTTCCTGCTGACCACCCTGGTGACAGTGCCAGCCCTCCTTCTTCTCATCTGGATCGGGCCGCGACCATCGCAAGAATGATCCTTACTGAATTTCGCGTGATACCATCCAAATTTGGCTCGGCTTCGGAGGGAAAGAACGCCCTCGGGGCAATCGCTTCCGTCGCTGACGCCTAGCGACGGACGACTAGCAACAAGCAACTGACAACTGGCAACTCATTTTGAATATCCTCTTCATCGGTGACATCTTCGGACGCCCCGGACGCACCATCGTGCGCGAGCGTCTGCGCGACCTCGTCCAACAACACTCTATCGATCTCGTCATCGCCAACTGCGAGAACGCCGCCGCCGGCTTCGGCATCACCCCGTCGCTCGCCGAAGAACTTTTCGACCTCGGCATCGACGTCATGACCACCGGCAACCATGTCTGGGACAAGCGCGAGATCATCGAATATTTCAATATGGCCGACGGCAACCCGCACAGTCCCGCGCGCCGCTTGTTACGCCCCGCCAATCTGGCCGCCGGACTTCCCGGCTGGGGAGTCTACGAGGGCCAGAAGAATGGCGTTCCCTACGCCGTCATCAACCTTCAGGGACGCGTCTTCATGGGCTCCAGCGACGATCCTTTCCGCTACGCCGATCGCCTGCTCGAACAGATCAACGCCAAAGTCATCTTCCTGGATTTTCACGCCGAAGCCACGTCTGAAAAAGTTGCCTTTGGCTGGTACGTTGATGGACGTGTCACTGCCGTCGTTGGCACTCACACCCACATCCCCACCGCGGACGAAAACGTCCTCACCAAAGGCACCGCCTACATCACCGACGTAGGCATGACCGGCCCTTACGACAGCGTCATCGGAGTCAAGAAAGAATTAGTCATCGAGCGTTTCCTCACCGGAATGCCCGCCCGCTTCGAAGCCGCCGCTGGAGACGTCCGCCTCTGCGCCGTCGTAGTAGAGTGCGACAACGAAAGCGGCCGCGCCCAGCGCATCCAGCGCCTGATGCTGCAATAAGCCGTCTGCCATCAGCTCCGCCGTTTCTTACACACTGGATCCCACCGCCCACTCTGAGAGGTCCTGGCCGTCACCGCGTTACCACCTGCTTCACTGCATTCGACGTGCTGCCCTCGAACGTCAGGTCGCCGCCGTACACGGCCTTGATATGTGGCGTGCCGACGCGCAACGTCGAGGTCGTGAACGTCGCCGTGCCGCCATTCAATAATCCCGTTCCCAGTACTTTCGAGACATTCTCAAACGTTACCGTTTCTCCATCTGGTGGCGCAGGAGTGACTACTGCCGTAAAGGTCACTGGTCCTCCGAGGGTCGATGGATTCGGCGAAGAAGCGAGCACATTCGTTGTCACCCGAGCCGACGGATTAAGTTCGAACGCAACGCCGCAACCACCGGCACCAGGACAGTTGCTGGATGTTCCGCCGCCGTATGTCGTTCCGTAAAGATTGCCGCCGTCCAGAACCAAGCTGTCCATCGGATTGCCGCCGTCCGTACCATTAAAACTCCAGAGAAACGTCCATTCGTACCCGGAACCGCTGGCCGCCAGCTCAAAGACAGTGCCGCATCCGTCGTAGCACGGAGATTTGAAAATACCGAATCCGGTCGTGCTGTAAATGTTCCCGGATGAGTCGAGCACAACCCCCGCCTTAGGATTGCAGCCATACTTCCAAATGAACGACTGCAGAATCTCCTCCGTATACTCTCCAGTTGGACCAGGAGTCAGCTTCCAAACCGTTCCCATGCCTTTTCTGGCGCCCCCACTAAATGTCGTGCCATAGACGTTTCCAGCGTTGTCGACGATAGGAGTCCCTTCAGGAGTCGCCCCGTCGCTCTGCCCGGCCCTGAAGCTGTGAAGGATGATCGCATTCCAACCCCCACTTCCGTTTGGTGACAGCTTGAAAACATGGCCATCTCCTACGTCGTCGGCGCCGTAAAGGTTGCCGGAGCCGTCTATCGTTAGCCCGGCATAGCCGCCCCCATCGTAGATAACCTGCTCATTCCAGCCGCCGCTGCCGTTCGGAGACAACTCGTAAACCGTTCCCATTCCGCTGCCTCCTCCATAACTTGTGCCATAGAGGTTGCCGTAGGAATCCAAGGTGAGCCCAGAGAACGGGAAGGCAGCGTCGGGCGTTGACATGAAACTGTATAGGACGGTTTCGCACCAGCCATTGCCGCTGTTGCTGCCGCTTGGGCAACCACCTCCCAGCTCGGGGCTCAGCTCGAACACAAGGCCATATCCAGAATAAGCGCCCGATGCGAAAAGCCCGCCGTAGTAAGTTGTCCCGTAGAGATTCCCCTGGCCGTCCAAGGTCACATAGGAGTAGGGATATGACCCATCTGTGCAGTTCTGCAGCGAACAAAAACTGTACAAGACAGTCTCGTTGTAGCCGCCTACCCCATTTGGAGAAAGCTCAAAGACCGTACCATCCATATTCGCGCCGCCCAGTTGGGTGGTCCCGTAGAAGTTGCCTGCGCCGTCCGGCGTGAGGCTCGACGCCGGGTTCGCACCGTCTACACAGTTCGGCTGAGAACAGAAGTTGTAGAGCACGATTTCGTTTTGAGCGTGCGCTGCTGGAAGAGCAACCAGCAGCAGCGTGGAAACTACCGCTAACGTCAGAACGCCTCGCATATCCCCTCTCCTCATCTCTCACTTGAGACGCTTGGGTTTCCTTGTGACTTCTTGGCACGGCACATCGCCATCAGTTAGGAAAAACGTCGCGGCTTTTCAGTAACCATGTGTACCTACGGAATGAACTCGAACGCGACCCCGCACCCCTCACGATACGGGCAAAAGTCGCCGAGGCCACCGTTGTACGTCGTTCCGTAGAGATTGCCGCCTTCCAAAATCAGGCTGGACACCGGATGCGCCCCATCCGCCCAACTGAATATCCACAGAAGCTCATTTTGATAGTGGGCCGTTTTGCCGCGCCTTGCCAGTTCGAACACCGCCCCGCAGCCTTGTTCATCGCTCCTCGCGCCTTTTTCTATGCAGTACGAGGAACTGCCGCCGTATGTTGTCATCCCGTAGATGTCTCCGGATGGATCGAGCACTACCCCCGCCCAGAGAAGGTCGGGGGCGATAATCGCGAAGCAGCATCCGAAAAACCCGGGTCCGGACTCGAAGGAATGAAGAACCTCCTCCGTAGACTCTCCACCTGAAGGAGTCAGCTTCCAAACTGTTCCGCACCCCAGGTCAGATTTGCCCGAGCTGCACCTCCCTCTACCGCCATAAACGGTCGTGCCATAGAGATTTCCGGCGCTATCGAGCATCGGAGTGCCAGAAGGGTAGTTGCCGTCCGTCGGGCGGCCAGCGAAAGCGTGAAGTATGGCCTCGCACCAGCCGTTACCCGTATAACTGCCACTTGGGCACCCGCCGGGTGGTTCGGGGCTTAGTCCGAACACAGTGCCAGCCGCGTAGGCGCCGCCATTTTCGGTCGTCGCGTAGAGGGTCCCATTCGTGGCTTGCACCTGCCCGCCGGGGTAGGCCCCGTCAGCACAGCTCGGCTGTGCGCAAAAGCTGTACAGCACAGATTCACCCCAGCCGCCGCTGCCGTTCGGAGACAACTCGTAAACCGTTCCCATTCCGCTGCCTCCTCCATAACTTGTGCCATAGAGGTTGCCGTAGGAATCCAAGGTAAGCCCAGAAAACGGGAAGGCAGCGTCGGGCGTTGACATGAAACTGTATAGGACGGTTTCGCACCAGCCATTGCCGCTGTTGCTGCCGCTTGGGCAACCACCTCCCAGCGCGGGGCTCAGCTCGAACACGACCCCATATCCGTTAAAACCATCGCCGCATGCTGAGGGGACGCCTTGTCCATTCGCGCCGCCCGAGCAGGCCGTCCCATAGAGATTTCCGGCGCCGTCGAAAATCACGTTAGAAGTTGGGTCATTACCATCTGTGCAGTTCTGCAGCGAACAAAAGCTGTACAAGACGGCCTCGTTGTAGCCGCCGGCTCCGTTTGGAGAAAGCTCGAAGACCGTACCGTTCATATTCGCGCCGCCCAGTTGCGTGGTCCCGTAGAAGTTGCCTGCGCCGTCCGCCGTGAGGCTCGACGACGGGCCCTCACCATCCGCGCAGTTCAGCTGAGAGCAGAAGTTGTAGAGCACGATTTCGGTTTGAGCGTGCGCGGCCGAGCTGGAACTCAACACACTAGCGGCGATAAGCAAAGTGAAGAATGCTGCAAGGTTTGTTTCTAGCCTGCGTCTGTATGTTCCCACGGGAGACTTCCTGGGATGCTTGATGGCATATACGGAACTCATGTTCCTCCTCCGGCAGGAGACCGGCGTGCTTCATTGGTCGGTCGACAGAAGCGCTCGCAAGACTTTCGAGGACGGGGGCGAGTCCCATAGCTTCTCCACACAGTATCCAAGCCAAACAGAAAAGCTAGCGAGTCGCGGGAATCGTATCATTCGTCAGACGCCCTGTCCAGAGCTGGTTTTCAATCGCTCCGGCGCAAGTGTAACGGTTTCCGATGGGTAGAAAAATATAGTTTGTTCTGGAGTCCTGCCGCGTATCCTTCGCGTCCTTTGCGACATTAGAGCCTGCCCTGAGCGCCGTCGAAGGGGTAGGATGCCACGAACGTCAGCACCGCCGCCGTAAGAGTCCGCCCAGAACGGACACTCCCACCCCGCAGACCGCAAAATGCAATCGGCAACCGGAATGACACTCTGAACGGCAGACGGTTCAAAGAGCGCAATCGCCCGATGTTACGCCAACTGCGGCGTTGCCATCTTGACTTGGTCTGAACTTTCGGGTCCGATCCAAACCAAACCCGTGCTGCTAGCCCGTTCTGTCACTTCGGCATGTGAAGTTCATCACTGATCCCTCCGCCCGTCTTTCTATACAGTGACGCCGAGCGATTTTTGCTCTCCCAGGTTCCTGTTCGGCCGAACTCTCGGCCCGAAAGCTCCAGGCCACCGTCCGGCAATTGGCTCGGCTTCACCGATTGCAGATGCAGATTCGAAGGAGATTTCCATGCGCCCTTCTACTTTTTACGCCCAGGTAGTCCGCCGGACCGCAGGGCTGGTATTCCTGCTGTTCATGACTAGCTTCACTTGCGCCCAAATCACTCCGCTCGGCGATAGTTACATCAACACCGCCGCCCCGACCACCAACTACGGCGCCAAGACGCTGCTCGATGTCGATGGCGCGACCCAGGCCACCTACATCCAGTTTGATCTGTCGTCGATTCCGTCCGGATATACCGGCAGCAACATTGCCAAGGCGAGTTTGAAGCTTTATGTCAACGCGGTGACGACCGCGGGCAGCTTCAACGTGGACTATGTGAACGGCGCCTGGACGGAGGGAACGATTGATGCCAGCAACGCGCCGCCTCCGGGAGCGACGATTGCGGCCAGCGTGGCGCTGGCCAAGGCGCAGGTGCACGACTACGTGGTCATCGATCTCACATCAGCGCTCCAAGCCTGGCTGAACGGCACGGAGACGAACTACGGGATCGCGCTGGTGGCGAACGGATCGCTGAACGCGAGCTTTGACAGCAAGGAGAGCACGACGACAAGCCAACCGCCGGAACTGGATGTGGTGTTTGCGGGAAGTGGTGGAGGCGGGATCACCGGAGTGTTAACCGGTACAGCCAGCGGCCTGCAAGGCGGCGGCACGAGTGGCACGCTGAATCTGAGTCTGCTGACGAGTTGCTCCAGCGGTCAGGTTCTGGCGTGGAACGGCAGCGCATGGGCGTGCAGCAGTCCAAGCGGCGGGGGAACGATCACTGGCGTAACGGCAGGAACGGACCTGACGGGTGGCGGCACGAGCGGCAACGTCACCGTCAACCTCGACATCACCCAGGTCCCGCAGCTGAACTATGCCAATACCTTCACGGGCAATCAGACCGTAAACGGCAACCTGAGTGCGACCGGCCTGGTGACCGGCACTGCCTTCGACATCGGCAGCAACCTGTTCGCCTTCGGCTCGTACGCGACTGGGAATGTGTTGCTTGGTTTCGCCGGGAACTCCACGATGACGGGAACGTTCAACACGGCCAGCGGT
The DNA here is from genome assembly GCA_049509215.1 of Terriglobales bacterium. Taxonomy (GTDB): domain Bacteria; phylum Acidobacteriota; class Terriglobia; order Terriglobales; family Acidobacteriaceae; genus Acidiflorens. The sequence continues at coordinate 22,655 of JBELAC010000040.1, forward strand.
TACCAAGCGCTCCAGCTCAACGCCACAGGCGCCCGGAACACGGCCAGCGGCTACAATGCGCTCGGCAGTAACATCTCGGGCTGGTATAACACGGCCAGCGGCGCCTATGCGCTTACCGCCAACACCAATGGCTCTTCGAACACCGCCCACGGGTACGCTGCGCTCTCCGCCAATACCAACGGCGCCGACAACACTGCCAGCGGGGCTCAGGCACTCGGAACCAATACCCTCGGAAGTTTAAATGTGGCAGTCGGCGCCTCGGCGCTTCTCCTCAACGTCGGAGACTCAGCCGGCGATGGGTCGTACAACACTGCGGTGGGCGTCCAGGCGCTGGAGTGGAACAACGACACCGGGGGAAGTGGCGTCAAGGCCAACTACAACACCGCCCTTGGGTACGACGCGCTTTACTCCAACACCGCTGGAAGCTACAACACCGCTGTCGGTTACAACGCCGGACCGGATTCGAAATCGACCGGCCTGACCAACTCGACCGCCATCGGGGCCAATGCTGTGGTTAGTCAGAGCAACGCTCTGGTACTCGGCGGCACAGGATCTAACCTAGTCAACGTTGGCATCGGCACAGCGACACCGGCCTACACGTTGGATGTGCAAGGCAGCGGGCGTTTCACGCAGCCGATCGTTTTCGCGTCCGGACAGACGTTTCCCGGCACGGGCACGATCACGGGAGTGACGGCGGGCACGGCTCTCACGGGCGGCGGCACCAGCGGGAACGTCACGTTGAATGTGGACACGACCAAAGTTGTCACCGGTGTGGTAGCTGGCACCGATCTGACGGGCGGCGGCACGGGCGGCAACGTAACTCTGAACCTGAACACGGCCAACGTGCCGCTGCTCGCGGCGGCGAACACCTTCACGGGCAATCAGACGGTGAACGGGAACCTGAGTGCGACCGGCGTAGTGACGGGAAGCAGCTACCAGATTGGCAGCAACCTGTTCGCCTTCGGCACGTACACAAGTGGAAATGCCTTCCTCGGCTTCGCCGGGAACTCCACGATGGCGGGCTATTACAACACCGCTACCGGATTCGAGGCGCTCCAATACAACACCCTGGGCTACTACAACACCGCCATCGGCCAGGCTGCGCTCTACTCCAACACCACTGGCATCATCAATACAGCCGTCGGTCGCGCAGCGCTCTTCTCCAACACTACAGGTGAATACAACACCGCCAGCGGTGTCGGCGCTCTCTCCACTAACACCACGGGTGGCTACAACACCGCCAGCGGTGAAGGCGCTCTCTCCAGTAACACCACGGGTGGCGGCAACACCGCCACCGGCCAGGCAGCGCTCTACTCCAACACCACGGCCTCCAACAACACCGCCACGGGCGCCGTTGCGCTTTACTCCAACACAACGGGCTATTGGAACACCGCCAGCGGCGACCAGGCGCTTTACTCCAACACCACGGGCTACTCCAACACCGCCAGCGGAATGTCGGCGCTCTACTCCAACACAACGGGCTATTGGAACACCGCCAGCGGGTACCAGGCGCTCTACTCCAACACCACGGGCATCAACAATACCGCCGACGGGTATCAGGCGCTCTCATCCAACACTGGGGGCATTGGCAACACCGCCACTGGCTACCAGGTGCTTTATCAGAATTCGGGGACCGGTAATTACGGAGCGTACAACACCGGCAGCGGCAACCAGACACTGTACGCCAACACCACGGGCAGCCACAACACCGCCTTCGGCGCCGGGGCGCTAGTCGCCAATACCACCGGTGATAGCAACACCGCGGTCGGCTTCCAGGCGCTCGAGGCTAACACTACCGGCAGCGGCCTAACGT
>JBELAC010000041.1:0-24456 GCA_049509215.1 Terriglobales bacterium
TTCCGGTGAAACGCCCCTGCAGAAGCGACATCAACCCCGTACACCAGTAGCCGAGTACAAAAAGGAGAAGGAAAGGAATCGTGAAATAGTTTTCGTTGTCGACCGCGTAGTAGACCGCTAGCGCGAAATAACATCCGATCGCGATCTCGATCCAGGGAACCCATCCCAAGCGCTTGCGGTACTTCTTGGCGCCGACTTTATCTTTTTTCGATTCAACGCGATATTTGGGAGTGCGTACAAAGGATGTCTGCTTGCCGATCAGCGCTTCCAGAACTGCACGCGTGTTGGTCACGGTCAAGCCAATCCCCAGGGCCATCAGCAGCGGGAGATACAGCAGAGATCGCAACCAGCTCTTTGGGAAAAGCTCTTTCTGCGAAACCAGGTAAAAGCTCGAAATGGAGAACGTCGAAGCCATGAACAGGGGCAGGTCGATGTAGAGCATCTGGAACCATCCCTGGTAGAAGCGGATGATCATGGCGGGCAGGAGAAGCACCGAGAGCACGATCATCAGCGGGTAGCTGAGATTAGCCGTCAGGTGATACCAGGCCTCGATTTTCTGATGTCTGGATGCGTCGCTGGCAAAAACCTTCGGCAGGATTTTTTTCGAGACCTGGATCAGCCCTTTCGCCCAGCGTGCCTGCTGCGTTTTGAACGCCGTCATCTCGACCGGCAGTTCCGCGGGGCACTCCACGTCCTGTAAATAGAGAAACTTCCAACCCTTCAGTTGCGATCGGTAGGAAAGATCGGTGTCTTCGGTAAGTGTGTCGTGTTCCCATCCGCCTGCTTCATCGATTGCCTTGCGGCGCCACATGCCGGCCGTTCCGTTGAAGTTGAAGTAGACGCCGCTGCGGGCGCGGCCCGAATGTTCCAGGACAAAATGGCCGTCGAGCAGAATGGCCTCGACTTGCGTCAGCAGCGAATAATTGCGATTGATGTGCGTCCAGCGAGTCTGGACCATGCCGACCTTTGGGTCGGTAAAGTGGTGGATGCACTTCATCAGGAAGTCAGGCGGCGGAACAAAATCGGCGTCAAAGATGGCGACAAACTCGCCTTTGGCGGTTTGCAGTCCTGCTTCCAACGCACCTGCTTTGAACCCATGACGATTCGTGCGGTGGACGTAGGTGACCGGATTTCCCAGCGCGGAGTAGCGGTCCACCAGTTGACGGGCCACCTCGACGGTTTCGTCCGTTGAGTCATCGAGCAGTTGAATATCCAGCTTTTCGCGCGGATACTCCAGTCGGCACACGGCATCGAGCAGGCGGTCGACGACGTACTGCTCATTAAAGATCGGCAACTGCACGGTGACGCGTGGCAGATCGTCAAAATGAGAGAGTGGCTCGGTAGTCTTATTCTGCTTGTGCTTGTAATAAAGATAGACGAGCCAATACCGGTGACCGCCATACGCAGCCAGGATGATCAGCACAATGAAATAGGGAATCAGGAGAGCGAGGTCGAACGCGTTGACCTGATAGAGACCCTGAAACGTCTTGTCCAAGAAGTGCTGGCGCAGATAGGCGCCCAATCCCTTCGAGGCGAAGATTACCGCCAGCGTGGATGGGTGGATGCTCAAACCTATGGACTTAAGGAGGACCATGAACTTCCAAAGGTAAAAAGACCGCGGACAACGTATTGTACCTGATGAGTTCTGGCGGTCGAGAGGCCGGCAGCAGCACAGCCCGTCGGGTCCAGACTCGGCAGACGCGCTGACTACCGCCAGTCGTCGCCGATCGCGCTTAGCTTCAAATCAACCTTCTGGCGAGAGCCTTCCTCGACCTTCACCGGCGTTCCGTTGGACTGTTGCGATCTCAGAAAGTCGGGGTCATGAAACAAATCCTCTTCCGCATCCTGCCAGGCAAAGAGCGTGTAGGCGCCGGGGGCGAGACCGCGAATCGTGAAGCGTCCATATTGATCGGTGGCGCCGGTGCCGAAATGCTCGGGAATTTTGCGGTATTTCTCCTCGGGCACAGCAACGACCGAAACGTTCGAGATCGGGACGTTATTGCCCTGGCTGTCATGGTCCGTTACCAGGCCTTCGACCGTGGAGCCCTTCAAGCTCGCGACGAGATCGAGAAACATGGGGCCGCTGACCGAGAATCCGGCGTCCGCGCTGCGCTCGCCGATTCTTGCCGACTTCAAGAAAAAATTCTCCTGCCCGTTTCCACCGAAAATTCGTACGACATAGCTGCCGGGGTTGACGTTCTTCCACGAGAAATTCCCCTGGTGGTCGACCGTCGCGTTCTCGCCAAAAGACTCCTCCGATATGAAGGATCCGGAATCGTCCGGCAAATCGGCTTGGCGTAGATTCACGGCGTATTGGGAAACGTCGGCGGTTGGTTGATCCTCAACACGCAAATGACCGGAGAGCGCGAACGCAGGCATGGGAACGAGTCGGATGCTGTCCACATCGGCGCCGGCAACGGTCACATCCGTGCGCGCCATCAGCACCGTGGACTCGGAGGTGGCCGTCGCTTTCAGGGTGTATGTTCCCGGCGCTGCGCCGCGCACTTCGAAGGTTCCGTCCGGACTTACGTGGGCACCACGCATGTCATAGCCAAGCTTGGGAATCAGCTCGACGTCCACTCTCGGTCCCGCAGGCATGCCCGAAACTGCGCCGCGAATGTGATAGGTTCTAGCCGGAACCAGCATGAAGTCCACCGGCAACTCGTCACCCGCTTTGAGAGCGATGGGCGAGGCCTTTGCGGCATCGTAAGTGCCAGGATAGTAAGTCGTCAGATATCGCGTCTCAGGAGGACTGTCACCGGCTTCTGCCTTTTCAGGGTGTTGCTCGTAATCGCGGAAGTCCGCCGACGGTATGGCGGCGATCCAGTATTGCGCGGGGAAAAGGCCAGCCAGGCGATATTCCCCTTCGTCGTCGGTCGCCACCGCGCCCGCAGATTCCCTCTTTTCTTTCCCGGGGATTTTCCGCCATACCTCGACGCGAACCGAAGGCATCGGATCGCCGTCCTCATCGGTAACGCGGCCCGTAACGACCGCAGTGGGCAACATGTGAAAAGCAAGGTCTTCCAGGGATTGACCGGCCCGAACCGCTACCACGTTGACATCGGCCTTCTGGCCACGGACGTTTACCTCCATGAACCCCGATTTCTCAAAGAAGACCCGGTACCGGCCCGGCGTTATGCTCTCAATGCGGAAATGGCCGTCGACGTCGGTCGCGGCGCTGTAATTCCCGCCCTGTTTCTGATCTTCCGCGACCACCTCCACCATAACCTTCTTAAGCGGATGGCTTCCCGGCTCTCCCAGGACCGTGCCCGCAATGGAAGGCGTACCCTCCGGCGGATTCGCATCCTGTGCGAGGACGGGGAGCACGGCGGCGAGGAGGAGAAATACGAAGGCAAGAAATCGCGTCATGAAAAAGCCGCGCTTTGGACACTCGGTAAACTGCCCCGAGCCTGTCGAAGAAGCGATGTCCCTGCGTTGATCAATCACAAAAATCAATTCAGGAAATACTGCCGGTACAAGGTGTCGCGCTGGGCTGGCCGAAAGCCCGCATCGCGTATGATGCGCCGCAATTCTTCTTCGGTTGTGCAGTTGGTCACCCCCGCCGCGCGGACGACATTCTCCTCCAGCATCACGGAGCCCACGTCGTTGCCTCCAAAGCGCAGTCCCATCTGGCATACTTTCAATCCCTGCGTCACCCAACTGGATTGCACGTTCACGAAATTTGAAAGATAGAGCCGCGAAATCGCGAGCACTTTCAAATATTCGACCGCAGTTGCCTCATCCCACTGACGTCCGCCGAGTGCCGTATTGGCGGGCTGGAAGCTCCAGGGAATAAATGCCGTGAAGCCGCCCGTTTCTTCCTGCAGGCGGTAAACCGCGTCGAGATGATTGATGCGATGTTCGAACGACTCTCCGACGCCAAACATCATCGTCGCGGTCGTGCGCATGCCGAGCTGATGCGCGGTACGATGCACGAGTAGCCAGTCGTCGGTGAGGCACTTCAGACGCGCAATGCGGTGTCGGACTTCGTCATCCAGAATCTCCGCGCCTCCGCCGGGGATCGAATCGAGCCCGGCATCGCGCAGGCGCATAATGGTGTCGCGCACGCTGAGCGCACTGTATTCGGCGATCGCCAAAATCTCGGAAGCGGAGTAACAGTGCAGGTGAATCTTCGGGAAGCGCTGCTTGATGCCCGAGAGCATTTTCTCGTGCCAGTCGATTTTGAGGTCGGGATGCAGGCCGCCTTGCATCAGCACGCCCGTGCCGCCCAGTTCCACGGTCTCGCGAATCTTCTCGTAGATCGTGTCGAAATCGAGAATGTAGCCCTCCGCTGCGGCCGGTCCCTTCAGCGGGCGGTAAAACGCGCAGAATGTGCAATATTCCGTGCAGAAATTTGTGTAGTTAATATTGCGGTCGATGATGTACGTCACGGTGCCTTCGGGATGCAGCTTCCGGCGGACGGCGTCGGCCTCCATGCCGATGCCGATCAGATCATCGGACTGAAACATCTCGAGTGCTTCCTGTTTGGTCAGGGACATTCTTTTACCCCACGATTAAAGACTATTCTAGCCGGGGAATGCCGCTGGAGGCGAGCTTTTCACGCCACGCGGCGGCGGATGCGCGCTTTCGCGGGGGCACCTTGAATGCCGCGGGATTTCTGCCTGCGTTTATATTCAAACAGTCCGTAGAGCGCCCCAATCACGGAGAATGCGATCAGCAGCGCCAGTGTGGGCTTGTAATACTGCGAGAAGAACTTGATGATGCTGCGCCCGTAATGCGCTCCAAGGTAAGCAAGGATCGTGTAGCGAGCGCCGCGCCCGACTGAAAGTGCAAACAGGAACTTCTTGGTAGGGTATTGCAGTGCTCCTGCAGCCAATAGCATGGGAACGATAGGGAACGGAGGAGGCAGCATCGCCGGAATAGCCACTGCCGCGAATCCCCAGCGTTCAAACATCGCGTAGATCTTGCCAGCCTTGTTCTTCGAGAACCGCTTCTCCAGCGTTTCTTTTCCGCCTTTGCGAGCCATTCGATACGTAAGATATCCACCTAGGACGGACCCGGCAGTCGCCATGAGGGCGTAGTATATCCAGGGCTCACGATGGTGCGCCGCCAACAAAATGGTGACGATATCCGTGCTGCCGGGTAGCGGGATCACGGAATTATCCACTAGTCCCAGCAAGATAAGGCTGGGCCCTCCAAGATGGATCAGCCAACGCAGAGTGCTCTTCCTGGCGGCAATCACGGCGAAGGCGGTCGGGCACATGAGTTCTATTAGAAGCAGAATTTCGACCTCCCGACTGTAAAGATTTATCTATGCTGTTGCCCGTCCTTGACTCCATGCTCCTCTGAACGATAGGTTGCGTAAGATTTGTCTTGAGGAACTACAAGGAGCCCGCATGCCCCGCCGCAACTCCCGCTATCTAGCTCTCTGCTTACTTCTGGTACTGACCGTCAGTCTGTTCAGCCAAAATAAGGCCGAAGCGCCGGACTTTGACGTTAAGGAGCACTACACAAAATACGAATACAGAATTCCCATGCGTGACGGCGTGCACCTGTTTACAGCCATTTATGTGCCGAAAGACAATTCGCGCACGTATCCGTTTCTGATCAACCGCACACCGTACAGTGTGGGTCCCTATGGCGTGGATCTTTACCGGACACATCTCGGCCCGTCGACCGACTTTGATAAAGCCGGCTATATTTTCGTCGATCAGGATGTGCGCGGCCGCTCTATGTCGGAAGGGACGTTTGTCGAAATGCGGCCGCACATCGACAACAAGAAGTCGAAGCAGGATGTAGATGAGAGCAACGATCTTTATGACACGATCGAATGGCTGCTTAAGAACGTGCCCAACAATAACGCCAAAGCGGGCATCTGGGGGATCTCTTACCCGGGGTTCTACACTTCGGCGAGCATCATTGATTCGCATCCGGCTCTGAAGGCTGCATCGCCCGAAGCTCCGATGACGGACCTATTCATGGGAGATGATGCTTACCACGGCGGAGCGTTTATGCTCGCTGCCAACTTCGGTTTTTACAGTTCATTCAAACCGCAGGAGAATCCCCAACTACCGTCGAAAACCTACGTGCCTTTCGATTACGGCACGAAAGATGGTTACGAGTTCTATCTCAACGCCGGACCGCTTTCGAATCTTCGGCATTATCTGCAGGGCCAGAGCGCGCTCTGGGACGATCAGGTCAAGCACGACACCTATGACGACTACTGGAAGGCGCGCAATCTTGCGCCGCACATGAAGAACATTCACTGCGCTGTGCTCACTGTGGGCGGATGGTTCGACGCCGAAGATCTGCAAGGACCGTTCAGCACGTTTCGTGCGATCGACAAGAACAACCCCACGATCTTCAACGCGCTGGTCGTCGGTCCTTGGGTGCATGGAGGCTGGGGACACTACGAGGGAGAACGCCTTGGACGCGTGGAATTTTCCTCTAACACAGGGGACTACTACAGAAAGAACATTCTCTTTCCATTTTTCGAGCAGTATCTCAAAGGCAACGGCGATGCCAAGCTCCCCAAGGCTTATGTTTTCGAAACGGGGACGAATGTTTGGCGGCAATATTCTGCGTGGCCGCCGAAAGATTCCGTACAAAAGACTCTCTACTTTCACGCTAACGGCGGATTATCGTTCGATGAACCTAAGGACGATTCGCCGATGTTCGACGAATACATGAGCGATCCCGCCAAGCCTGTGCCCTTTGTGAATTACACGGCCCAAAGCGTGCCGCAGGAATATATGGTCTCGGATCAACGCTTCGCCGGCAGCCGAACCGATGTGATGGTTTATGAAACCGCGGTTCTGCAGGAAGATGTAACGATCGCGGGTCCAGTTTCCCCGCGCCTGTTCGTTTCCACCAGCGGCACGGATTCAGATTGGGATGTAAAGCTGATCGATGTCTATCCGGAGGATTATCCCGAGCCTAAACAAGAAACACCCAAGCCCGAAGATCATGACCGGCCCAGAACGGACGTTCCGTCTCCGCGTTTCACGATGGGCGGCTACCAGCAACTGGTGCGGGGCGAGCCCTTCCGCGGAAAGTTTCGCCACAGCTTTGAAACTCCGGAACCATTCACTCCCGGCAAAGTCGAGGAGGTCAACTTCACCATGCCAGACGTCAACCACACGTTCCGACGCGGACACCACATCATGGTGCAGGTGCAGAGTTCGTGGTTTCCGCTTACCGACCGCAACCCGCAGACTTTCGTGAATATTCCCGATGCCAAGCCGTCTGATTTTGTGAAGGCCACCGAACGCGTTTACCACGCCCGTGCGCAACCTTCGGGAATTGCTGTGCATGTATTGCCGGGTCCGGGAAACTCCGGGGACTAAAATTGGCTGCGCTTTTGCGCGAGAGGTTCGAGAAATTCCAAGTCCGGTGCTTTCGGAAGAGCCCCAATTTCTGCGCCCAAGCGATAGAACAGTCTCAGCCCTTCCAGACACGGCGGATCAAGATAATAGTGGATGTTCTGCGCCAGGTAGGTTCGAACCACTTCGATCCCCAGGCGCAGACGGGGAGCCCATTCCTGGGATATGGCTTCGAGATTTTCAGGAGTCAGGCCGTGATCCCGTGATTGTTTGAATGCTTTCGTAATCGCTGCACTGTCTCGACCTGCCAGTGCTGCCTGCCGAATCGCCCAAAAGGCGAAGACGAACGATTTCCCCGTGCGCGCTTGCCATTCCTCGGCCAGATCAACTGTGACGTATTCCGCACGATCCACTTGCAAAGCCGGATCTCCAATGAGCAATGCCGCGTCGTAACGGGCGAGCATTTTGCGCAGGTCGGGAGCCGCAGCAGAGTAAGCGCGCTCCCCGCCCAGCCACTTTGCAAAGAGAATCTTGGCGAGCGCCACCGAAGTCATCGAAGAAGTGTCGAGGGCGACCGTCCGCACGTGGTCGATCGGCATTTTGCTGACCAGGAGGATGGATCGCACGGCGCGTCGTGCAGCAATTGTTACGTCGGGAATGATGACGAGATCAGGAGTCGTGGTGTAAGCCGCTGCCGGAATGATTCCAATGTCAGCCGTCCCCTCGCCCAGCGCGCGTGCGCAGGCGGAGGGAATGGTGTAGGAGATATCGAAATCGACGGCTACCTCTCCATGCTCAAAATCCCACATAAGAGGGGCCGTATTGAGATAGGAAATGGCCGAGATCCTTAACCGGCTCATCACTTTGCGAATTCTACCAAAAGCGGTGTGCTGGCGGTCATTGACACCCCGGCCACTCACGGCTAGGGTCAAACTCTATTATGTCCACCTCTTGTGCTGTTGAGCCATGCTCCCGCGAGACGATTAGCGGGCTGGCGCTGGCGCTGACACCTGGATTAGGGCCGTCTCGCATTCGAAAACTGATCGAACACTTCGGCACTGCGGAACGCATGCTTCAGGCGAGCCTGACTGAACTCGAAGCGACCGGCATAAGGGCCATTTCCGCGCAAGCAGTCGCTACGGGCAAGTCGGCGGAACTCGCGCAGGATGAACTGGCCAAGGCGATTCAGGCAAAGGCGAGAATCATCTCCCTCAGTGATCCCGAATACCCGCCGCGCCTGAAAGAAATCTACGATCCGCCCGTGATCTTGTATGTAAAGGGAGACGTGGAGCTGCTCTCGAAGCCCGGTATCGCGATGGTAGGAACGCGGCATCCGACACCATACGGTAGTGGTATGTCCGAGCGCCTTGCTACCGATCTTGCCGCTCGGGGGCTCGTCATCATCAGCGGCATGGCGCGCGGCATTGATACGGCGTCGCATCGCGGAGCGATCGCCGCGAAGGGCAAGACCATCGCCGTCCTCGGCACCGGAATCGATGTCATGTACCCCAAAGAAAATACGCGCCTGGCCGAACAGATACTCGCCCTTGGAGGCGCTGTGATCTCAGAATTTCCGGTGGGGACCTCACCAGTCCCGCAGAATTTTCCGATTCGCAACCGCATCATCAGCGGGATGTCAGCCGGAGTTCTAGTGGTGGAAGCCGCAGAATACAGCGGCACGCGTATCACTTCGCGCTGCGCTCTGGAACAAAACCGCGATGTCTATGCAGTCCCGGGCAACGTGACCAATAAGAATTCCTGGGGACCGAACACTCTGATTAAGCAAGGCGCCAAGCTGGTGGCCACGTGGGAAGATGTTTGGGAAGAGCTTCCTACCGATATTCAGCTGGCGCTCAATTCGGTGCCGAATGAATCCGCCGCACCGGCCAATGCATCTCTATTCCCGGACGATGCGATTTCGCCTCACGAACAGAAACTGCTCAGGCTGCTGAAGCCGGATCAGTCGATCCACATCGACGAGCTCGTCGAAACGCTCGAGGCCGAAATGTCCTCCTCGGAAATTTTCGCTGCCCTCTTTGAGCTGGAGCTGAACGGAAAGATCCGGCAGCTGCCGGGGAAAAATTTTGTGAAGAGCTTCTAGCCGCTAGCTACTAGCTTCTAGCAAACGATAGAAACGTATGCTGAAAGGACGGCGATGAAAGATTTCAAGGATCTGGGGTCCGGTCAAAGGCGCATGAATTGACCGTTGCAATTTACAGTCTTACGCGCTCGATCCCGAAAGACGAAATGTACGGTCTGACCTCGCAAGTACGACGCTCGGCCGCATCAATCGGCGCAAACATCGCAGAAGGATGCGGAAGACGCACCGATGGCGAATTGGCTCGCTTTCTGCAAATTGCCCGCGGTTCTGCGAGCGAAACTGAGTACCATCGGCTCCTCGCACGGGACCTGCGATTTCTGTCGCAAAGCGAGTACGAAAGCACCGAAAAACCGAAAAGAAGATCGTTGAAGTGGAAAGAATGTTGACTTCGCTCGTTCAAAAAGTTCAGCCCCTGCGCGGCGTCCGGCCGAGCTAAGAAGGGCGGCAAAGCTTTTGCCTGCTAGTAGCTAGAAGCTAGTAGCTAGCAGCTTGGTGGTACGCACAGTTGTTGCATCGCCCGCATTCGTGCTAGCTTCAATTCCACTACCGCCATATTGAGGAACCATTGTCCAAAGGTCTAGTCATCGTCGAATCGCCAGCCAAGGCAAAGACAATCCAGAAATATCTGGGTAAGGGTTTTATCGTGGATGCCTCTTTCGGCCACGTGAAAGACCTGCCCAAAAGCAGTCTCGGCGTCGATGTCGACGATTCGTTCACAACCGAATACGTCGTTATCCCCGGCAAAGAGAAGGTCTTGGCCAAGCTGAAGAAGCTCGCGCTGGCCGCCGACATGATTTACCTGGCGCCTGACCCGGATCGAGAGGGTGAGGCCATCGCCGCCCATCTTGCCGACGAGCTTGGAGACAACAACGGCAAGAAAAAGAAGAAAACGAAAGCGAAGGCCACCAAGAAGGAAGAACATCCGGACGGCGAGCGCATCCGACGCGTGACTTTTAACGAAATCACGCAACGCGCCGTGAAAGCCGCTTTCGAGCATCCGCGCGATATTGACCGAAACTTGGTTGACGCCCAACAAGCGCGCCGCGTGCTCGATCGCCTCGTCGGTTACCAGGTCTCTCCTCTTTTGTGGGACAAGGTTCGCCGCGGCCTTTCGGCAGGCCGCGTGCAAACGGTTGCGCTGCGCTTGATCGTCGACCGGGAGCGTGAGATCAAGGCCTTCGAAAAGAAGGAATACTGGACGATCGACGCGAACCTCGCTGCCGCGAAGCCTCCTGCATTTGACGCCCGTTTTGTGGGCAAGGGTGAAGAGAAGGTCGAAGTCACCAATGGTGAAGACGCCGAGAAAATTCGCCTGGCTCTTGAAAAAGCCGATTGGGTGGTTCGCTCCGCCGAAAAGAAAGAGCGGCGGCGCAACGCGACTCCTCCCTTCACTACCAGCAAGCTGCAACAGGATTCCTCACGCAAGCTGCGTTTCAGCGTGAAACGCACGATGATGATTGCGCAAAGGCTCTACGAAGGTATCGAGCTCGGTGAAGAAGGCCTGGTTGGTCTGATCACATACATGCGAACCGATTCGACCCGCGTTTCCCCCGATGCGATCACCGAGGTTCGCGAGTACATCACGAGGGAGTATGGCGCGCAGTACATGCCGGAAGCGCCGAATACATACAAAGAGAAAAAAGCGGCGCAGGCCGCGCACGAGGCCATTCGTCCGACTTCGGCTGTGCGCCACCCCGATACGGTCAAGCAGTACCTGCAGGAAGACGAGTTCAAGGTCTACAAACTCATCTGGCAGCGCTTTGTGGCTTCGCAGATGAATCCGGCTGTCTTCGACCAGACCACCGTCGACATTGATGCAAAATCTGCCAACGAAATTTTCTGGTTCCGCGTGACCGGTTCGGTCATGAAGTTCGACGGCTTCCTCAAGGTTTACGAAGAGTCAAAAGACAATAAAGATGAGGAAGACGAAGAGCTCAAGCACAAGCTTCCGCCGCTTGAGGCGGGACAGAAGCTGACTTTGAAGGCGTTGAAGCCCGAACAGCACTTTACCGAGCCGCCTCCGCGCTACAACGAAGCATCGTTGGTCAAAGAGCTCGAAGAGCGCGGCATCGGCCGCCCCTCGACCTATGCGACCATCCTGAGCACCATCCAGGAGCGTCAGTATGCGCAAAAAGTGGGAGGCAAGTTCACTCCCACTGAAATCGGCCTCGTCGTGACCGACCTGCTGGTCGACAATTTCAAAGATATTTTTGACTTCCAGTACACCGCTCGCCTGGAAGAAGAGCTCGACGAGATTGAAGAAGGCAAGGAGAAGTGGACCGACGCGCTTGCTGAGTTCTACAAGAAGTTCGCCAAGGACCTCAAATACGCTGAGAAGCACATGGAAAACATCAAGCGTATGGAGAAGCCGACGGACGAAAAGTGCGAACGTTGTGGCGCGCCTCTAGTCATCAAATGGGGCAAGCACGGCTCGTTCTATGCTTGCAGCACCTACGATAAGGAGAATCCGGAGAGCTGCACATTCACCAAGGAAAATCCCATCAACCTGCCGGATCTTGATTCGGCCGACATGCAGGAGACGGCGCAGGAGGAGTACTGCGAAAACTGCGGCCGTGTGATGGTCCTCAAGCGTGGGCGCTTCGGCCAATTCATGGCCTGCACCGGGTATCCGGATTGCAAAACGACGCGCAGGCTCGATCAAGGCAAGCGCGTGCCTGACATTCCGCTCGATGAAAAGTGTCCCGAGTGCGGACGCAATATGATCATCCGGCACGGGCGTTACGGCGAATTCACTTCCTGCAGCGGCTACCCCGATTGCAAGTACGTAAAGCAGAATTTTATCGGCGTAAAGTGTCCGCTATGCGAGGAAGGCGAACTCGTCGAAAAACGGGCGCGCAAGGGCAACACGTTTTACGGATGCTCGAAGTATCCGAAATGCAAGTTCACGTCCGCAGCCAAGCCGGTTGCCGAAAAATGCCCCGACTGCGGTCATGAGTACCTGGTCGAGCGCATGCGAAAAGATGGAACTGTAATCGCGTGTCCGAACAAGGAATGCGATTATGAGCGGGAGGTAGTTGGTGCAACAGGAACAGATACCGCGAAGTCCAGCTAAGAAAGCAGACAGGCTGGCAGGCGGAAGTTGAGAAAATGAATTAAAAGAGGGCGAGACATGGCAAAAAAAGCAACTCCACAAGACGGACAGTTGATGCTTCAGCTTTACGATCTCCGGCGGGAGGCAGAAATGCGCAAGGCGAGAAACTGGTTTCTCGTCGACTTCTGGCCAATGAACGCCGATGACTTCCTGAAAGTAGCCAACGCGTTTCCCAGTCAGGAAAACAACTGGCTTCGCCAGGTCGCCAGCTACTGGGACATGGCTGCCTCTCTGGTGCTGCAGGGTGCGCTCCACGAAGAACTCTTCTTGCAGCCCGGCTGCAGCGGCGAAATGTTTTTCTTTTTCGCCAAGGTCCTGCCGTTCCTGAAAGAACTACGCCAGAAAATGAACAACCCCGAGGCATGGTCGAATATCGAGAAGGTAGCTACTGGGTCGAAATCAGCCCGTAAACGCCTGGAACGCGTCTCCGCTGCCGTCAACATGCGCCGCACGGCGCTTGCCAAGGCGAAGAAGTAATCGGTTCAGGCGATCTAGATTTCCTCACAACTGCTTCGGTATTGGTGTCAACGAATCAGAGTTCATGGCCGCTCCCTTTCGTAGGGAGCGGTTTTTTCTAGCCCGCTGCATCCGTATTCGTCACTCGCTTCTGCTATGCTAATTTGTTGTGCGGATGCTCTGGTGGTTTCTGATTCTGGGAGTTAGTGCAGTACTGGTCGTGTCGGTTGCGGTTTCGCTTTACATGAGAGTGCGGCGGCAAATGAAGGATGCGGCGGCCCTCAAAGCGGAATCGGACGGACTTGAGCAAGGCCCGTATCCTCCTGAATCCTGAACCACAACGAAAAGGGAACACATGTCGAAAGTTACGACAAACATTTTGTCAACCGATGCATTGCCAGGGTCATTCCGCTCTCTTGAATGGGCGAAGCAGGCGGCCATCGTAATTGCTGCCAGCCTTTTTGTCGCGGTCTGCGCGCGCGTGACAATTCCGCTGCCATTTACTCCCGTTCCGCTCACCATGCAGAACTTTGGAGTGTTGGCAGTTGCATTGATGCTCGGTTCTCGTCGCGGATTCGCAGCGCTGGCGCTCTACCTTGCCGAGGGCGCGGCAGGCTTACCCGTCTTCAGTCCTTCGATTCTCGGCGGAGGCATCGCCCAAATCCTCGGTCCCACGGGCGGTTTCCTGATGGCCTATCCGGCCGTGGCATTCGTTGCTGGCTGGATTTACGAAAGATCATCAGCCCAGAGCCTGCCTCGTTTCGCGCGGGCCGCTATTGCCTCGCTGGCTGCGGAGTTAGTGCTGTTCGCCGGCGGACTTAGTTGGCTCGCCCTGCAGACCCACTCCATCGCGCTGGCAATCAAGTTTGGCCTTTACTGGTTTGTTTTTGCCGAAGTGATCAAAGTGCTGATGGCGTCCGCCGTTGCAGTTCGCTGGAGCAAGCGGACATTGCAATCTTAAGAGCAATTTTAATTCTGGAAAAGTTAGGCCCACGGCTTGATTTAAGAGGTGGCAGCCAGATTCGAAAGTCTAATTTATGAGTACAGTTTCTTCGCCTGTTCGTGAAATCACCGTGGCCCACAGCCCGGACTCCGATGACGCATTCATGTTTTATGGTCTGGCCACCAACAAAGTTCGTGTGCCTGGCCTGCGCTTTACGCATACGTTGTGCGATATCGAAACCCTGAACCGCGATGCCCAGCATGGCGTTTACGATGTCACTGCGATTTCATTCCACGCCTATCCGTATATTCAAGACAATTATGCGCTGATGTCGTGCGGGGGCAGCGTGGGCGACGGCTACGGCCCGATGCTGGTTTCGACGCGCTCGTTTACGGCCACGGAAATCAAGAGCAAGAAAATAGCGATCCCTGGCAAGCTGACCACCGCTTATCTCGCTCTGGAACTATTTGCGCCCGGCATTGAAGTCGTGGTCGTCCCGTTTGACCAGATCATCCCGCAGATTCTAGAGGGGAAATATGAGGCCGGCCTGATCATCCATGAAGGCCAGCTTACCTATGATAAGTCGGGCTTGCATCGCGTCGTCGATCTTGGCAAGTGGTGGCTGAAGGTCACGGGCCTGCCTTTGCCGCTTGGCGGAAATGCGATTCGCCGTTCGCTCGGTCCGGAAATGATGACCAGCGTGACGCAGGCGCTGCGCGAGAGTATTCAATACGCCATCGATCATCGCGACGAGGCGCTCGGATATGCGATGCAGTTCGCCCGCGACCTCGACGCCCAACTGGCTGATAAATTTGTCGGCATGTACGTCAATGAACGTACCCTGGACTACGGCGATGACGGCAGGGAAGCTGTGCGTCGTTTGCTAGACATGGGACACAAGGCGGGGATCATTCCGTACGAGTCGCGTGTGGAGTGGGTGTAGAAAACTGTCAACTTTCTAGTTCTGGACGTCAAAGGGGGGCGAAGTCTTACGATCTCCACGCCCCCGTGAACGCCAGATTCCGAGCGCGACCAGTTGCCACCAGACCAATCCCACCGTCATCACTACGATGGGGATGAGAAAGTGCGCGACCCCTCTGAGGTTCTCAAGAGGTTCCGCAGTTGCCTCCGATCCAACCATTGCCCGAACAAGAGAAGCTGCTACCGCGCTAACTACAATCGCTGCTAGAGTCACAATCCTTCTGACCGGCCATGCTTTCCCCGATGTTGTAAGTCTCGAGCTGCTCACATCCCCGGTATGACCCGCGGTTCGGTACCACGCTATCAGCCACACCAGCAAAATTGCCAACCCAACGATCGTGCTGACATATTGCAGGAGTTTGTAGACCGGTTCCGCTCCCAGCACTGGCACATGCGTTTGCTTCTGCAGAATTTGCCAATGGAGCACGGCCCATCCTTTCACATGCGTGAAGGAATCCCAGGCCAGATGCGTTAGAACTCCCACCAGGATCGATGCCACGAGCAATGCAAACCGCCTGGCTCCGCCGAACCGAAACTTACCGCGATAACCAGCCAGCCTGCGTTCAAGCCCGTCCGGCATAAGTTCCACGAGCGGCCCTTTCACGAATTCATGGAAGAGCCAGAGCGTCACGAGCGCAAGAGGCAACGTCAGGAGAAATACTCCCGACAATGAGTGGCCATGACGTCCTTCCAGAGTAAGCCGCAGGAAATACTCAAAATCGGGCGCCATCGTGCCAATGATCAGCGCCGACCAGACAAGCCGCGTTCGGCGGAAAGGAAATGCAGCGGCGGCATGAGCGGGCGTGAATGGCATCAGCCGGTACGGGCGAATCTTATTTTACGACCTCGGGAAACGAGTACACCGGATCAATATCCACCGGGACGCTCGACGCTGCCGCCAGTGAGGCCTTCAACTCCTCAGGCGTCTGATCATATTTCTTGAACCAATTCTCGGCGCGCTGACGATCGCCCGTGGCTTCAATTTCAAGCAGTTCTTTCGTGATCTCTGCCATCGCTCCCGGAATCTTCTGGAAATCGATCTCGTAGCGGCCATTCGCATGACGAGCAATCGCGCCGCGCTCCAAGAAATAGTTCAGTTCGACGATCTCCGCTTGACCGTGAGCTTCAGCCGTTCCAAAGCGCATCGCTCGGAAAAGATCACCGACGTACGACGCGTAGTACTCCTCTGACTTTTCCTTGGGAAGAACAGCGTGATCGACCAGCCATTCCAGCGCAAACATTCCCGTGACATCGGCTTTCGCTTCTTCAAGACTGCTATGTAACGGGCCGATCGCCTCGCTGATGCTGACCTTGCCCTGGGGCGTTCGCGCAAAGGCTGGGCCGAGGCCATGACAAATTTCGTGCATGATCGTTCCCATCAGATAGCCTTCGCTGGTGACCTTGTCAGCCTGGTCTGGTTCCATCAACTTGCGCGTCAACGGTACGATCACGTAATTCACGCGAGCATCCATAAAGTTCTTGAAGAAAAGCTTCTTGGTGCCTTTCTGTTCGTGCACACGAGGATCGTTGGGAAGATTGTCGGCCACGGCCTGGTAGCCGTGCGTCAGGTCGCCCGCGCGAAAGGGATTGTCCACCACTTCCATTGGTGTTACCAGCCCATGCTTGGATGGTCGATCCTCATCTGCGAGCGGCAGCGCATCCTGGATCTCAGGAACATATTTCGCGAAGAGATCGAGTTTCTTGCTCTCGCGCTCGTTGCGAACCATCACTGCGGCGCCGTAAGAACCTTTCACGCCGAGCAAATCGTCCATGTAGGTTTCGTAGGGAGCAAAAATGATGTCGAACTTCGGATTCTTCAAATCGAGCCATGCCAAATCGCTGGGAAGATAGTCGTCGCTGAGCAATGCATTGGCGCGCAGGCGCAGAAATTTCGCAAACGCCGGATCACTGCTGAGGTTTGCCGCAGCCCGCAATGCGCGGGCCGCTGGATCCAGGAATGTACGGTACGCGATGTGGTAGGGAACCGTTTCTAGTTTCCCGTTGTGCCAGCGAACGATCGTGAACTGATCGTAGATCGCGGTTTTCTGTTCGGGGTGTTGCTTCAGATACTCTTCGAGCTTTGCGCTGGTCAGGTTAGCCGGATAAAATCCATGACCCGGAGGCATGGACTCTATTCCGACAAACGGCTTGTTATTGTCGGTCAAATCGAAGCGCGCGGCGTTGATCCACAAGTAGCGACGCAGTTCCGCGTCCCGCCGGCTTTTGCTGGCTGCGAGGGACTGATAAAGCGTGAGGGCATCGGGATCGCTTTGCCGCCAGTAGATGCTCTCCAGATAACCGCAAGCCTCCACCAGTCTATGGACCATTTGCAGTTCACGAGCGCTCAAACTGGCCGTCTGGAAAGGCATTCGGACGCGCCGGAATTTGGCAAGCCGCTCGGCCAGATCTGGCGTCACGTGCAAGTTCGCTGGGACGCCGCTCTTTGAAGCGGATCCCGTCATGAAATGATTATTTTGATTTTGTGTCGAACCGGAAATTGATAACGACAAAACAACCCACAACAAAGCCCCGTAATATTTCATCTCCCTCGATCTTATCAAAGCCAGCACGAGCTTCGAAGCCGTTATCATAGTTGTCATGTGGGAACAACAAGGCGCCCAGACTCTTCTCATCGATGCCGACGATACGCTCTGGGAGAACAACATTTATTTCGAGCGAGCGATCGCAAAATTTATTTCGTTCCTCGATCATCGGGAATACACGCCCGAGCACGTTCGACTGGTGCTGAATGATGTGGAACGCGATTCCATCGTCAAGCATGGATATGGCCTGCACAGTTTCGCGCACTCGCTGATGGAGACCTTCGAAAAGCTTTCCGCCGATCCGGTAACGCCGGAAATGCACGAGCACATTCACAGCTTTGCGCACCAGATCGCCGATCACCCAGTCGAAATTGTGCCAGGTGTTCCCGAGACGCTGGATTACCTCAGCCAGCGGCACCACCTTATTCTGATGACGAAGGGACATCCCACCGAGCAAGCCGGAAAGGTCGAGCGCTCAGGATTGAAAGAATATTTCGCGGCCGTGGAAATCGTCGCCGAAAAAGACGAACCCACATACCGTTCCGCTATTTCGAAGTACGCTTTGGCGGCCGACAACACCTGGATGATCGGCAACAGTCCGAGGTCCGACATTAATCCTGCACTCGCCGCCGGACTCCACGCTGTTTTCGTGCCCCACGACAACACCTGGATCCTCGAGCACGAGGAATTGGCCGATGCTCCACCGTCGCAGAGGTTACTGGTCGTTGAGCGCTTCCACGATTTACAAAAACACTTCTGACAGATTGAATTCGAACTAAGCGCGCAGCAAACCAAACGGCCCTTGAGTGTCCCTTATAACAGGGAGACACAAGAGCCGTTCGTGATCCAAGTTCCCTTATTGAACGGTGATGCTAACGGGTTCGGAAGGAATTCCGTTTGCGATGACCACCAATGTGCTCGCACCGGTTTCAATGGTAGAGGGCGCATCGAAGTTGGTTGAAACCGTCGCTGCACCAGTGGCTACACCCATGCTGCTGTGGCCGTGAGTCCTGGCATAAAAAACGTGCTTGGTGCTGCTGTTGGTGATCTGCACGAGCGGATAGTTCGTCGCGAATTGGAATTCGTCTCCGAACGACCCGGCCTGTGAGAGCCCGTTAAACTGCGTGCCCGAGATCGTATACGTCGATCCAGGAGTCACGCTCGACGGAAAGCTCGAAATCGTCGGCTGCCATGAACTCTGATAGCTTCCCGTGGAGGTGTAGACTTCCGTTTCTCCCCCACCGATCAGCACCTGGCCGTTCGGCAAAATCATCAGGCTTCCGGGAGTATATGGTCCGGCAGTAAAAGTCGACCCGTTCCACAGATAAGAAGTTCCGGAATCGCCTTCCACCAGCACATCCCCGTTTGTTAGCAGAACGGCAAACGAATCGCCCGCATTGTCTCCGTTCGGGAAGGTAGGACCGACTGTCCATCCCCCAGCGATGCTGTCATAGATCGCCGTATTTCCGGGGCCATTGTTCTTCGTGTACGACCCCGTGTAAAAGACGGTGCCATCCGGACGCAGGATTGCCGGCCCGATTTCCCCAGGCGGGTAATAGCAAAGCTTGTCTTTTGGCCCGTAGTTGATGCAGCCGAAAGGGGATGGGGAATGCAGATCGACGATCGTGCTGCCTGCCGATGTCCACTCCGGCTTCTTCGCTGTCGCATCATAGATTTCGGAATTCGGGGCATTTTTCACATCCGCCGTCAAGACCGATCCGCTCGCCAAGAGAGTCCAGCCTTCCTCGGCGTTGAAATCAGACTTACCCTTTGACGCCGCCGTCGTCCATTTCATGGTGGCCGGGTCGAGCTTTCGCATCTCTTTCGTCAGCTTATTTCCAATCAAGTAGTCGCCGTTCGCCAGCACGGTCGACGGAGAATCCCCGATGTAGTTCCAACCCTTCGGCGGCGTTACGGTGGTCCAGGTGTTGGCCACGGGATCGTAAATCGCGCCCTGGTTGGTAAGCGAAAATACACCACCGCAATCGCTATATTCTCCGCCCTCAAGCAGCAGGCGTCCATCGGCCAGGACTGCTGATGCCGTCGCGTCAGGCGCATATCCAGTAGGGAGACTGGCGACTTGCGTCCAGGTCCCGTTGACATAGCTTCCGGTGTTGTCGGGAGTCAACTTCCAAAAATCGGAGCAGTTGTACCCTTGAGCCAACACGGTGCCGTCGGTCATCTGGAAACTGTAAATAATCCCATCCGGCGGCTGATTCTTGAGGGGCGTTACAGTTTGTGCCAGCGCAGCGCTTGAGACTATCAGCAAAACCAGCACTGTGAAAACCAGTGCTCTGAGAAAGATGTGGGAGTGTAGACAAGCGGTAGACGCACAAGTCTTCCGTTCGGTTGAACGACTGATCATTCGTAATCCTCCTGGGAGTTTAGCGGAGCGAGCGCAAGAGCGCGGGGTGACCCATCCTAGCAAAGTTTTGTTGGCTTGAGTAAAAAATGAGAAATTCTGACTGAAGAGAAATTGCGGGACTAGGCAAAAGTTTGCGAACTCGTTTCTTACCCAAAATAGACACAGGCTGGAAGCCCGGAATCTGTTCCGGTTCCAGCCTGCGCTTCCATCAACTTGTGGACTGCGTTTAGTTTGTCGAAGCAGGTGCTGAATTGGCAGCCGTAGTCGCAGTCGTCGGGCTCGCAGCAGGATCGTTCGTTGCGTTGTAGCGCGCCAAGCGAGGATAGAACGGCGTTACCTCGAACGGCATTTTGTCGCGTGCCGAAACGATAGCCACCGGCTGTGCCTTCACCATCTCGACTCTGTCGTCCCACGCGTTCAGCTTGACGCGCCCGCCCAGAGGCAGGGCTGCAATCTGATCGAGTTTGTTCCAGTCGAGGGCGGGAGCCGAGGTCTCCAGCGCCGCCATCCGCGTCACTTTGCCGTTTTCGGCGATATTGTTGCCCAAATGGGCCTGCAGCAAAGCGCTCAATTGTGGGGCGCGCGTCTGCAATGCCTTCAGGAACAGGCCAGCCGTCTCCAGTTTCTGCGCGTAAGGAGAGGCTTGCAACATCTCGACTGCCTTCTTATCAGCTGCCTCTTCCTCGGCCGGAATGTGCTTGAAGCCCAGGTTTGCAAAAGTTCCCTCGTCCGAGAACAGCATGCGGTCATTGAACGCATACTGGCTGCCCAGGTTGTGTCCCAGAACAATGTGCGCCAGTTCATGGGCGAGCACCATCGCCAGGCTGCCTTCATCCGGCAGCACGTCGATCAGACCACGGCTGACGACGATGGTGTTGCCGACGCTGAAGGTCTCCAGCGGAGAAGTGGTCATCACACGCGTCCGTACGGGCCGCGGCAACTCCACGTTGTTGGTGATCATCAGGTTGTTCACAACGGTCTGCAGGACCTTATCCACATCGCCTTCCGGCGCCACCAGTCCAGCGCGCTCCAGGCGCTCAACCACATTGTCTTCCGCCTGCTGCTGCCATTCCCGCTCGGCAGCCAGCGGAGAAGCATCCTGCGCCGCCGGCGTGTCGTCCTTCACACTGTCCACTCGGATCTGCGTCAGTTCGTCGTTCGCGGTTGCGGTCTTCAGGTTGTAGCCCCACATGCGGGTCTGTGCCTTAAAGGCAATCTTGTTCTTCGTTCCCGCTGTAAAGTCGCCTTCCTCGCTATAGATGTAAGCGGGTACCCAATACCCGGGAATCAGGTTCAGGCGCCAGCTGTCCATGTGGAAGTAGTAATTGTTTCTCGAAGGATGGGCATACGTGCCGTTCAAACGCACGATGTTGAAATCCTGGTCTTCAACCCAGATGCGGCCCAGGAATCGTCCTCGCCCTGCGGATTTCTTCGGGGTAACGTCAAATACCAGGCAGCGCACGTCGCCCAGGAACTCACGTCGCGCATAGTGAAAGTCGTAGTGCTCGCGGTCAAAGTCGTTGCGGTCCGCGTAAATCATCCACGAGAATCCCAGCGGCTGGTATTGGAACTTGAATCTTTTCGTGAAGCCGCCGAGCAGGCGCTTCTCCATGCTTTCTTCTTTGTCTTTCTCTTTTCGGTCCTTCTCTTTTCCGCCCTTCTCCGAGAGAAAGTCGGAGCGGTCGATCGATTCGCTCAGATCCATGCGTCCCAGAAAATACTTATCGTCCTCCGGAACCGGTCCCAATTTCTCATCCTGCGTCAGATTCTGCAGGTAGGTTTCGACCACCGGCGTGTGTGGCTCCAGAAACTTGATCAGTTCCTTCTCGCGCACGATCACACGGTCGACGACCTGATCCATGGTGGTGGGTGGCGCCAGATTCGTCTGAGTCTGCGTTGAGGCAGTTTGGGCCGTTTTTCCCACCTGCGAATTTTGTGGCGCGGACGCCGATTGTTGAGCCGCTGCCGTCATTGCGACGGCCAACAGAGCCAAGACCATCCAGTTTGAAGCGCGCATAACTCTTATTCTCCCCGATTTCAGTACGCCAGTTGAAATACCACGTGCACGATTGCTGTCGAATCCACCGCCTGCCCATTCCTAAATGCAGGTTTGAAACGCATTTTGTTGGCTGCTGCGATGGCAGCCTCGTCAAGTCCGTGTCCTAGACCTTTTGCCACCCGAAGTACGTGTAACTGTCCGTTTGCCGCAAACTCCACTTCCAACAGTACTTCGCCTTCCAGTTTCAGATTTCTTGCTTCTTGGGTATAGACCGGGTTCGGCTTGTCTGTAATCTCGACGGCTTTGGTCACGGGATTACTATCCATCCGCTGCATGTGTCCGGTGTTCTGGGCGATCTCTTGTGCCCCGAACCCTGAAGTCTGAACTGCTCCGGCATTGCCTCGCCCGTTCCCTCGTCCATCACCTCGTCCCGGTGTCGCGACGCCATCACCAAAATCGGCGCTCGCCACCGTTCCCTTGATTCCTTTTGCTCCACCAGATCCGTTGCCTTGGCCCGGACCAACGGGCATGTCAAAGCCTCCCGCCGCGGCAGCCATCAACTTTCCGTTCGGTTTGCTGTTCGCATTGGGCTTCAATCCATTCGGGTCGCCGAACCCGCCCGTCTGCACTTTGTCGATCGGCGCATTCACCGTCGGTGTCGCTGAACTTCCCTGGAAATCTCCCGTGTGGATTAGTACAGGCCGCGCTCCGCCCGACACTTGTTTAAGGACGGCAGGCGTGAAGTTGTTCAGCGCCACTTTGGGTGGCTCAACCTCTTGCGGCTGAGGTTTTGGCGCGCGCACTTCGCGCGGGACCATGATTTTGGGTGCCTGGAACGTCGGATCCGGCGGCAGCAGTTTGGCTTGCACCTGCGGCTTTATCCGGTGCATGGGTTCGGGCCTCAAGGACGGTCTCGGAATCAGCTCCGTCACGTGGTAATTCGGCAGAACGTGCAGCGTGTCGGGCAGAATCAGTCCGAAGAAAGCAAGGAAAAGGAGGAGCGCGCCAACGATTCCGTAGCTCGCTGCAAACGTCCGCCAGTCCCACTTCTTTTCTGGCAAAAGGCCGAGTTGAAATTCGCGGTTGACCGTAGACATTCCTTGGCTCCAATAGGGGACCCGAGCCTGGGGGGTGGTGCTCAGGGTTGGAGTCTTCACATTAGGTGAGTTTCAGGAAGGGGTAAACGTGTCGCCTGCGCGTGTCCTTTGGTAACCACATGCGTCCATTTGTTGGATTACCAGTTACTTCGGTATAGCCGAGTGCCGGGCCTTCGTCTGCTGCCGCGCGAAAAGATAAAAGACGGGGATTCCGGCCAGAATGACCACGCATCCCGCCAATGAATTGGTCGGATTATCCGTGAAGGTGTAGTAAAGAAGCGCCGCGGACGCCAGGATGAAGAGCGCCGGTACGACCGGGTATCCCAATACGCGATAGGGGCGGTCTGCATCCGGTTCTTGCCGGCGGAAGATAAACACGGTGCTGGCTGTGACCATGTAGAACAGCCATTCTGCGAAAATTGCGAGCGAGAAAAACTGGCGGAAGCTGCCGCCCAGCAACAACAATACGGTCGAGAGCGCGCACTGTACCAGCAGTGCAATCGACGGAGTGTGGAAGCGCGGGTGTACCTCCGCAATCGCTTTGAAAAAATATCCGTCGCGGGACATGGCGAATGGCACGCGCGCTCCGCTCATCGTGCTGCCATTCAAAGTCACCATCATCGAGACGGCGATGCCGATCGAAACCAGGCTGGCGCCAGGGTGGCCCAGCACCAATGCGACAGCATCCGCCGCCGGACGCTCGGACGCGGCTACCGCTGCGGCTGGCATCACATACTGCACAGCCGCGTTGACCAGAACGTACAGCAAACCAACCGTCGCAACGCCCCAGATCAGGGAGAGCGGCACGTTGCGCTGTGGATTCCGAATCTCTCCAGCGACCATGTTCAAGTCGTTCCAACCGTCATAAGCCCAAAGTGCCGCTACGAGTGCAGCGAAGAACCCGGCCACTCCACCCTTCGCTCCGGTGAATCCAGTCGCGAAGTTTGCCCACGTTCCACCCTTGTAGCTGAACCCCACGACGACGATTCCAAGAATGATGGCAACCTTCAACAGCGTGAACAAAAACTGGAATTCGCCTGCCCGCCGCACACCGATGTAATTGAGCCACGTAATGAAAAACACCGCACCGATCGCTACTAATTGCCCGTAATTCGCAGTGAGCGGGTGCGATGCCGACGACGTCGAAAAGCACGGCTTTTCGAAGAAATAGAAGGCCGGGAAAGTTCCCAGCGTGCGTACCAGGCCGGTTGTGATCGTCGCAATCGACGCTGGTTTGGCGATCAGGAAACTGCTCCAGCCATACAAGAATCCCGCCAGGGGCCCGTAGGCGTCGCGCACATACACATACTCGCCGCCTGCCTGCGGCTTCATCGCGCCCAGTTCTGCGTACGTGAGTGCGCCAAAAAAGGAGAGCAAGCCGCCGACCATCCACGCGAGATAGACAATGCGTGGCGACCCGACGGCAAGCATCATTTCCTTCGGTACCAGAAAAATTCCGCTGCCGATGATTGTCCCAACCACCACTGCTCCCGCATGGGAGAGTTTCAGATCGCGCGCAAGCTCCGGTCGAGCTGGTGCTTTCTGGTCCTCCGTGGTTCTGATTTTCATTCCGCTC
>JBELAC010000042.1:0-27648 GCA_049509215.1 Terriglobales bacterium
CCCGCCTCGCCCGTCACAATCCCCTGGCGGCGGTAGGGGCCCTGCTGGTTGCCATCTTCATCCTCTGTGCCCTCTTCGCCCCTTGGATCGCACCGCAAGATCCCGCTCACGTCGACCTCCCCAACCGCCTCGAGCCGCCATCGTCGCGTCATCTCTGTGGAACCGACGAACTCGGGCGCGACATTCTCTCCCGCCTCATCTGGGGCGCACGCATTTCCATGTTCGTCGGCTCGAGCGTGGTCGCGTGTTCATTAGTTCTAGGCCTCATCATCGGCTCGCTCGCCGGATTCTACGGCGGGCGCATCGACCGCTTCGTTAACATCGTCCTGATGAATGCGTTTCTTTCCTTCCCCGGAATCCTGATCGCGATCGCGTTCGTAGCCTTCCGTGGCCCCGGAATTTTCAATCTCGTTCTCGCCCTGTCGCTCGGAGGCTGGGTCGGCTACGCGCGTCTCGTCCGCGGACAAGTGCTCGCCGTTCGCG
This sequence comes from Terriglobales bacterium, assembly GCA_049509215.1. GTDB lineage: Bacteria > Acidobacteriota > Terriglobia > Terriglobales > Acidobacteriaceae > Acidiflorens. Next base: position 484 of record JBELAC010000042.1, read on the forward strand.
AGAGAGAATTTGTCGAAGCCGCGCGCGCCCTGGGCGCTGGCGATCTCCGCATCATCCTCACGCATATCCTGCCCAATATCATTCAACCCGTAATCGTGCAGGCCGCCATCGGCATGGCAGGCGCGGTTCTCGCCGAAGCCACCATGAGCTTCCTCGGTCTCGGCGTTCCTCCGCCCACCGCCAGCTGGGGATCGATGTTGAACGATGCCCGCTCGCATTTATTCGACGCCCCGCATCTCGTGATTTTTCCCGCCGTCACGGTCATGCTCGCAGTTCTTGCATTCAATTTCATCGGCGATGCATTGCGCGATTTTCTCGATCCACGATCACGCATCGAAGCCGGCCTCTAATTTCCGACCACTGCAAAATGCATTAGTACCTTCGTTCCGCAGAACGCATTAGCAAATTGCTTGGGTAAGCGGATTGCGACGTTTTGTAACTCGTTGAAATTACCTCCAACCTCGTGATTCCTAAAGCGCGCTCTTTCGCCCAATGGTTTGGCATGCGCGTGCTCATACATAAGCGCGAATCAGGCAACGCAAGCTCGATAGTTCGCAAAACGCGGCGCAAGCCTGAGAGAGGTCGGGGGCTAAAGTTACCACCCCGGGAAATTGGAGAGTTTTATGTCTATTCTTTTCGTCCTGCTGATGTTCCTCGTGATCGTCACTGTCAGCTATTTCCGTTCGCCGGAAGCCTTTGAACTCGCCGCCCGTCCGCAGCCCGCGTTAGCGCCGGTTGCCAAGCCGATGATGGAGCGCTCGTCCGGTCTCGCAATTCCTCAAGGGTACTGCTTCCACCCAGGGCACACTTGGAGCCTGAAAGAGAGCGCCGACGACGCGCGCATAGGAATCGACAGCTTCGCCGCCAACCTCATCGGCCAGATCGACCGCGTCGAAGTGATTGGTGAGAACCGCTGGGTTCGTCAGGGCCAGAGGCTCATGACGCTGCATTGCGGGAAAACTGCCATCGATCTCGTATCGCCCATCGAAGGCGTCATCACTTCCATCAACCGCGACGCGCTTCAGGACCCGAAGGCGATCGTTCATGATCCCTATGAAAAGGGCTGGATCGCCACCATGAAATCGCCCGATCTTCCGGTCAACCAGAAGAACCTCATGCAAGGCCAGATGGTTGCTCCCTGGATGCAGAACTGCCTGACGCGCCTGACCAACATGGTTCCAGAGATGGCCCAGGCAATGGCGGCCGATGGTGGTCTGCCCGAGTCCGGACTCTTGACTCGCGTCACGCCTCAAGTTCGGCAGAATCTGCTGCAGGAATTCTTCCTGTCCTAGCGACCGGAATGACGGGCCGAGCATAGCTCGGCCCCGCACGGGCGAGAACGCCCTCTAGAGAGGAATCCGGCAAAACGCCGGTGCCACAAGAAAGAGGAAAGTATGGAACGCACAAAAGCAATCCTGGTGGACATCACCAAATGCATCGGATGCCGGAGCTGCGAGCAGGCGTGCAAGGAAGTGCACGGCTTCCCGGCAGCGAGCGAACCGAAGCTCTCGCCTACCAACCTCACGGTGATCGAAGAGCACAAAGACAAGTTCGTCCGGAAGATGTGCAATCACTGCGAGGAGCCGGCCTGCGCTTCGGCCTGCCTGGTTGGCGCACTGAAGAAAACCGCTCTCGGACCTGTCACCTATGACGGCAGCAAGTGCATCGGTTGCCGCTACTGCCTGGTCGCTTGCCCATTCAGCGTCCCGCGCTACGAGTGGACAAAGCTGATGCCATTCGTCAAGAAGTGCGACATGTGTTCGGCTCGGCAGGAGAAAGGTCAGCCGCCCGCCTGCGTAGAAGCTTGCCCCACTGGCGCCTCCACCGTAGGCTGGCGCGACGAAATCCTCGAAGAAGCCGAGCGCCGCATTCTGGGCGGTGGTTACGTCAAGCACATCTACGGCAGCGAGGAAGCTGGAGGCACGTCAGTTTTCTTCATCTCTGACGTCCCCTTTGAAGACCTCGGATTCGCCGCTCCGCCGAAACAGGCAATGCCAATGCTGACCGCCAACGCCCTGGGCGATGTCCCGACCGTTGTGCTGGTCGGCGGCAGTTTGCTCTCGGGTCTGTACTGGATTACGCAGCGGCGCGAAGCCGTCGCGCGGGCAGAAGGCAACGTTGCTTTCCCGCGGAAGCACTTCAACGATAACGACAACAAGAACGATTCGGAAAGGAGCTAGGTTATGACTCGCGACCTGCCCAAACTGGCACTTCGACAGATGACATTGTGGCGCACGATTGTGACGCTGATTTTTGCGGCTGGATGCTATGCAACATACGCTCGCTTCGCTCTGGGCTTCGCTAAGGCGACGCACCTCACCGACGCCCAACCCTGGGGACTTTGGGTCGGCATCGGCACCCTGTGCGGCGTCGGACTCTCGGCTGGCGGTTTCGCCATCGCGGCGGCCGTTTATCTTCTCGGTTTTGAACGCTATCGTCCGGTCCTGCGCGCTGCCGTACTGGTCTCTTTCCTCGGATACTCCAGCGTAATCGCCGGCATGATGTACGAACTTGGCCTGCCGTGGCGGATCTGGCATCCGATCGTGATGTGGAACCGCCATTCGATGCTGTTCGAAGTTTCCTGGTGCGTCATGCTCTACTCGACCGTCCTCGCGCTCGAATTCTCGCCTGCTCTAGTCGAGAAGATCCCGTTCACCCGTGTGCGCGAACTCTACCTCAAATGGCACCACGAAATCCTGATCGCCCTGGTGCTGATCGGCTGCGTTCTTTCATCCCTGCACCAGTCGTTCCTCGGCGGCCTCTACCTGCTGACAAAAGGCAAGCTGGATCCACTCTGGTACAGCCCGAACCTGACCACACTGTTCTACCTCTCGGCGATCCCAGCCGGCCTCGCCGTCACAATCATCGCCCTGTATCTTTCGAGTGAGCCGGGTGATCGCGCCCCTGCTCGCCGTCTACGCCATCTTCCGCTTCGTCGATCTGTCGAAGAATGGCGCGCTACCGTACCTCTGGATGTGGCGCGAAGAAACAGCTTCTTTCTGGCTTGAGATCGCGCTGCTGGTGGTTGGGCCGATCATCCTGCTGAACATGAACAAGATCCGTAACAATCCTCGCAACCTCTACTGGACCTGCGCCATGATCGTAGGCGGATTCATGACCAACCGCGTCGATGTTTCGGTAACCGGACTGCAGCGCAGCTCGGGCGTCTATTATGTCCCGCAATGGACCGAATTCGCAGCCACGCTGATGGTCCTGACGGTCGCGGTCATGGTCTTCCGGTACGCAGTAATCTATTTGGATATTTTGCCGAAGAACACAGCAGAGTTACCGCCGCAGTTACGGTGGACGATCAAGGGCGCTGCGGCGGAAGCCTAAACTCCTAGTATCGTTCACCAAACTAGCCCCCGGAGGTCGGACACCTCCGGGGCTTTTTATTTTTCGACGTGAACTGCGCGGGTGGATGAAATGCCGGCTGTCCCGCGACGATATTCAATCCACAACCGCGGAGGGCGCGGAGAACACAGAGGAACACGGAGGACTGCAACACTTTGGTTCCTCTGTGTACTCCGTGGTTAGATCTGTGTCTCCGGCTTCCAGCGCAGCACCGGCTTGCGCGCAGCCGCAGTCTCATCCAGTCGCGAAATCCGTGTGTTGTGCGGAGCATCAAGCACGAACTGCGGATCTTCCTCGACCTCATCCGCAATTGACTTCATCGCTTCGATGAACAGATCCAGTTCTTCTTTGGGCTCGCTCTCGGTCGGCTCAATCATCAGCGCGCCGGAGACGATGAGCGGAAACGCCGTCGTATACGGATGGAATCCGTAATCGATCAGGCGCTTTGCCAGATCCATCGTGCGCACGCCCTTTTTCGACTGCACCTTGTCGCTGAAGACAACTTCGTGCATTGAAGGTGTCGAGTATGGCAGATCGTAAACGCCATCCAGGCCCTTGCGAATGTAGTTGGCATTCAGCACCGCATCTTCCGTCGTCTGCCGCAGCCCATCCGGTCCATTCGCAAAAATGTAGGCAAGCGCGCGGATGAACATCCCAAAGTTTCCGTAGAACGCGCGCACGCGTCCTACCGACTGCGGACGGTTGTATTCGAATCCCAGCGTGCCGTCGCTCTTGGTAATCACGACCGGCGTAGGCAGGAAAGGCTCGAGGATCTTCTTCACCGCGACCGGACCGGATCCCGGCCCGCCTCCGCCATGCGGCGTCGAAAACGTCTTATGCAGGTTGAGGTGCATGACATCGACGCCGAAATCGCCGGGCCGCGCCTTACCGACGAGGGCATTCATGTTGGCGCCGTCCATGTAGAGCAGGCCGCCCTTGGCGTGCATCAACTCGGCGATCTTGTGAATCTCCTGCTCGAAGACGCCAAGCGTGTTGGGATTGGTGACCATCAGCGCGGCCACATCTTCGTTCATTTGCGCGGCCAGCGCAGCCACGTCGACCATGCCGCGGCTGTCGGACTTCAAATTTTCTACCGCGTAGCCAACCGTCGCAGCGGTTGCGGGATTCGTCCCGTGCGCGGAATCCGGAATCAGAATCTTCTTGCGCGCGTTGCCTTTCGACTGGTGATAAGCGCGCACGAGCAGCAGTCCGGTCAATTCGCCATGAGCGCCTGCAGCGGGCTGCAAGGTGATCGCGTCCATGCCGGTAATCTCGAGCAGACAGTCGCTCAGCGCCTTCATGATCCGCATTGCGCCCTGCGACACCCTCTCCGGCTGATAAGGATGTCCGTTCGCGAGCCCCTCTATGCGCGACACAAATTCGTTCACGCGCGGGTTGTACTTCATCGTGCAGGAGCCGAGCGGAAACATGCCGAGATCAATCGCGTAATTCCAGGTCGAGAGCCGCGTGAAGTGACGAATGATTTCAATCTCGCTGACTTCGGGCATCGAGCCAAGGTCTTTGCGCTCCTGCTTGCCCAGCAGTTTCGCCGTGTCGACTTCGGGAACATCCAGCGGCGGCAATTTCCAGGCGGCCTTACCCGGCGACGACTTCTCAAAAATCAGCCCTTCATTCTGGCTGATGTGACGCGTGGCTTTACGGGTCATGTGCTTCATCGCGCCACCTCCTCGACTTCCTTGATACTTCGCACCGAGCGCTCGCTGTCGGCAACGAGGCCGACTGCCGTATCGATCATCGACCGCGTCGTCAGTTCCGTGCAGCACCACAGCGCGGCATTGCCCAACTCGGGATAGAACTTCTTCAGCGGCAAGCCGCCGACGATTTTGTGTGCCAGTAAGCGCGAGTTGATGGCGTAAGGATCTTCGCTGGTTTTAACGACAAACTCGTTGAAGTGCGGTGCGTCGGCGAACAGAACTTTAGCGTGTTTGTTGAACTGATCGGCAGCGTAGGCCGCTTTTGCCATATTTTGCTTCGCTAGTTCCCTCAGGCCGATCTTGCCGTACACGGTCATGAAGATGTTCACCATCAGCGCAACGAGGGCCTGATTGGTGCAGATGTTCGAAGTCGCCTTCTCGCGCCGGATGTGCTGTTCGCGCGTGGCCAGCGTGAGCACGAACCCGCGCTTGCCATTTCTGTCGGTGGTCTGACCCGCGAGACGCCCCGGCATCTGGCGAACGAATTTTTCCTTCGTGGCGAGCACTCCGCAATAAGGTCCGCCGAATCCCAGCGGCACGCCAAATGACTGCGCTTCCATTGCAACAATGTCGGCCGAACGCGGTGGCTCAACAATCCCCAGCGACACGGCTTCGGCGATCGATACGATCAGCAGCGCACCCCGTTTGTGCGCGATTTCAGCAATCGCTTCCACATCTTCAATCGTCCCGAAAAAATTCGGCGACTGAATCAGCACGCACGCCGTGTCATCGGTGATCACCGCTTCCAGCGTCTTCAGGTCAACCTGCCCCGAGTCTTTATACGAGACCGTCGTTAACGGTATGTTCTGGTGCGTGGCGTAGGTGTTGATGACTTCGCGGTATTCAGGATGCAGCGTTCGCGCCACGACCGCCCCGTGTTTTCCGGTGATGCGCACGGCCATCATCACGGCTTCGGCGGCTCCTGTCGACCCGTCATACATGGAGGCGTTCGCGAGATCCATTCCGGTCAGTTCGGAGACCATGGTCTGGAATTCGAAGATCGCCTGCAGCGTTCCCTGGGCGTACTCGGCCTGGTATGGCGTGTAAGAGGTGAGAAATTCCCCGCGCTGCACGAGTGCATCGATCACGACCGGCCGGTAATGGAGGTAGGCACCAGCGCCAAGGAAACTGGCATAGCCGTCGGCGTTCTCCTTGGCGCGCTGCTTGAACCAGTCGACAATCTCGGACTCCGCCATCTGACGCGGAATGGCAAGATCGCGGTTGAGACGATATTGAGCCGGGATGGGCGAGAAAAGATCATCTATGGAGCGGATCCCGATCGCCTTGAGCATGGCTTCACGATCAGATGGAGATTTAGGTAAATAACGCATAAGGTGATTAGACGCCTCTTCGCTTACTTCGATTCGAGCGGGCTCTTAGCCGCAAGCCCGCGCAAAGCTATCCTGATTAATACTGCTGAGTTGTCGTATCAAGACCGTGCCCGCCCGCAGAGCTCGGCCATCTTCGTCGCAGCACGGATCATAGGCACTGATCGCGGCCGCGGCAACCGGTCGCGCACACGCAACTGTGCGAACTACCTGCACCAACTCCATAACGGTCAACCCGCCAGTCGACGAAAACCGGTTCACTCGGGCCTGCTTGAGGTCGAGAACATCCAGATCAATGTGAAGATAAATCCGTTCGGCCCTCAAGTCCTCGAGAACGCTGCGCAGCGCAGTTTCGACGCCGTGTTCCCGAACTGTGGCAACGGGAATCCACTTTACGGATGACTCCTCCAGCATCTGGCGCTCTTCATGATCAAGGTCCCGCGCTCCGATCAGGACCACGTTCCTCTCGGGCACCGGCTGGAAACCTGGAACAGTAGATGCCAGATTCTGCCAACACCTGCCGGTTGCCGTAGCCAGTGCCATGCCATCAAAAAACCCGCTGACAGTCGTTTCCGGAGTATTGAAGTCGGCATGAGCATCCAGCCACACCACCGCCGAAGGCTCAGCGCCCAAACCCGCCAGTGTGCCCACACAACTTACGCAATTCCCTGAAAGCACCAGCGGAAAACGATCAGATTGCACGGCAGCCGCTACTTTTTCCGAAAGCGCGTGGAGTACGCGCAACGTTGTCCCCAACTCGAAAGGCTGCCGCTCAACTTCAATCCGGTCCACGCAGCCTTCCGGAAGCGGATCTAGCATGTGCTTGAGCAATTGGGCAGGACCGGCTCCCATACCAAATTCCTTGCGCCCGGAGTCGTATGGAACCTGGATGATTTGAGTCTGCAACCGGTTATTTCCTCGCAATATTAATGAGAGCCTTCCTCAGCCACAAACTTCTCATAATCTGCCGGCGACAATAGCGCGTTAAGCTCGGCTGGATTCTTGACGTCAATCTTGATCATCCACGCTGCATGTGCATCTTTATTTACCTGTTCTGGAGCCGTGGCCAAGCTGCCGTTCACCTCGGTCACCGTACCCGATGCCGGAGCATACAGATCGGACACTGCTTTTACCGATTCAACAGTACCGAACGTTTTGCCGGCCGTCAGTTCCGCGCCCACTGCGGGAAGTTCCACAAAAACGATATCGCCCAGCGACTCCTGGGCATGGGCTGTAATGCCGATCTTTCCATCGGCGCTGATCCATTCATGTTCCTTCGTATATTTGCGGTCGGTCGGATATGACATTTCGTTCCTGCTCCTGATTCTTAGCTGCTAGCTTCAGCCACCCTGAATTCCTTCTTTGTTCTTTGCGCTTGACGCTCTTCCTCTGTGATCTCCGTGTCCTCTGTGGTTATGCTTTTTTCGGACGCTTATAAAATGGCGTCGGCACCACTTGCGCTTTCACGCCCTGCCCGCGAATTTCCACCTGTACCGTATTCCCAAGCGCCACCTGATCCGGCGGCACATACGCCAGCGCAATATTCTTCTTCAGAAACGGTGCCGGAGACCCACTCGTAACATAGCCAATCTCTTTGCCGCCCGCGTTTAGAACCTTGTATCCGTCCCGCGCAATCCCGCGATCCACCATCTCCAACCCAACCAGGGTTTTCGTCACTCCCTCCGCGCGCGCTTTTTCAAGCGCCGCCCGGCCGATAAACTCTGGCTTCTCCATCTTGCACCACCGATCCACTCCCGCTTCCCAAACATTGATCGTGTCGGAGATCTCGTGGCCATAAAGCGGCAGTTTGCCTTCCAGTCGCAGCGTGTTGCGAGCACCCAGTCCGCAAGGGACTACGCCAAACTCCTTCCCCGCCTCCAGAATCGCGTACCACACGCGCGCACTGGTCGCTTCATCCGAAGGGATGTAAATCTCAAATCCATCTTCGGCCGTGTAACCCGTCCGGCCGATCAAAATATTCTTCAGCCCGCACACCGTCCCCCGCGTGACCCAGTAGAACTTCACCGCGCCCAGGTCGGCATCCGTCAACTTCTGCAGCAGATTCACGCCCTTCGGCCCCTGGATCGCAATCTGCGTGAAATCGTCCGAAAGGTGTTCGACCTTGCAATCGAACTGGCGCGTGTTGTCGCGCACCCAGTTGAAATCCTTCTCGCGAGTCCCCGCGTTGATCACCAGCAGGTATTCATCTTCGCCCAGCCGGTGCACGATCACATCGTCCACAAACGTGCCCTGCGGATAAAGCAGCGCCGAATATTGCGCCTGCCCGATCGCGAGCTTCGCAGCATCGTTCATCGAAATGTGCTGCACCGCGGCGAGAGCGCCCGGCCCAGCCAACCGAATATCGCCCATGTGGCTGACGTCAAAAATGCCAACGCCTGTGCGCACAGCCATATGCTCGTTGACGATCCCGCAACCGATCGACGCAGGATATTCAACCGGCATGTCCCAGCCGTTGAATTCGACCATTTTTGCACCCATCTGCCGATGAACGGCATTCAGGGCAGTCTTCCGAACGGTAGGCGGAATTGCTGGCGCAGCAGACAAAAGAGAACCTCGGTCGGCAGTGGCTGGGCTGCCGGGAATCTGGAACTGTTTACGTTAACACCTGTGCAGGAAGCACGGCAAATGGAAGAACCTGAGGTCAGAGGTTAGAGGTCAGGCTGCAGAGGTTAAGACCTTGGTGCCGGCGATGCTGCTGCAAGTTGGGGTTTTACCTCTGTACTCTGACCTCTGACCTCTGCAATCGTTTTCATTACCTCGGTCATTTTCAGCGTCCGGCGCGTCGGCCCTACACTGCAACTATGTCCACCAAACCAGGCCAAAGCAAAATCGTGTGCGCCCAGTGCGAGCAGTCGGAAAGAAGTTGTCAGTGCGAGAAGTTCTGCGTCCTCTGCCAATCGGAGATGGGCATCCGCCTCTGCACCGACGGCTTACTCTATTGCGAGGCCTGTCGCGAAGCCTGCGATTACAAGACGGTGGATTGAACTGCGTATTTTCGGCCGCCAGATTCCCTTTTCAACTCCTCACATGCTGCCTCGATTTGCCCGTTAGCACGAGCTCTCGGCACACTGACGCCCTAAATCACCACCGCTTCCCGATACTCCCCATACACCTTCCGCATGGCATCGGAAATCTCGCCAACGGTAGCGTTAGCCTCCACAGCTGCCAAAATGCGCGGCATGAGGTTGTCGCCAGACCGCGCCGTGTCTTCGACAGCCTTGATCGCCGCCTCCCACGTCTGCGGATTTCGCCTCGCCCGCAGCGCCCGCAGTCGCTCCACCTGCTTCGGCTCCAGCGCCGGATCGATCCGCTGGATCGGCACCTCTTTCTCTTCATTCGCCTGAAACCGGTTCACACCCACGACGATCGACTGCTCACGATCAACCGCCTGCTGGTACTCGTACGCGGCATTCTGAATCTCCTGCTGCACATACCCGCGCTCAATCGCCTTCAGCATTCCTCCAAAAGTCTCGATCTTCTGCAGGTATTCGCCGGCCCGCTTTTCGATCTCGTTCGTCAGCGACTCGACGTAGTACGACCCTGCCAGCGGATCGACTGTCTGGGGAGCTCCCGACTCAAACGCGATGACCTGCTGTGTTCGTAGCGCAATTCGCGCCGATTGCTCGGTCGGCAAAGCCAGCGCTTCGTCGAACGAATTGGTATGCAACGACTGCGTGCCGCCAAGGACAGCCGCCATCGCCTGAATCGCCGTGCGCACGATGTTGTTCTCCGGCTGCTGCGCCGTCAGCGTCGACCCCGCGGTCTGCGTGTGAAACCGTAGCATCCACGACTTCGGATTCTTAGCCTTGAATTGGTCGCGCATGATCTTCGCCCACATGCGCCGCGCCGCCCGAAACTTCGCAACTTCTTCCAGAAAATTGCTGTGGGCGTTAAAAAAGAAGGAGAGTCGCGGCGCGAACTTGTCGACATCCAACCCAGCCTTGATGGCCGCTTCCACGTAGGCAATCCCGTTGCCCAGCGTAAACGCGACCTCCTGCACGGCGGTCGATCCCGCCTCGCGCATGTGATAGCCCGAGATGGAAATCGTGTTCCAGTCCGGCACGTTTTCGTTGGTCCAGGCAAAAATGTCAGTAATAATGCGCATCGCCTGCTGCGGCGGGTAAATATAGGTGCCGCGCGCGATGTACTCCTTGAGCACATCGTTCTGAATCGTCCCCGACAGCTTGCGGATGTCCATCCCTTGCCGCCGTGCCACCGCCACGTAGAGCGCGAGCAGGATTGAAGCCGAAGCATTGATCGTCATCGACGTTGAGATCTTGGTCAGTTCGATCCCGTCAAACAGCCGCTGCATGTCCTCAATCGAATCGATCGCCACGCCGACCTTGCCGACCTCGCCTGCCGCCAGCGGATTATCCGAATCGAGCCCAATCTGCGTCGGCAGATCGAACGCCACCGATAATCCGGTCGTCCCGTTCGCAAGCAGATACTTGTAACGCTTGTTCGATTCCTCGGCATCGCCCATGCCGGCGTACTGGCGCATGGTCCAGAGCCGCCCGCGGTACATGGTGGCCTGCACGCCGCGTGTGTACGGAAATTCGCCCGGGTAGCCCAAGTCGCGGTCGTAATTTGCCTCCGCGAGATCGACCGGCGTGTAGAGCGGCTGAACCACAATGTGCGAGGAGGTTTGTTGCTCAGCCATTGCCGGTTTCGGCTTGGACGGAGACGTGGAAACAGCATCGGCAGTCTTGGCCGTATCACTCATTTGAGATCCTCGTGCAGAAGAACCATTCCCGAGCACTCTGGCCGCTGTTCCATCAAAGCGGCGGACCGCGGCGCTCTCGCTCGCTATTGTTTTCTCTTGATCCGCATGAACGAACTCAGGCCGAACCAGCCAAACGAAAGCGTGAAGCACACCGTCAGAATCAGCCGGCCCGGACCCGCTTCCGCTCCGGCGTGGTATTTCCCGTATTCGCGAAATCCCGTGATCGCGCCCACTCCGGCAATCGCAAGAAATGTGAATCCTGTCACTTCCAGCCAGAGTTGATGCAGCGCTCTTCCGATCGAACTGGCGGTTGCGCGCACTCCCTTCAGCACCGCGCCCCCGGTTCGGCTGCGGGCCAGTTGCTGGCCGGCAACGCGTAGAAACAGCCCCAGCTTTCTCGCCTTTGGGCCCACGATCATCTGTCGATTTTAGCAGTGGCCGAGCGTACAATCGTTGTGGCTGGCATCACAACAGGTTGTGACGAGGCAGCCTGCCGGCAGTTGTTCCGGAACCATCAGGGGGAGTGCGTGGATCAGCAACTCAAGCAGCTCATGAAAGAACTCGGCGAAGCTATCAACGGATCTTTATCCGATTCCGAGCAGATCGCCGAAGTTGTCGCCCGCATCAAGGACGGCGGCTACGACATCTTTCTTGTTCTCGAAGCAACCATCGGCGTCAGCAAGCAAGGCGAACACTCGACCGACAAAACTTCCTTGGTTTCCACGCTCAGCACAAATCCCGAACTCAAGATCAGCGATCAGGACCTGAAGTTTCTCAAGTCCCTGCGCATCAAACTCGATGAAGAAGAAGAGGAATAAAGTCGGCCCGACGACAAGACCTATAACCAAGCTATTCGCTGGGCCCGTCAAGTCACAAACGAAATTCGCCCCGGCCGGCCGCCGACCCGACTCGGCGTGACGGAAAATAATCAACCAATTCGCCGGGATCGCTCCAGCCACTCATAAGTTCATCGCGCCCTGTCTTCCACGCAAAACCCGCGGATTTGGAAACAAACGTGATCTGAGCCCTCTGGTGGCGCAAAATCTTCCTGTTCCCTTCCGAAAATTCCCTCCCCAAAATAGGAAAAACCTTGCAAGGTGGACTTTTTCATCTGTTAGCATAGGTTCTTCCCCATGTAAGTCGCCGTTTGGCAGCATCTTACTGGGAAGAGCTTTCCTCGAAAATGGCCTTCGACGTGCATTTCACCTGATCGGAAGTGTGGTTCCTCGAACCGTCTCCCGCAGTCCTGAAACTGCAGTTCGTGGGGTTTAGCTCTGCTGTCGGCCGCATTCGCCGGCAGTGGATTATTTTGAGGTGCCGGACATGGATTCTCAGGTTTTGCAATTGACCCTAGGCCTTCTTCCCGAACCACGCACGCGCTGGGGAAGATTTGTCGTCAGCTATGGCATGCAGGCAGCCGTAGTCACCCTCTTTGTGGTTGCCGCGATCGCCCATCCCGAGGTCCTGGTGCTGCCCGTACATGACTACCACTTCGTCAGACTGGTAGATACACCACCTCCGATTCCACAGTCCCCGGCTCCGGTCAGAAATTTCCCGGCGCCAAAAATCGCCCAGCTTGTCACACCCCGCCCTCAGGCTTTGCGCGTTCCGCCTGAGCTCACGCGTCCAAAACCTCAACCGGTCGCCGACATCCAGCCGCCTAAAGTGACAGTGGCGGTCAACAAGGAACTCTTGCCCGACGCGAAACCGGCAATCCCCAAACAGCTGGTCAAAACGAATAATTTTTCGAACGGAAGTTCTGCGACACCAACCATGGCGGCCGCACCGAAGAATGTGCAGACCGGTGGCTTTGGAGATCCCAACGGCGTGCCCGCGCACGATAATCAAGGCCGTCCCGTCACGATCGCTCAGGCCGGCAGCCTGAACATGCCGAATGGACCCGGCTCTGGAAACGGCACGGGTGGCTCCCACGGTGCCCGCGGCGTGATCGCCAGCGCCGGATTCGGCAGCGGCATAGCCACGGGAGATGGTTCCGCCACAACTTCAGCTTCGCGCGGCACCGTACGCCAGGGTGGCTTTGGAGACGCGGATGTCGTCGCAAGCTCCGCCAAATTGAAGACCGCAGAACCGGTTGTGAAAACAGTTCCCGCCGAAATTACTTTTAAACCCCGTCCGGTTTACACTGAGGAAGGGCGTAACCTCAAAGTGGAAGGTGAAGTCCTGCTCGACGTCGTTTTCGGGGCCACCGGACAGATTAAGATAATGAAAGTCGTGCAAGGCCTAGGGCATGGGCTGGATGAGTCTGCGATTCATGCCGCAGAGAAAATTCAGTTCAAGCCGGCTTTGAAAGATGGGCATCCTGCCGACTTTCCGGCTGTGTTACATATTGTGTTCCAACTGGCATCGTAGTGAACTTGCATCTCAGGTAGAATGAAACAAAACAAAATGGGACGCTCCCTCGCCCTTCTGATTGCTCTCTCTCTGATCTGCAGCGGGATCTTTCTGCTCGCCCAGACCACGCCCGATCCCAAGCTCTCCTCCCGCGACGAAGCCGAGCCGCACGCTGCTGCTGCCGCCGTCAGTTTCGAACAGGTCATCGACCGCACCGTCGAGCGCGAGCACTTCTTCAACGCCCAGATGAAACAGATGCATCCCCTGGTCGAAACTTATCTCCAGAATCTTAAGGAAGATAAGGATCTGAACGCGCCCGTTCCCGTCAGCGACGTCTATTTCCTCGGTCGTTTGGATTTGAGCAGCGGGTCTGCCGATGATCGTACTTTCAGCTCCCCGACTACGGCCGGGCTCGGCCGACGTATGCTCAGCAAGCTGAAGGATGTCTATGCCATGAAATTCCTGCCTCTGGGCTTCGCCCAGATGGTCTTGGTCGACCAGGATTTTCAGCGGCAGTATTATGACTTTACCTTCGTCCGCCGCGAATTTCTCGGGGAAGTCCGCTGCATTGTGATGGACGTCGCGCCCAAGAAAGACGCCTCCAGCGGCCGCTTCCTGGGCCGTATTTGGATCGAAGACCAGAACTACAACATCGTTCGCTTTAACGGAACCTATACCCAGTCCCACCGCAACAGCTTTTTCTTTCACTTCGACAGTTGGCGTCAGAACGTGCGTCCGGGACTCTGGCTGCCTTCCTTGGTTTATTCCGAGGAGTCCGACTTCAAAGCCCGCCTCGGCCAGACCCTGCGCTACAAGGCGCAAACTCGCGTCTGGGGCTATAACCTGAAGGATTTTCGCCGCAACTCCGAATTTACCGAGATCACCGTCGACGCCCCGCAGTCTGTTCAGGACCAGAGCCAGAAAGCGCAGGATGCATCGCCCATCGAAGCCCAGCGCCAGTGGGAACGCCAGGCTGAATTCAATGTCATTGATCGCCTGCAGCAGATTGGCTTGCTCGCTCCCGAAGGCGACATCGACAAGGTTCTCCAGACCGTCATCAACAACGTGATGGTCACCAACAACCTTGACATTCAACCCGAAATCCACTGTCGTGTCCTGCTGACCACTCCGCTTGAGTCCTTTACAATCGGCCGCACCATCGTCGTTAGCCGCGGCATGATTGACGTGCTGCCCGATGAAGCTTCCCTGGCCATGATTCTGACTCACGAACTGGCGCACATCGCGTTAGGCCACCACCTCAATACCAAGCTGGCCTTTAACGACCGCATGTTCTTCCCCGACGAGCGCACGTTTGAGCGCATGGATTTTGCCCGCGACCGCAGCGAAGAAGAGGCGGCTGACAAGAAGGCCATCGAGCTCCTCAACAACTCGCCCTATAAAGACAAGCTTGGCAACGCGGGACTTTTTCTGAAAGCCGTGCAGGCGCGCGCTCCTCAACTGAAAAATCTCATTCGTGCCCACTTGGGTGACAGTCTGCTCAACGGCAATGCCACCCGGATGTCGTCTTTGATGACGGCCTCGCCCAATTTCGACCCGACCAAAGCCGACCAGATCGCGGCCCTCCCGTTGGGAGGCCGAGTCAAAGTTGATCCTTGGAGCGATCAGTTGGAATTGATTAAGACCAAGCCGGTCGCCATCACTGCTGCCGCTGAAAAGATGCCGTTTGAGGTAACACCCTTCTTTCCGTTCCTGACGCGGTTTGGCACGCCTTCGCCAGACAAGCCAGTGCCCGCTCCCGCGGCAGAAAAGACGGCGACTCCATCGGGCCAGTAAATGCGAGCCTGCTTGGAAACAATATGTTCCGGATTTAAGGCGAGGATTGATACAGCTGCGGAAAGAACAAACCAGCTGCGGCCCGTACAGCCCGTACGGCTACTGCTGCAGTTGGCTTCCAACTTGCGAGAACACGGTGTTGGCGTTGCTGCCAATCAGCCGCACCGTGCCAATTACGATTACCAGGATTACTGCCAGCATCACCGCGTACTCCGCGACGTCCTGACCGCTCTCCTCAACCCAAAGTTGGCGGATTATCTCAATCACCTTTTCTCTCCTGGGGCAAACGCATGCAAACTCCGGCTACGGTTCACCCTCATGTTCCATTAAAATAACGTTACTGAGGGCGTCCGTCCAATAGCACACGGGTGACCCCCTTATAGCACTTTCGTGCACACCAACCCAACCCTCCGGAACCCAACCAGACCGCCCTTTACACGATGGTTTTCAGTGGGAGCCCCTGGTTTACCGCAAACAATGCCAACTCGAGCCGGGTCGAAACCCCAAGCTTGTCAAAAATGTTGCTCAGATGGTGCTTCACCGTATCTTCGCTGATTTTGAAATACTCTGCGATTTCCCGGTTCGCGTAGCCGGCTACGACCGCCGATACAATTTCGAGCTCTCGCGGCGTCAGACCGAACTTCTTCTGCTTCGATTCCTCACTCGTGCTCTGCATCAGGTTCCGCAGATATTGCACAAGGTTCGAAACGTTCTCCCGTCCCACCCAGTATTCGCCGCTCATCACCGCATGAATGCTTTTAAGCAGCAGTTGGGTGGCGGAGTCCTTCATCACAACGCCTCGCGCCCCCAGTTGCAAGGCTTCCACGATCTGTTTCTTCTCGACCGCCGCTGTCAGCAGGATGATGCGGACCCCTCCCGCATCCGCATTGCGCGCGCTCAGATCGCGCAGCGCGTCCAGTCCGGTGTGGTGCGGCATCGCCAGATCCAGCAGCAGGATATCGGGTTTGATCTCGGTCGCCAGTTTCACAGCCTCTCGGCCATCACAAGCTTCACCCACAACCTTCATGTCATTTTCCGATTCAAGCAGCCGCCGCAGTCCGTCTCGAAAGATAGGATGATCGTCGGCTATCACAATGCGAATGGGGCTCACACGTTTATCCATGATTAGACCTGGTTTTGATTCGTCTTTCTTGCCGGTGGAATTCGAACCGTCAGCTTGGCTCCTTGTCCGGGATTCGATTCTATCGCGAGTTCGGCCGCAAGCAAGCGTACCCGCTCACTAATCACCGCCGGACCCTTGCCCTTCGTCTCCAGTTCCGCGCCGGAAAGTTTCCCCGCAAACGCGAAACCGCACCCATCGTCCTCGATCGATAGCTGCAGGTCGTCCGCTTTCTGTGCCAGCCGCACCAGCACATTGCGCGCACCGCTATGCTTACGCACATTCACCAGGCTTTCCTGCACGATCCGTGCCACCTCCCGGCAAACTTTCTGCGGAAGTTCGACCCGCTCCAACTCGCACAGAAAATGCGCCGAGATCCCAGTTTCGCGCCGGAATCGCTCGACCATATCCGAAATAAAGCCCAGCAATCGGTCGGCATCCACCTCAAATGACTTCATCTCCTGCATCAACTCACGCAGTTTCAGCACTTCCTCGCGCAGCAATTTCTGGATTCGTCCCAGCTCCGCGTTCACCACCGGTGCCTGTGTCCCCGACTGACGCCGCAGTACGTCCAGTTGCATCTCCACCGCAATCAGCGATTGAATAGCGCCGTCGTGCAATTCGCGCGCGAAGCGCGCCCGCTCCACGGCCCCGGCCCGCTCCCGCAATCGCCGCATCAGGTACACGTTATAAATCGCCGGACCCACCTCCTGTGCGAAATCCTGAAGAAACCGCAGTTCCTCCTCCGGATCGGCCATCATCTGTGGATCGAACACAAATGCCCGCGCCGACCACTCTTTTCCAAATAAGAAAGCCACAGAAAAAACACACGCGAACGCTTCCGCGCGCGTCAGCGCTTCCAGAAACGTCGCATTCGAATCCCGCAGCCGTACTCCATCGCGATCCAGCAAAACCGTGCGAAAACCGTTGGCTGTTCGCACGGCATAGATCGCATCCGCCGGAGACCGGAAAAGATACGCCGCCTCGCTCTCCGGTGTCGCCTCACGCCAGCGCAGTCTCTGGCTATTTTCAGTACGATTAACCTCGGCCAGAAAAACACGGTAGCTGTTCGATTCCTGCGAAGCGCTCAAAACCCGCCTCGCTCCGTAAATGTTCAACACCTCGGTCAGGATCTGCTCCATCGTTCCGCTCAATCCTGCCTCGACTCGTGCCGAGCTCAGAACCCGGGTGATGACCGCGCGCTCCGCCCTGATTTTCTTCTGATTCTGCGCCATGTAACCCAGAAGAAATCCAAGCACCAGCAGATACACCGAACTCATGATCAGCTGTTGCGAATTCAGTTCGTGCACGCTGACACCGAGCCGTGCCAGATGTGCTTGTTTCAGCCAGCGATCCGCCGCCGCTTCCAGGCCCACCGACATCGCAAACGATTCGATCCACAGCAGCGCCACCGCCACGGCGGCCGTGCCCACCGTCTCCCATAACCCCCAGCGGTACGCCGCTTCCGCCATCACGAAAACAAAGAACAGGAAGAATTGCCCGCTCTGCGCCGGAGCGAACATAGCAATCAGAACAGGCCATAGGATGTCGGCTCCGTGCACCACCAGCCGAAACGCCACCGTCGATTGCGGTCGAAAGCGCACCAGCAGCAGCACCGCCACTGCGTGCGCCAGATAGATCGTCAGCAGCCAATACAGCCAGCGCGAATAGGCAAGCCCGCGCACCGGATCCATCCACAGCGAAACCAGCGCCGCAATGGTCAACGCCACCCGTGCCGTCGCCAGCCAGCGCTCCGTGCGCCGGATTTCGTCTCCGCTCAGCGGAGCGCGGAAGCGCCATAAATCCCGGTTTCCAGAGATCATCCAGGACACAACTTTCCAGCTCCCTTTTCGTTTGCGGCTTAATTCTAACGTTTCTGTGAGTAGTTTATTTTACTCGTCCGCCTGAATTGTAGTAGCGCCACCTCTCGTGCATGCGCGCCCTAAGTCGGACCACTACGTCCCTGCCAGCCTAACAATATTAGTTACTTCGGTAACCGACGTCGCCCCGCTTTCCGCCTAGAATGGAACCGGGGTGGTCTGTTTGTTACGACGCAACCGATTCACGATCGCACTACTGGTCTCCCTTACTTCGGCTCAGGTGGCTGCTTCTCTGCTCATGACGAGAGGCACCGCGCTTACCATCGCCAGCGACCTGATTCAGGGCACTCTTCTGCTGGCCGCAACTGCCGCATTCCTCCCCAACATCGCCCGTGCCCGTTCCGCGACCTTCCACGCCCGCCTGTTCTGGATCCTGATGAGCGCAGGCATGATCCTCTGGCTCTCTTATCAGGCGATGTGGAATTACTTCGAGGTCCTTAAGCGCCAGGACGTGCCTGACCCGTTCCTGGGTGACATCGTTCTGTTTCTGCATCTGGTCCCGATGATCGCCGCCCTCGCCGTCCTCCCGCATCTGCGCGAAGATGAACGCGACGGGCGCATCCGCATGCTCGACTTTACGCTCTTGCTCACCTGGTGGATGTTTGTTTACGTGTATCTGGTAATCCCCTGGCAAACCGTGCAGGTCGACGAACCCGCCTACAGCACCAATTTGAACTTGACCTATCTCACCGAAAAATTGGTGCTCCTGATCGCCCTGGTCGTACTCGCCTATTCGTCCCGGGGCGGCTGGCGCCATCTTTATGCGCAGTTGTTGGGAGCCAGCGCGCTCTATGCCTCCAGTTCCTACGTCGCCACCTACGCCATTGGCCAGAAGACCTATTACAGCGGCAGCATCTACGACATCCCGCTGACCGTTTCAATCGCCTGGATGGCTGCGGTTCCCATGTTCGCTGCCCACTACGATTTGTCGGCCTCGAAGCCGCCCAAGCCTCTGCTCGGCATCTATATCACGCGCCTTAGCATGCTTGCCCTCTTCACATTGCCTTGGGCTGCCCTGCACACGGAACTCGATTCTGCAATTCCAGCCCCGGTCCGCACCTTTCGCATTTTGGCAAGCCTTCTCGCCATGGTCGTCATGGGAGGTGTGGTCTTTTGGCGGCAATGGCTCCTCGGCGCCGAACTCGCTCGTTTCCTCGATAAGTCCCACCGCGCCGTCGACGACTTGAAATCCGTGCAACAGCAACTCATCCAATCCGAGAAACTGGCCTCGCTCGGACAGTTGGTCGGAGGCGCAGCTCATGAAATCAACAACCCACTGACCGCCATGCTCGGATATTCCGATCTGCTCAGCGCGTCCAGCCTCCCGGTCCAGGAACAACTACAGGCGATCAAGATTGGCGAACAGGTCCGCCGCACAAAAAATCTGGTGGCAAGCTTGCTTACGTTCGCCCGCCAGGCGCCCGCCAGGCTTGCCTCGGTCGATCCAAACTCAGTGCTCCAGACAGCCATGCGCCAGTTGGCGCCCCAACTTGAGGCCCAGTCCCTGGCGATTCGCCTTGAACTGGGCGCTTCCTTGCCGCCCGTGCTCGCAGACGCCAACCAGCTTCTCCACGTCTGCCTCCACCTTGCAGGACAAATCGGCACTCAACTCGGACCCGATAGCCGCCACATCCTGTTCGTCCGCACCCGTCATGATGGCGGCGCCGTGCTCATCGATTTCTTCGCCGGCAACCCGTTCGCGCAACCCCCTCTCTGCGACTTATTGCTTACCGCCGACGGAGCAAATAAAGCCTCTACCCTTTCCCTGAGCGCCTGTTGCCGTATCGCTGCCGAGCACGGCGGCCTCATCTCGCGCCCATCCAATCCCAGCATCCTCGCGTTTCGTTTGGCGCTGCCCGTCGCCAAATCCAGCAGCGCGCAGCCGCATCGCGCCGCCGCTCACAGCGCCTTCCAGCTCTAAGGGCCTCACCTCGGACCACAATCCATCGAGGGATTCCACGCACTCAACGTTCCGACGAAGCCGGCGCAATCTCCATCGTCCTCTTCAACTGCCCGCACGCCGCAAAAATATCTCGTCCGCGCGGACGCCGCACAAACGCCGGAATCCCCGCCCCCACCAGAATGTTCTGGAACTCCAGAACGCGCTCCTGCTCCGGCGTTCTGTACGCCAACTCCGATCCCGGGTTGAGCGCAATCAGATTCACCTTCGTCCGCAACCCACGTACCAACTCAACAATTTCGCGTGCCTGCGCCGGGCCATCGTTCACTCCCTCCAGCAGCACATACTCAAACGTCAGTCGCTCCCGCGCCCGCAGCGGAAATTCGCGCGCCGCTTTCATCAGCTCCGCAAGATTCCATTTCCGGTTGAGCGGCATTACCTCGCTCCGTAGCTCATCGTTCGACCCATTCAGCGAAATGGCCAGCTTCGGCCGCACCGCCTCACGTCCAAAATCGTAAATCCGCGGCACAATCCCCGCCGTCGAAACCGTCATCCGCGATTCCGGAATCCCTACTCCCTCCACCAGCAGCCGCACCGACTTCATGAAATTGTCATAATTGAGAAAAGGCTCGCCCATGCCCATAAAAACGACGTTCACGCGTTGCAGCGGCGGTTCCACTCCCTGATCCCGCAGCACGGCCGCAATCTGCCCCACAATCTCTCCAGCCTCAAGATTTCTCTTTACTCCGAGCAGCGCTGTAAAACAAAATTTGCAATTCACCGCGCACCCCACCTGGCTGGAAACGCAAATCGTAGCCCGCCTCCGCCCACCAGGGGTGCCGCATTCGAGCGCGCCTTTCGCGATTGATTGCGAGCCGAGGGTGCCGCATTCAAGCCCTCTTTTGGCTTGAGTGGGGAATTGCTCCTCACCCTCCTCTCCAGCCTCACTCCCATCCCCGCTCTCGCCCCCATCTCCCTCCGGCATCCAGACCGTCTCAACCGTTTCGCCATCCCCCAACCTCAACAGGTAGCGCACGCTCTCGTCGCTCGACACAAACTTCCGGTCAATCGACGGCAGTCCGATCCCCCAACCCTCATCCGTCAGCCGCAAACGATATTCCAGAGGCAGCGTCGAGACCTGATCGAGCCGCTCGATTCTCTGACGGTACACTGCTTCAAAAAGCTGCTGTCCCCGGTACGCAGGCTGGCCCGACTCCACCACGAGACCTGTTAGTTCCTCCCGATCGAGCCCTAACAGCGAATTGAACGCCTGACTTTTCATGAATCGCAATCGCAAACCCGTTTCCCGTATCCGAACGCTTCCTTTACTATAGTCTGACCAAAAACTTGAGGACCACGCCATGTTTCGGAATCGCCTCGCCATCTTCGGATTGATTCTCGCCGGACTGACTCTCGTTTTCCTCACAACCGCACCGCCCGCGACCGCTGCAACCCCGCAATCCCTGGCTCTGATCGGCGCCACCGTCTATTCCTCTCCCACGGCTCCTCCCATGACCGACGCTGTCGTCTTGACCGCCAACGGCGTCATCACCGCGGTCGGCAAGCGCGCCGAAATCAAAATTCCGAAAGATGCGCGCGTCATCGATTGCGCCGGAAAAACCATCGTCGCCGGATTCTGGAATAGTCACATCCATTTGACTGAATCGGCGTGGAACAACGCCGCTACCGCTCCTGCTGCAACCCTCGAAATGCACATGCAGGAAATGCTCACCCGATGGGGATTCACCACCGTCTGGGATCTCGGCTCTGATCCACAGAACTCCCTCGCTCTCCGTGGCCGCGTCGAATCCGGAGAAGTCCCCGGTCCCCAAATTCTTCTAGCGGGCGACATCTTCCCGAAGGGTGGCCATCCGGTTTACCTTCCCGCGGAAATGCAGCTTCCCGAAGCCGCCACTTCCGAAGAAGCCGCAAAAATGGCCCGCTACTACCTGTCCCAGGGACTGGACGGAATAAAGCTTTTCACCGGCACTTTCATGGGCGACAAGCCCGTCATCAACATGGATGTCGCCATCGTGAAAGCCGCTGTCGAGGTCGCGCACACGAAGGGCAAGCCCGTTTTCGCCCATCCGCAAAATCCAACCGGCGCTGACAATGCACTCGCCGGCGGTGTCGACATCCTCGCCCATACTCTTCCCAGTGAACCCGATTACACCCCGGAGGAATTGTCTCTCTTCAAGTCCCAACACACGGCCCTGATCCCCACACTCACCCTCTGGACCACCGTGGTTCCCGACCCCACAGCCACCGCCTATATCGTGCAACACGGTGTCACCCAGCTCAAATCTTTTTCCGCCGACAACGGAAACCGTGTTCTGTTCGGCACCGACGTAGGTTTCATCCACATCTACGACACTTCGCTCGAATACGAATTTATGCACCGCGCTCTGTCAGCCGGCGAGATCCTCGCTTCCCTAACCACCAATCCCGCCGCATATTTCAAGGCCGACAAGAAGGGACGTGTAGAAAAAGGATTGGACGCTGACCTGGTAGTCCTCGACGCTGACCCTGTCGCCGACGTTCACAACCTGGCCAAAGTCGCCTACACCATCCGCGCCGGCCAGATCATCTACCAGAAATAACCGCCGGCCAGGCCGCAGACTGGCTGCCAGGCCGCAGTGTCGTGCTTACACCCGAGAGGCTCACTGTAACTTGCACAAACTAAAGATACGAGTCCAACCACCCTCCTTCCGCATCATATTGTGGGACAATAAATACATAACGGCCCACCCTGAAGTCTCATACGCGGTTGACCCGAACTCATAACGAATAAGGAAGTTAGATAAGAAATAAATGGTAAAAGAAACACGCAACATCCACCGTCACGTCTTGCCGAACGGCCTCACCGTTATCACCGAGCAGATGTCCCACATCCGCTCCGTCTCGATCGGAATCTGGCTGAAGACCGGCTCCCGCGACGAAGATTCCGAATGGAACGGCATCTCCCACTTCATCGAGCACATGGTCTTCAAAGGCACCGAAACCCGGTCTGCCGAAGCCATCGCCCGCCAGGTTGATTCCATCGGCGGCAACATGGACGCCTTCACCGCCAAAGAGTGCATCTGCTTCAACATTAAGGTTCTCGACGAGCACCTGCCCACCGCCATGGACGTTCTCAGCGATCTCGTCCTCCATCCCGTTTTTGACGTGGGAGACATCGCCAAAGAGCGCGGCGTCATCCTCGAAGAAATAAAAATGGATCAGGACAATCCCGACTACCTCGTCCACGAAATCTTCACCCAAAGCTTCTGGAAAGATCACTCGCTGGGACTTCCCATTCTCGGTACTCGCGACACCGTCAAGAAGTTCGAGCGCCCCGTCGTTTCGCACTTCTATGGACACCACTTCGCGCCGGGAAATCTGGTCGTCTGCGCCGCTGGCAACATCGATCACAAAACCTTCGTCGATCTGGTCGCCAGGCATTTCGAGCACGTCAAACCTGCCAAGAACGGTTTGCACTCCTCCACCCCCAAAACGTTTTCGCGCATCAATCTGCGCAACAAGAAATCCCTCGAGCAGGTCCAGATCTGCATCGGAGTTCCCTCGCATCCCATCGCCCACGAGCGCCGCTACGCCAGCTACATTCTCAACACGCTTCTGGGCGGAGGCATGAGTTCCCGCCTCTTCCAGAACATCCGCGAGCGTCAAGGACTCGCCTACTCCATCTACAGCGATCTCAATCCCTATCGCGACACAGGCACGATGTGCGTCTACGCCGGAACCTCGCGCGAGTCCGCAGTCAAAGTAGTGGAATGCGTGGTCGCCGAATTCCATAACCTCAAAAACACGCCCGTTCCCGAAGAAGAATTGCGCCGTTCCAAAGATCAGCTCAAAGGCAGCCTGATGCTGTCCCTCGAATCCTCTATGGCCCGCATGTCAAACCTCGCGCGTCAGGAAATGTACTACGACCGCTTCTACGGACTCGACGAACTCATCGCAAAAATCGAGGCCGTCACCGCCGAAGATCTTCGCCAGATTTCGGGCGAATTTTTTCAAACCGACCAGATCGCCGTCACCATCCTCGGCAACCTGACCGGCTTGAAACTAACCCGCGAACAGCTAGCCTGCTAAGCGGAGGGGCGGCGGCTCACTCCGCCGCGTTCGACTCGCAACTCTTTCAGCAACACACAAGCCCCAAACAGGCGGTGACGCTCGACATTTGCAATTAACTGTGGTTAACTACTTCTCAACATCTATAGTTAATGCATTGGATGTCGCCAGCTATCTAAATCTGCCGGGGGTCTCGCCGAATGCACCGCTGCTTCCTGATTTTCGTCGCTGCTGCTGTGCTTGCTCTCTCAGTCCATGCGCGAGGGCAAGGCGAGACTACGAGCGCCATTGTTGGCCAGGTGTCAGACGCCACCGGCGCCGCGGTACCGGGCGCCACAGTCACGGTCACCAATCGAGAGACAGGAGCAACCCGCAAGAACAAGACCGACGCCGCCGGGCGGTTCGACTTCCCGCAACTCAAGCCGGGCGCCTATTCGGTCAAAGTGGAAGCGCGCGGATTCGAGCCACAGCGGAATGACGGCGTGTTCTCTGGTCTCGGTCAAAAACAAAGTGTCAATTTCGCCCTTCGAGTAGCTCATGCAAGCGAGACCGTTGAAATCAACTCGGAATTGCCGATCATCAACCCCGAAAATGCAAACTCGTCCACAACTCTGGATGCGCCCGCGCTGGAGAATCTCCCGAATCCCGGCGGTGACCTGACCTACCCTCTGCAATTTGCCCCCGGCGCTCTCATCAATACAGCGGGCAGCAGCAATGATTTCGTGGGCGGCACAAACGGCTATGGCAACGTGGAGTTCAATGGCTTGCCTGCCCTTTCGAACGGCTACATTGTCGATGGACTCGAAACTAACGATCCGCTTACCAATCTCAACAGCGGCCTCTCCACCAATCTTGTGCTGGGATTGAATTCGGTCTCCGAAGTCACCGTCAACACTCTTTCTTATTCCGTGGATCAAGGCCGCTATGGAGCCTCCCAGATCAACTACGTCACCAAGTCTGGCACAAATCAGTTTCACGGCAATCTTTACGAACTGTGGAATGGTTCGATCCTGAACGCGGCCGACTACTTCACGAACGCCACGCCCGGCAATCACAAGCCGCGGGCAACCGTGAACCATTTTGGAGGCAGTTTGGGCGGTCCCGTTCTCCACGACAAACTGTTCTTCTTCTTCGACAGCGAATGGGTTCGCATCGCGCTGCCCATTGTCACGCCGGCAATCGTTCCTACTCCTGCATTCCAGCAATATGTGCTGCAAAACTTGAGCGGAACCAACTCCCAAGCCTTCTACCAACAGATGTTCTCTCTATACGGAAACACCAGCGGCTCGCCTCTCGCTGTACTCGGCTGTCCGATCGACTCCGCCTGCGCGAACCGGCAGAGCATTTCCCATTCGAGCGACGACCACGAACAGGTGCAGACCGCTCGCGTCGACTACAACATCAACGAGAAAGACACCTCCTGGTTCCGTTTCCAGGCCGACACCGGCGTGCAAGCTGCCTATACCGACCCGATCAATCCAATATTTAATTCGGTTTCGCCTCAGCCTCTCTACTCCTTTGCGGCCGGATACACCCACGTTTTTTCCCAAAACCTCGTAAATTACTTCAACCCAGCCTTTTCTTGGTACGAGAGCTTGTTTGCTCCAGCCAATTTCCAGAAGACACTTTCCGCATTTCCGATCGTCCTTCAAGGCAGCGGCGGAGCGAATACGCCCTTCACCCCTATCGGGGGGCTCGATGACACTTGGCTTCAGGGAAGACGAGCCTCCCGCTTCTTCGTAAACGACAACTTGGCTTGGAGCCATGGCGCGCACGAACTGAGGTTCGGCACAAACACCCGAATCCTTAGGCTGAATGACTATGACTTCGGCGAAGGCGCAGTTCCTCTCGTGACCTATGCGACACTCGCGCAATTCATCAACGGCGTGGCATCAACTGCGACACAGACTTTCGCCCAATCAGCAAACCAGCCTTTTAACTTCCTCAATTTGGACCTGTACGCGCAGGACACCTGGAAGGTTTCAAGGAAAATCACTTGGACCTTCGGACTGCGCGACACATTGAATTCCAATCCACTGAATCCGCATCGGCAGATCGCCCGTCTGTCCGGAGCGTTCAATTCCATTTCTCATGACGTGAATGAGCCACTGAATTCTGCGATCCACACTGGCCTCGGACATATATTTTCTTCCACGCCCGTTGCGATCCTGCAACCCAGAATGGCAATCGCATGGCAGGTTGAACCAAAAACCGTCTTGCGCACCGGTTTCGGGATCTTCAGCGACATTTTGCCCGGTAGCGTGGCCGATTTGGTGGGCGTCAACCCGCCCTACGTCAAGACGTTTCAAGGCGGCCTCCTGGGAACGGTCGGCGGCACAGCCATTGCTCCAGGAGTACCCGGTAGTGCAGTCGGCGCGGCCGTGGCTGCCAATCAGACCTTCAGTACCGGATTTCTGGCCAGCCAGCTTTCGTGCGCTTCTTCGCTCGCGAATCCGGCGACTTGTCTCCCGCCTGTTGCCATCACCGCCGTCCCGACCGGAAAGCTTCACGCGCCCTACTTCATGGAATGGAGTATGGGTCTTGAACACCAATTCGGCGCAACCGCAAGTTTGCATGCCCAGTACGTCGGTACGCGCGCCGTGAACCAGCCTTACTTGACGCAAGTCAACGGCTATCAGACCGTGTGTCAAGGCTGTTTTGCTCCATTCCCCTATGTGCAGCCGATCGGTAATCCACAACAGACTGGCGCGATCGATCCGCGATTTGGTGCAGTCTCGCAGCTCTCCACGGGCGAAAATAGTCATTACAATGGCCTCCAGTTGACCGCCATGAAGCGGCTCGGATACGGCCTGCAGGGCCAGATCAACTACACTTGGAGTCGCTGCATGGACACTGTTTCAAACGGAGGATTTTTGCCATTTTCCGCCGGAGGCATTCTTTCGCCGCTGC
>JBELAC010000043.1:0-24269 GCA_049509215.1 Terriglobales bacterium
ACAGATCACGGGCAGCATCAATCCGTTGAACTACACGATCTCGTCGGCCGCGGTCGATCTCAGCGATACGACAGGCGCCACGGCCTACGTCGGCATCATGGGATTCCTGGGGACTGGAACGCACATCTGGAAAACAACGAACGATGGCGCAACCTGGTCGCCATTTGGCTCGTTGGCAAGCGGCTTGCCCGACGCGCCCGTCAACGCTCTTCTGGTGGACGCACAATCGCACAATCTTTACGCCGGCACCGACGTCGGAGTATTCGTGACCTCGACGACAGCAACCGCCTGGAATGAAGTCGGCGCTCCCTCCCAGCCCGGCGCATCGGGCTATCTGCCGAATGTGCCCGTCTCGGCTATTCGCCTTTTTAACTACGGAGGAACCAAAAAGCTTCGCGTTTCGACCTACGGCCGCGGCCTCTGGGAATTCGTTCTCTCGCCAGACTTCTCGATCGTGATCTCGAATCCATCTCAGACTGCGTATCCGGGACAGACGGCGACGTTCAACGGCACACTGACCGCCTTCAACGGATATGCAAGGACTGTAAATCTAAGTTGCGTAGGTGCGGTTCCCGGACCGTGTACATTCATTCCCTCGTCATCCCTGGTGCCGACCGCCGTTGGCACCCCATTTACGGTAAATGTCGAAAGTGCGGCGGCAGGAACGTTCAACTTTGGCATTCAAGCCACAGACGGAACGCTCACGCACACCGAGGCTGTGAGCCTGACGGTAGCTACCGATATCTCGTGGACTGACACCGGCAACAGTTCCGCAACCGTTGAAGCGGGCGGGAATGCGACTTACGACTTCTCTGCTGCTCCCTTGGGAGGAACGACGTTCAGTAGCGCCGTGACCTTCGCATGCGCCAACCTTCCGGCGCTCACCGGCTGCACCTTTAGCCCAGTATCGATCGCGGCCGGAGCAGGAACCACTCCAGTGACGCTGACGATTTCAACAATCGGACCCTACAGCGGAGATGCAATCCGCCAGGGACGACACGCCGCCCTCCGCGAAAGTTACCAGCCACCCACTTCGGCTCGCCCGGGCGGATTTGGCGCGGCACGATGGTGGCTGCTTACCTTTCCCATCGTGGGCATTCTGTTCGCAGGATTTGCGCGCCGGAGACCGGACAAGCGATTCCTGGTCGCCGGTTCCTGCATCGCACTCGCCTGGGCTCTACTTCTTATTTCCTGTGGAGGCGCGCTGGGCGGCGGCGGCGGTGGAACGCAGCCAGTCACAATAACCCCGTCGAGCGCAACCGTTCCGATCAACGGGACGCAGCAATTCACGGCCAATCAAAATGTGACTTGGGATGTCTCGGGAACGGGCAACGGTTCGATTTCGGGCAATGGCCTCTATACCGCACCATCCACCGTGCCCAACCCAGCCACGGTGACCGTCACAGCAACTTCAGCCGTCCAGGGCACCACTCCCGGTTCCGCGACGGTCACAATCACCAATCCTCAGGTGACCGTTTCGGTCAGTCCGTTCTCTGCGAATCTGTATGCAAATCAGCCCGGAAATACCTGGGCAGCCTCGGCGACTCAGCAACAATTCTCAGCCACGGTAAATAATGCTGGGAGCCAGACCGTGACCTGGGCCGTAACCGGCGGGGATACAAATGGAACGATCGACGCGAATGGCCTGTATTCAACTCCCGCCGTCGCGCCGAATCCTGCAACGGTGACCGTGACGGCGACCTCGACGCTCGCAGCCAGCGCAGGATCGGCGACCGTGAATATTCAGACGGCAACCACCGTAGGAACGTATTCAAACATTCAGGTGACAGCCACAGCCACGGGAGGCACGCCGCACGAGGATGCAGTGTCGTTGACTGTGCAGTAGGCAGTCGTTCGTCGCTAGGCATTGGTCGTTAGTAGGCAATCGTTAGTCGTGTTCGTCAGGCATTCGTGGATCGCAGGTGGAGGCGAGCGCGGACCGTTGTCCGCCTCTCTTGTTTGTACGTCACATGCCCGGTGCCCTACGGTGAGGTAGCATCGGAGTGTTCCGCCGTTGGGCCTAACGACCAGCGACCGACGACGAACGACCGAAACCATGAACTCTCCCTACGACATCCTGGTCATCGGCGGCGGCATCGTTGGCATGTCCTTCGCCATGCAGGCCACCGAAGCATTCCCGCGCGCGCGCCTGCTCGTGCTGGAAAAAGAAGACGGCCTCGCCCGTCATCAGACTGGACACAACAGCGGCGTCATCCACAGCGGCGTTTACTACAAGGCCGGATCGCTGAAAGCTCGCCTGTGCGTGGCCGGAGCTCGTGAAATGGTCGACTTCTGCGCGCACCATGGCATCCCGTACGAGGTGTGTGGAAAGCTGATCGTGGCAACCACCGGAGAAGAAGCAGCCCGGCTCGACGATTTGCGGGCAAGGGGTGAGGCAAATGGGCTGACCGGATTGCGACTCCTCGACCGTTCGGCTATGCGCCAGGTCGAACCCCATGTCGGCGGAGTGCGCGCCCTGCAAGTGCCGTCCACAGGAATCACCGACTACTCGCTCGTGACCGCAAAGTATGCCGAAATCGCAACCGTGCGCGGCGTCGAAGTGAAGACGGGCGCAGGAGTGATTGGCTTCCGCAAGTCCGGACCCGACGTCGTCGTCAAAACTCGCGCCGAAGAATTTCTCGCGCGCTATGTCGTGAACTGCGCGGGCCTCTACAGCGACCGCGTAGCGCAACTGGCCGGGCACGATCCGGCCATGATGCTGGTTCCCTTCCGCGGCGAATATTACGACCTGGCTCCCGCCCGAACGGCCCTGGTGCGGGCGCTGATTTATCCCGTGCCCGACCCCGCGTATCCATTCCTGGGAGTGCATTTCACCAAGCGGATTTACGGGAACGTGGATGCCGGCCCGAACGCGGTGCTGGCCTTCCGGCGCGAAGGCTACCTTCGAACGGATTTTGACCTGGGCGAGACCATGGAAGTAGTCGGCTATTCGGGCTTCCAAGCGATGGCCCTCAAGCATTGGAAGAACGGGATCTCCGAAATGCGGCGCAGCTGGTCGAAGAGCATGTTCGTGCACTCCTGCCAGCGCTTGGTCCCGGAAATCAAAATGGAGGATATGACCGCAGGTGGCTCCGGCGTTCGCGCCCAGGCAGTCGCCGCCGACGGCACCTTGGTGGATGACTTCCGTTTCGTGGCAAGCGATCAATTCCTGCATGTATTGAACGTCCCATCCCCGGCGGCAACGGCGTCCCTGCCAATCGGAAGAGAGATCGTCGAGATGGTAAGAAAAGCAGGAGCGGGCGCCGGGTTCTAGCCCGCCACTCTCACCGGCAAACTTGCATGCGGCCCGCAGCGCCGGATACTATACCCATTCCTGACTGTGAATCAGCGAGACTTCCAATGCTGACGCGAAAACCAGCTAGGAGCGCCACTGGCTTCTAGGGAGCTTGCTTTGATGGGAAATGCTTCGGAAAAACTCGCGTCCGCAGAAAATGTCCCCGGCAAGAGTGCCCCAGGGGTGACCTCCCACTCGCATCCCATCACGTACCTGTCTCCTTCGTCGCCGGTTAGCATGGGAGACTGGTGGTTCGATATCGCCACCGAGAATCACTTCTGGATTCGACGGCGTTTTGACGTGATGCGATCGCTTGCCGGCTCGGTATTGCGAGAAGCCGTTTCTGTCGCTGAGATCGGGTGCGGCAATGGCCTGCTGCAAAAAGGTATTGAGGACCACTACGGGATTTCCGTCACGGGGTTCGACCTGAATGAAATCGCGCTGCAAAAAAACGTGAGCTCCGCCCCGGTCTATTGCTATGACATTCATCAACGCAACCCGGAGTTCCGCGGCCGATTCGATTTGTTGTTGTTGTTCGACGTCCTCGAACACATCGATGCCGAAAACGATTTCCTGCAATCGGTCAAGTTTCACCTGAAAAAATCCGGCACGCTCCTGATCAATGTGCCAGCCCACCAATTTCTATATTCCGATTATGACCGGGCGGCGGGGCACGTTCGACGTTACTCAGAGCGCCAGTTGGAGAAAATCGCAAAAGAAAACGGCTTCGGCGTGTTGCGCCTGACCTACTGGGGACTGCCTCTGGTCCCTCTCTTGGTCGCCCGCAAGGCGATGAGTATGGACAGCTCCAATGGCAGGGCTGGGTTTCATCCCCGGGGAAGCGCGATCAACACGATGCTGCGCATGCTGGCGCGATGCGAGCCTTTGCCGCAAAAGCTCCTGGGTACATCTCTCATGGCTGTTCTGAAGAATCACGAGTAGGCGTCCTCACCCATCGTAGTTACGAACTGCTCACACTCTCGGTTCCTGGAACGTCGTTCTGTCCCGTTCTGCGATCTACGCCCCTGACAATCTTCAGAACCACATAATGTGGACGGCCTTTGGCCTCCTCATACGTTCGTCCTACGTACTCGCCTATGACGCCGAGAAAAACAAGGTTGACCCCGGCGAAAAAAGTCATCGCCAGAATGAGCGCGGTAAATCCTTGCGGCGAATGCATCATGAATTTTGCGTACAGGGAATAAAGTGCAAACAGGAGCGAAAGACCGATCGCAAACGTCCCAAGCACAGCCGCGGCGCGAAGCGGCACGATCGAGAAGGCGAAAATTCCGTCCGACGCCAGTTTCAGAAGCTTTAGAGGACTGTACTTCGTACGGCCGGCAAGGCGGGCCGAGCGCTCGATGGGGATCCCGATCTGCCGGAATCCGACCCATGTGCGCAAGCCGCGCAGATAGCGGTGCTGTTCGGGCATGCGCCGAATTTCCTCAACCACACGGCGCGACATCAGCCCGAAGTCTCCCGCATCGAGTGGCAACTCCACTGCCGAGAGTGCGGTAACCAGCCGATAGAACAGGTAATAGCATGCCCGCAGCCACCAGGATTCCTTCCGGTTTACGCGCCGCGCATAAACCACGTCATAGCCCTGCCGGTACCAATCCAACAACGTGGGCACGGCTTCCGGCGGGTCCTGCAGGTCACCGTCCAGCATGACCACGACATCGCCCGAAACCTGGTCGATCGCCGCTCCTAGCGCTGTCTGATGGCCAAAATTACGCGATAGCGAGACCACCACGATGCGCGAGTCGTCTTCGGCGGCTTTTTCCAGAAGCTCCAATGTCCGGTCGGAGCTGCCGTCGTCGACCAGAACGATTTCATGCGGGCCGCCGGGAAGATCGTTCAGAACCGCCGTGGTCCGGCGAATCAGTTCGGGCACAATCGTTTCTTCGTTATATACGGGAATCGCCAGCGAAACGCGAACAGCTTGGTTCATGCTCGTGCCCGTCCCTTGAAATACAGCATGCGCCACAACGTGAAGCCCATCCCAGTCAGGCGGTACGGTTCGAATACCACCCGTTCGAACAGATCATCGAAAATTTCCACCCATTTCTCAAACGGACGCACAAACTTGCCGCGATCCCAGCGCGCGAGCAGGTGGGCAATCAGCGGTCTTTCGGGCAACTCCGGTTCAAGGATGTGAATGTGCCCATCCGGGGTCAGCATCGACCGCAAGTTAAGCAGAACTGCCCGCACATCGTTGGTGTCGAGGTGATGGAGAAAACTGTTTACCAGAATAAAGTCGAATCGATCCGAGGATCGAGCAGCATAGCTTCTCGCGTCGGCCACTTCAAAGTTGCGGCGAAAACGGCGGCGCGCATCGCGAATGTAATGTTCGTTGAAGTCGATCCCGAGATAATCCGCGTTCGCGAAGTGCCCGGTATTTGTGCCCGGACCGCACGCTACATCGAGCACGCGGCGCACCGAAGGCAAGCGATTATGCGCCAGCACCGGAGCAAACTTCTGGTTGGCAAACGGCAATTGCCACGCCCGATAGACGGAGGTCTGTTCCAGCATGCTTGCCGCCAGACTCACACCCAACTTCTCCGGCCCGATCGCATCTATCCTTTTTGGCTTCAAAACCATCCTAGCAATTTGTCGCGCCTAACTAATCCGGGCTCGCCTTGGAACCCACGGATTGCTTTTGTTCGAGTGCGGAAGTGTACCGACAGCCTACGACACAGGCGTGTTTTAGGACAACTCCCTTGTTGACCCTGTTTGGAAATTGATACTCTCGGAGATCATGCCAGCACACTGGGCCCATTATGGGCCCGACTACATTGTTTTCTGGATTCAGCTCTTCATTGCCTTCGGGGCCTTTGTCGCATTCGCCCTCGCGCCCAGCTTCGGCGAAGTTCTCTTCCGCCCGCTCGAACGGTTTTTCCGCACGCTCTCGTCAAAAAAGACCGCCGCGTTTTGGATCCTCTTTCTGGCTACTATGATCACTCGACTGGCGCTATTGCCGGCCATAAGTCCTCCTCGCCCCGACTGCCACGATGAGCACAGTTACGTGCTGATGGGGGAGATGTTCGCCAGCGGTCATCTTTCGTATCCGCCGCACCCGCTCTGGAAGAGCTTCGAGACCTTCAACGAAAATTTCTATCCGACGTACTCCTCAATATTCCCGCCCGCGCAGGGCGCGGTCCTGGCATTCGGGGACCTCTTGGGACATCCATGGATTGGCGTGCTCCTCAGCGTGGCTACGATGTCGGCGGCGACCTTCTGGATGTTGCAGGCTTATATGCCGCCGCAATGGGCCTTTCTCGGCGCAGTCATGGCCTTCTGCAATCTGGGCATTGTCAGCTACTGGATGAACAGCTATTGGGGAGGAGCCGTGGCGGCAATCGGGGGCGCAATCGTTCTCGGTTCCATTCCTCGCATTTTTCGTACGCAGAAAATTCGCTACAGCATTCTGTTGGGTTTGGGTGTGGCAATTCTCGCGAACAGCCGTCCGTACGAAGGCCTGCTATTCTGCATTCCGGTCGCCGGCGCCTTACTGGTTTGGCTTTTCAAAAAAAGCTCGCCGCCATGGCGCACGAACCTGATCAAGGTCGTTCTGCCGGTTACCGTGATCCTCTGCCTGAATGCCGCTTTCATGGGCTACTACAACTGGCGAACGACAGGGGATCCGCTGCTGATGCCCCACGACTTGAATCTGCGCATTTACTTTCGGACACCACTTTTTATCTGGCAGCACGCGCGGCCGCCCATCCACTACAACAACCAGCAGTATGAAAACTATTTCAACGGCTGGGTCCGAAGTCTATACGACGGCAGCAGGCATGCCCTGGTGCGAGTCTGTCTGGAAAAGATGCATGCCCTGACCGCGGTTTTTCTTTGGCCGGGGGCGCTGGCAGCGATGTTTACCATGCCGCTCGTCTTTCGCGATCGCCGTGTGCGCCTGCTCCTGCTTGCGCTCCTGTTCTGCCTTGCCGGGATTTTCTGCGTCGTCTATTCGATGCCGCATTATGCCGCTCCCCTGACCTGCGTGATCTACGGCTTGCTTGTGCAATCGGTTCGTCATTTGCGAACTCTGAGAGCGGGGAGCAAGCCGATTGGACTCGGGTTAGCGCGTGCCGTTGTTGTTCTCCTGATTGCCAATACTGGACTCAATATCTTCCATCTGGCCCGAGATCCTGCGCATCCGTATTTAGGGTCTTGGAATCGCGGAGATTCCACACCAGTCGCTTTTGTCGAGCGACTGGAACGGATGCCTGGCCAGCAGCTCATCATGGTCCGGTACCGGCCGACCCACAATTTTCAGGGTGAGTGGGTCTACAACCACGCCGATATCGACGCATCTCATATTGTCTGGGCGCGTGAACTCGATGCCGGGCAGAATGCGAAGCTGTTCGCCTACTACAAGAACCGGCAAGTCTGGCTGTTTGAACCTGACCGCGACTGGCGTACCGTGAGCCCTTATCCGGCAGCAACTCTCGCGGCCCAAAGACCATGAGGGATTTGATGTCGCCATAGCCGAAATCTCCCTCTAAGTCTTTTGTCTTCAAAGACCCCTTCGAGGGGGTATTCTTAACTACTTAGACAACAGAAGAGGTTTCTATGGCAAGCAAATCAGCTCGCAGAAACAAAGTTGCAATCCTGGGATCGGGAAAGCTCGGCACAATCCTGCTGCAATCGCTCCTGCGCGATGGACTATTGAAAGCCAGCGAAACTTGGGTCACGGTCGCGCATTCCGAAAAGGCTCGCGCCCTCAAAGACAAGTTCAAGGTGCACGCCGGAATCACCAATCGCGAAGCCGTCCGCGACGCCGACATCGTGTTCGTCTGCGTGAAGCCGCAAGTCGTCGCCGACGTCGTGCGCGAGATTCGCGATGAAGTTACGCGCGAGCAGCTGATCATCTCAGTCGCCGCTTCGGTTCCCACCGACATGATCGAGCGCGCGCTTGAGAAGGAGGTCGCGGTTGTGCGCGCCATGCCAAACACTCCCTGCGCGCTTGGCGCTGGAATGACCGCGCTCTGCAAGGGCAAGTTCGCGCAGAAACAGCATCTGGAGATGGCGACAAAGTTCTTTGCCGCGGTCGGTCGAACCGTCATCGTCGACGAGAAGCACATGGACGCCGTGACTGGACTGTCGGCAAGCGGCCCTGCCTACATCTACATCATTCTGGAGTCGCTGGCCGAAGCGGGCGTGAAAGTGGGCCTGCCGCGCGACATCGCAACGCTCCTCGCCGCACAGACAACGATGGGAGCCGCTCGCGTCGTCCTCGAAACAGGGGATCATCCAGCTCTTCTGAAAGATGCAGTCACAACTCCCGCGGGATGCACAATTGACGGGATCATGGAACTCGAAGAAGGCAAGCTTCGCGTGACCCTGATCAAAGCCGTAGTAAAGGCCGTGCAGCGAGCCAAGGAATTGGCATTCTCCTGAGTATTTTCAATTCGGCAGCGAGAATGTCAGGGTTACGTCGGTCTGGAAGGGCGAGGGTTTGTCGTGCAGCCGGTAAGGTTGATAACGCCAGCTGCGAACCGCCTGGGTCGCCGCCGCAGCCAGCATCGGATCTCCATCGAGTATGCCGACCGAGCTCACGGTCCCGTCTTCGGCCACCCGGACTTCAAGCGTCACGCTGCCGGAGCGGTGCGCAGCCAGGGCATCGGCAGGGTATTGCGGCTCGACGCGGTTCACGAGGCGGCTTTCCGCTTGCTCTGGCCCGAGCCAGATGGTGCGCGCCATTTGAGCGCCCGACGCGGCAGACTTAAGTGAACCGGAGACGGTAGGAGTTGTCTTAGTCGGAGCGGAGGCAGCCGCCGCTGATGCCGATTTTCCCGAATCGCCCGCAGCCTTTGCTGATTGCGCAGACGCCGACTGAGCTGGCAATGATTGACCAGGCGGCGATTGAGCCTGTGCGGCCGCCGGTTCCTCCGCGTTTGGAGCCGGGTTCATGCGAAAAATCACTTTGCCCTTCTCGTAGACCACGAGTTCGTCAGAATTACTAACCGCACCCTTGGTTGCCTTATCCGAAGCTTTCGGTTTCGTCTGAGACGATGCCGCCTTGGGTACAGACACTGCCCTTGGCGTTGCTGTCGACACCGTCGAATCGCCGCCATGGACCGGCGGAATCGACTCTTGGGTGGGAACAGGTTGTGGGGAACGTATCCATCCAACGCGAGATCCAATCATGAAACTCACCGCAGCGGCGGCGAAAATGACGATCGCTCCCATCACCAGCGTCCAAGCTTCGTAGCGCTGGCGCACGTGTACAACCGGCGGTGGAGAATCGTGCACGACCGGCGCGACTATAGTCAGGCTGGCAGCGGCAGGCACAGTTTCGACAGGAAGAACAGATGCCGGCAACGAACTCTCTCTGCCATCGGGAATGGGCTTCTCTTCATCTTCATCCAGCGGAATGGGGCCTTCTTCAATCGGGATTACTTCGGCGATCGGATGGTCGTGCAGGCGAGTCGCAACTTGGCGAATGCGCGCGCACTCGCGAGCGAAATCCTCAAGCAACATCTGTTCGGCGCGGGAAAACGCATTGGGAAGAGGCGAAAACACTTCAAGCACACCTGCAAGTTGAGGCAGGGGAAGTTCGCTGACCGCGCCGCGTCCCTCAAGACTAGTGTTCCCTGCGGTATACGGGCCCGCGTGCTGATCCTCCGATGAGGCACTCGATTCGGGTTTCGATTCTTCCTCAAAAACGGGAACGATCAACATGGAGCGGATGCCCAGCCGGCGCGAAATGGCCCCATCAACGCGCGGGTCCGATTCGGTATCAGCAGAAAGCTGCGGGGAGCGGGTTCGAACGCATGCTCCTGAAAGCCCGTCACGAATGTTAAGAGGTATCCCCAAGTCGGGGGCATGAAGCCCGGTGGCGGCGCGGCAAACCATCTCTTCGCCTCGCACCAGAGCGAGCGCAGCGGCGCTGGCATGGGTGGCGTCCGCAGCTTGAGCGACAAGTTCGTTGAGCACGAGGTCGAGGGCGAGGTCAGGTGGGAATCCAGCTTGCACGTGCCGGCCAAGAGAGCGCGTCAGATCAGACGCGGGCGGAGGAGAAGAATCGTTGGCGCTGGGCTCGAACCTCGACATAGGGCGCGGGAGCATGCGCTATTCCTGTGGACGTACGGCTTAGGGGGAGTTTCCCGCGAAATTGAGGCGAAGTCAATCGGGGATTGGGCTTTGGCTTCCCAGAAGCGCCCAGGGGCTCTAGGGAGTCCAACAAGGAGGCGGACAGCATGGTTGGTTCCCCACGCTGGATGGCGGAATTACATTGTCAACGACGGGTCTCCCAATTCAGGAGGGCTAACAGCGATATTTCGACGTGAGCTCGTCCTGTGTCCTAGAATGTCCGAGATACTGATTACTTCACTCGGGCTGGCAATGCAATGCGTTGCAGACAATTCTCTTTCGCTGCTGTCAGCTTTGTTTTCTTCGTCTCGATACCTGTCGACGCGCAGACCAGCGCCGCTACGAT
Source organism: Terriglobales bacterium (assembly GCA_049509215.1). GTDB lineage: Bacteria > Acidobacteriota > Terriglobia > Terriglobales > Acidobacteriaceae > Acidiflorens. The sequence goes on from JBELAC010000043.1 coordinate 10,740, forward strand.
TACTTCCTCCACCGAAGTGGTGTTAATTCCTACCGTGGTCAACGACAAATCGGGCTCTTACCTTTCAGGACTCAAGAAAGAAGACTTTGTGTTGAAACAAGACGGGAAGTCTCAGCCGATAGCCATTTTTGAGGAGATAAAGACTAACCCTGTCCGGCTGCAACGTTTGGAGGGCGCACGTGGAACATTCAGCAACTTCGATCCAGAGCCTGGTAACGGTCGCATCATTGGCTATCGCCGTCTGAGCATTATCGTCTTGGATTTCGTGAATACCCCGTTCGCAGATCAGGCGAGCGCGCGGCAAGCCTTGTTGAAGTTTCTTTCGGAGGTGGCGGAGTCGGGCGAACCGATGTGCCTGCTGACGCTAAACCCGGGTGGGCTGACTCTGGTTCGCGATTTTACCGACGATCCCAAACTCCTTGCCGAGGCGTTGCGCAGGATGAAATCCGGCGCCCCGGAAATGGTCAGCGAACCGATCGTATCAGCCGATCATCCTCCGCCTACCGATCTGATGAGTGAAACGATCACGCAGCAAATCAGGGACCAGTTGGAGTCCGAGTCGCGTTTGAACTCGCTCGAGACGAAGAATCGAGCTCTCATCACAATCGAAGCGTTACAGCAAATCGCTAAGGGATTCCGTGGCTTCCCCGGTCGGAAAGCGTTGATCTGGACCAGTTCAGGCTTTCCGTTCTCGCTGAGTTCGTCCAGCGCACATCTGTGCGAGCCAGCGTGCCCGGTTCAGGAGCGGGGTGAAGTCCAGCCTGCCTACGAGAAGCTCTGGAAAATGATGAACGATGCTCAGATTGCGATCTACTCGGTCGATCTTCGATCGGCTGCCGGCGGCGATCTATTTTCAACCGGAGGCGTTCGTCCCTCTGATATCGGAGATCCCCAGTTCGACACGGATGCGCAAGCGCAAGAGAAAATGGCTGACACCAACAGCACGCTGCAGCTCTTTGCGGAGAATACAGGAGGAAAAGCTTTTCTCGGAGGCAGCAACCTGGTTCAGTCCTTTCGTCAAGCTGTTCAAGACGACAGCAGCTACTACGTGCTCGGATATTATGTGAGCGCGAAGAGCACCAAGGCGGGTTGGCATGACGTTTCTGTGGCGATCCACCCGAAAGGCGCTCATCTACGTTTTCGAAACGGTTTTTTTCTCTCAAGGGACGCATCTGTTCCGGCAGCCAAACAGGACATTCAGCTGGCACTCGACTCACCGCTTGACTTCACAGGCGTCCCGATTTCTGTGACGTGGTCGGACAAAGAGCCCGGCAAGGGTTCTGGCAAGGCGAAGATACCATTCGAGCTTGTCATGCCCGCCAACTTCGCCTCTGTGGATGAATCCGACCAGAACCACATGGTCGTTGACATTGCCGCCGTGGCAAAAGACTCCGAAGGAAATGTAAGTGCCAGTCTCTCGCAGCGTATCGATGTACACCTCAAGGCTGACGGCATGGAACGGATCGAACACAACGGGTTGACTTATCGAAACGCGCTTCAACTTCCTCCAGGGAAGCATACCGTCCGCTTCGTGGTTCGTGACTCACTGGGCAATCGCATGGGAAGCGTCGCCGCTCCGGTCACAGTTAGTCCCTGATTTTCTGCCTTTCACAGCATTTCGCCATTGCGACAGCTGCGGCCGCGCAGGCCAGCTAAAAATTCGTTGCTAGCCGTAATGCGACGCTGCGCGAGGGGCCGATGGCATTGCCGGAGAAAAGACCGCCGAAGTCGATGACGTCCAGAACATTGGTAAGGTTCTGCCCGTCAATCTGGATGTGCATATTCATGTGGTCGGACTTGTACAGGTCGGCGCCCGCCGACGCGTTGACCTGAAAAGCGGGATAGATCCGCCCGCGCGCAAAGTTAATTCGATCGATCACCTGCTGGCCGTATTCGGTGAGGGCTTGCTGTTCCGTACCCTGGAAATCGAAGGGCAAGCCGGTGTCATATTGAATTCCACCTGCGATCCAGGAGCGTGGCGTGACCTGATAACGCAGCCGCCCACGAACCGTATGGCGCTGGTCTTGCGAATCAGGAAAGTGGCCGCTGGTAAGTAGTCCGGCAGCATCGTCTCCCAGAAACAAACCCCCGGTTACCGGCCACCAGGCGTTGCCCACGGTATAGGAATAACTCACAAAGCCTGAAAAGCGGCGCCAGTCGGAAAGTTCGATCTTTGCTTCGCCACCGTAAATGACGGCCTTCTGGAAGGCGACCGGAAAACTGATGGTCGTGTTCTGAATTTGATCGTCGTCGGCATAGTTTGACACCAGTCGCCGAAAATAATTGGCATCCAGCTTGACCCTTCCGCGAAATGCCTTGGTCAAGCCTGCTTCGTAGTAATTCCCTTCGGAGGGTTCGACCAGTCGCAAGACGTTGCCGGGGCTTGGGTCGATGGCTTCAGCCGCAGGAGAACTCGAAAGCAGAATGTTCTCGAACGATGGCGTCTGAAACACGCGATCATAGGAGAAATGCACGACGAGGTCTGCGGACGGAAAGTAGCGCGAAATCGCGAAGCGCGGGTCTACGGCATGACGATTCAAGATGAGCTGATAGTGGTCCCAGCGCAATCCGGCGTTGATGGTCCAGTTTTTTAGACGAATCTGGTCCTGCACGAAAACGGATTGCTCGAGGTCGGGCCGATTCGCGAGGAAGCTGAAGTCGGGTGGAGTGGCCGGGTCAAATTGGGTCGGATCGGTAATGTGGTAGCGAAAGTTCTCGTTGAGAAAGAGGTTGTCGGACTCAAAGCCAAATTTCCATTCGTTTCGACCGCGGGTGATGGTTGTAGTTCCCCGGAAGTATGCTTCCCTGAAGGAATTTTGCTGAAACACTGCGATCGGGTCCGATTCCGCATTGGAATTGAACCCAATCTCGTTGTCGCGTACCATGGTGCGAAAATCGGCCAGCCCGTTGGATGAAAACGTGTGCTGATAGGAGGCAATGCCCATCGTCTCAAGGTTGTCGGCGGTCTGAATCTGTCCATTGGTCTGCTGCACGAGTTCGTTGGGAATGTCGTAGCGCGAGAACTCGTGACGCACGATGAAGCGCAGGCGATCTTTCGGGGTCAGGTCGCGCTCGTAATCGGCGGAGAAATTTCCTAGCGTGCCCGCGTTCGTAAAGTTTTGGGGAACTACGGGATTCAAATAGTGATCGGTCATGCTGCCACTCGCACTCGCGCCGAAAGTATTCTTGCCCCAAGCGTACTGGCCCTGCGCAGAGGCGCCGGCCGAATCAAAGCTGCCCCCGGAAAGGACCACCTGACCGTGGAATCCTGGCTGTGAATCCTGCAGCGTGTTCACCTCGACAACGCCTCCCATCTTTCGACCGTATTCCGCGGGGATGCCCGCTGTGTAAATTGTCAACGATTGCACATCGTCGGCATCAATCGCGGGCCCGAAGCTGGGCGAGCGATTGTCGGTCAGCGGGATGCCGTCGACCACAAACTGGGTCTGGTACTCGGACCCGCGAGGGTGAAGAACGGCGTTGCCCTCGTAGAGCCAGCCAGGCTGGGAATTCACGAGCTCCTGCAAGGAACGTCCGGGGATAGAGCTGAGCCTGTGCTCGACTGCATCGGTCCCGATCTGATTGATTGAACCCGCCTGGTCAGGATTGATCAGCGTGCTTGGTGCACTCACCGTTACAGACTCGCGAATGGACGCAACCTTCAATTGAATGAGGGTTTCAGCAGGGATCGAGGACCGTACCTCAACTGTATTTGACCAGTTGGCGAATCCCGGCTGATTAATCTCAACTTCGTAAACGCCAAAGGGCAATCGCTGCACTGTCAAGACACCGCGCTCGTCGGTGGACAGCACATGCCGATACTGGTTGGCTTCGCTGGCAATGCGAACGGAGGATTTGACGCCCAGCCCGGCGGGGTCGGTGACTCGAAAACGAATTTCACCTTGATTAGTCTGGCCGAGTAACGGCAACGCAAGAAGCAAGAACAGCGTAAGGCTTGTCTTCATAGCATCCGTCTGGGCCACCACATTTTCGCCACTTGCAAGACGCGAGCGACGGCGTGGTCGTAGTCTACCAAAGGGCTGGTTGGGGCAAGAAGACGGGAGCGCTACTACCTTCGTATGGGGAGAGATTCGCGGTCTGCCGACTCCCCGAGGCTGGACTCCTGCTGGTAGAATGCTGCGATCTTTGACTCTCTAATCGAAGTTCAGAGGATTGCCGGTGACCTCAGACGACTCTTTGGGACCTTTCCTCAGTTCGCACCAGTGGCACGCTGTCAGCGCTGCCTTCCTGGGTTGGACGCTCGACGCGTTCGATTTCTTCGTTGTGATTTTTCTCGTCAACACGCTGTCGGCGCAGTTTCACGTGGCAGCTTCGAAGATCATATTGACCACCGGCGCGACGTTGGCGATGCGACCGGTCGGCGCCGTGATTTTCGGTATGCTGGCAGACCGCTATGGGCGCCGTGGTCCGCTGATGGCGAACGTGGTTTTCTTTTCCGTGGTCGAGCTATTGTGCGGATTCGCGCCAAACTATGCCGTGTTTCTGGTTTTGCGAACAATTTACGGCATCGGTATGGGTGGCGAGTGGGGTGTGGGCGCATCGCTCGCAATGGAGAGCATCCCACCCACGCGGCGAGGCGTGATTTCAGGGATCGTGCAGTCAGGTTATTCCTGCGGATACATTCTGGCCGCGGTCGCGGCCAAGTTCGTCCTGCCGTTTTGGGGATGGCGGGCGATGTTCTGGGTTGGCGGACTGCCTGCGCTCCTGGCTTTCTACATTCGGTGGAAGGTGAAGGAATCGGAAGCATGGAAGCAGCATCGGGTTCCGGAATTCAAATCGATCCTGAGAGCAGCCGCCGCCCATTGGAAATTGTTTCTCTACATGATCGGGCTGATGGCGCTCATGAATTTTCTGTCCCATGGGACGCAGGACCTCTACCCGCACTTTCTGGAATCGGTGCACAAATTTTCGACCTCTACCGTCGCGAACATCGCGATCTTTTATAACGTGGGGGCGCTCGTTGGAGCGCTGATTTTTGGGCGTCTGTCCGAACGTATCGGCCGAAGGCGAACGTTAATCCTCGCGGCTGGCCTTGCGCTATGCGTGATTCCGTTATGGGCTTTCGGGAACACGCTCATGGCGCTGGCGCTCGGGGCATTCACGATTCAGGTGGGAGTGCAGGGAGCCTGGGGCATCATTCCGGCGCACTTGAACGAACTGGCGCCAGCGGCAGTACGCGGTCTGATTCCGGGCCTGGCATATCAACTGGGAGTTCTGGTGGCATCGCAAGTGAACTCGATTGAATATGCTTTGCGGGACCGCTGGGGATATTCCTGGGCGCTGGCAGGATTTGAGATTGGGGTGATTGTGTTGCTGGCCCTGGTCGTGGCGCTCGGTCCAGAACGCAAGGGCGAACACTTTGTCCGGAACGAAGCGTCCGGCGGGTAAATCACACGCGGGTCAGCGGCCAGAATCGTGTCAGCAGCACGGCAGCAAGCGGGCTTGGGAGAGCTCTCTTATGCAGCTTTGCCGTGGTGTTTGCCGACAACTTTGCGCTGTTCGAGAATGACCGCGGCGCCGAGGAAAATTCCGATCAGACCGAAAGCTGCGAGCGCAATCAGCGCAACCATAAGGATGGGCATAAATCGCTCCTGATTCGAATTTTGAGGCCGCGGGCTTGGCCCAGCGGTGACGCCGGTCACCGGTTCTTGTGAGATTCCATTTCCCATTCTTGTTCCTGCCGCCCTGAAGTTTTGACGGTGACCGGAGGAAACGCCGCAAAAGGCTGGTAAAGTTAGGAACGGCACACCGACGAGCCGGATGTGCACAATGAAGTTTCATAAGGAGAAGGCTCGCATATGCGCATCGCGGTAGTGGGTTCGGGATACGTTGGATTGGTCACGGGAGCCTGTTTTGCGGACCTGGGACATGAAGTGGTGCTGGTCGATAACGATGAAAAGAAGTTGGAGGCATTGAGAACTGGCGACGTTCCAATTCACGAGAAGTTCCTGCCCGAGTTGTTGGCACGGCACCGTGGCGGGCGAATCAAGTTCTCCGGCGATTTGCAGGCGGCAACGCGAGCCAGCGAAGCGATCTTCATCGCGGTTGGAACGCCTCCGACCGAAAGCGGCGACGCGGATATGTCGTATGTGGAATCGGTGGCGCGCGAGATCTCGGGTGCGATTGACAGCTACAAGGTCGTGGTCGAGAAAAGTACGGTTCCGGTATACACGAACGAGTGGATTCATACGATCATCCTGCGCAATGGAGCGAACGCGGACCTGTTCGACATTGCCTCGAATCCGGAATTTCTACGCGAAGGCACGGGCGTTACCGATTTCCTCTACCCCGACCGGATCGTAGTCGGCGTGGAAAACGAGCGGGCCGCCGAGGTGATGAAGAAGGTATACGGGCCGCTCACCAGCGGATGGTATTACGGCCGAAGCGATGCCATTCCCCGGCCTGACCGTGCCCAAGGTCCGCCGCGACTGATCATCACCAGCGCCCAGAGTGCCGAACTGATCAAGCACGCTTCCAACGCGTTTCTGGCAATGAAAATCTCATTTATCAATGCGGTGGCATCGATCTGCGAGATGGTCGGGGCGAACGTGCAGCAGGTGTGTGATGGGATCGGAACCGATTCCCGCATCGGTCCAAGATTTCTGAATCCTGGGATCGGATATGGAGGCTCGTGCTTTCCAAAGGATCTGCTCGCATTCCGGGCGGTGGCAAAGGAAGGTGGCTACGACTTCCGCTTGCTGGAGGAAGTGATCCGCATTAATGAGGAGCAGCGGCGGCGGTTTCTGAAGAAAGTGCGGAGCGTGCTGTGGACGCTACGCGGCAAAAGGCTGGGCGTTCTGGGACTGGCGTTCAAGGGAGGGACGGATGATATTCGGGAATCTCCCGCGCTCCTCCTGGTGGAGGAATTGCTGAAGGAAGGTTGCAAGGTTTGCGCGTACGATCCGGCCGCCATGGAGCGTGCCAAAGAAGTTCTGCCGGAGGGCGTTGAGTTTGCGCCCGATGCCTACCACGCGGCCAAGGGCGCGGATGCGATACTGATTTTGACGGAGTGGGAAGAATTCGCCGCGCTCGACCTGGAACGCTTACGTGGCCTGGTGCGATATCCGATCGTCCTCGACGGAAGAAATTTGTACGATCCGGCAGCCATGACCGCACACGGATTTTCGTATTACAGCGTCGGACGTCCGCCCGCATTATGCGAGGAAGCGGGAACCGGACGCTCCGGGAAAAAGGAGCGCGCCTGATCACGATGAGTACTCGAAGAGCGCTGGTCACGGGAGGAGCGGGTTTTCTCGGCTCTCATTTGTGCGACGGCTTGCTCGGCGACGGATACCGGGTGCTGGCCGTAGATAACCTTCTGACCGGGCGACTGGCGAACATTTCGCATTTGCGCAATGATCCCCGCTTCGAGTTCATCCAAAAGGATGTTTGCGAGCCGGCTGACTGGGGATCCGTTGATTTTGTGTTTCACTTCGCCAGTCCGGCCAGTCCTGTGGATTATTCTCAACATGGAATCGCCACCTTGCGAGTCGGTTCCTACGGCACGTTTGAGGCGCTCGAAACGGCCCGGCGCGGCGGGGCAAAGTTCATGATGGCGTCAACCTCGGAGTGCTACGGCGATCCCATGGTGCATCCTCAGCCTGAGACTTACTGGGGAAACGTAAACCCAGTTGGCCCGCGCTCCGTGTATGACGAGGCGAAGCGGTTCTCGGAAGCCGTTACAACCGCTTACCACCGTTATTACAAAGTGGATACGCGGATTCTGCGCATCTTCAACACCTACGGGCCGCGCATGCAGATCCAGGATGGACGAGTGATTCCCAATTTTATGTGGCAGGCCCTGCGGGGCGAAGACCTAACCGCTTATGGCGACGGAAGCCAGACGCGGAGCTTTTGCTACGTGAGCGACGAGGTCGATGGAATCTTGCGGCTGGCACGCTCCGACGAACATGCGCCTGTCAACATTGGCAATCCGATGGAATTCACGATTCTCGAATGCGCCGAAAAAGTAATTGCGGTTACGGGATCGCGCAGCAAGATCAAGTTCGAACCTCTCCCGCAGGATGATCCGAAGCAAAGATGTCCCGATATTTCGAAGGCGAAACGGTTACTTAGCTGGGAACCGAAAATAGATCTGGAAACAGGCCTGAACCTCTCGCTCGAGTATTTCCGGAACGCCGTGCTTGAGAAAACAGCGACGACATAAGGACCACCAGTGAAGGGCTCCACTGAGCACTACACATTTCTCAATATTCGTTAGCAAGTTTGCGGATCGAGCCACGCACCGGAAGAGAGCATTCCGAGCAGCCGCAGAATCTCTTCCCGCTCGGCCGAATTGCGAAACATGAAGCGCACCCCCATGCCGAAACCGGGATGGGTGGTTAACACTTGTCCGTTGATCTTGAATTTCATGTCGGAAGTGCGAATCACAATTTCCACACCGGACTGCCCCGCCAGTGGAGAAGGCATTTCGACATAACACCCGCCTTCACTGATATCGGAGAGCGAGCAGCGATTGGGAATGTTCGAGCCCCGGCGATAGACTTCCGCCCCCAGTTTGCAGGCAAGCCGTCGTTCGGTACGGCGGTTGCTGGCATTCTCGAGCCGGCTCGCCACCTTGACTTCACTCGATGCGGAACTGATTCGAGGGTGTGGCGTAATAGCCGCGAGTTTTTCCCCACGGGCAACGGCCCCGGGCGCGTGCTGCTGAAGCCAAGTCTGAATCAGGCGACGAGACGCTTCCGGCACATCGACAAACCGAATTCCGCTCCGGCCCGACGAATCCTGCCATGCGACATCGCCCGACAAGCGAACCAACTTTTCGTGCCCGGGCAAAGCGAACTCGAAATAAACCTTCCCTGAGCTCGGCAGCCGATCGCGCGTTGTGATCAAAGTGCCACTATCGCTAAGGTCCACCAGGGTCGCGTTCAATTCCGGCTTTCCCGGATAGGAAATATTCGCCCTCGAACTTACACGCGCGCGCGGAGCGCGGCGTCGGTCGGTGCGCATCAGGCCGCGTGCCGCATTCAGGCTGAGCCGCGTGCGCTCAATTGAGAGCGGGCGATAAAGAACAAAATTGGCGCCCAAGCCAAATACCGGCCGCGCGTTGAACTCAGCGTCGACCACCGCAATCAGCATCGTCGCGCGGTTCTTCGCGGACTGGCGCAAGCGCGAAAGAAACTCCTCCGAAGACTGATCCGCTCGATAATCGAGAACGACGGCGTCGAAGCGTCGTTCGTCCAGCAGTGCGAGTCCCCGTGAAATCGAGGAGGTGTGCTCGACCACCAGTCCCATTTCGGCTAACACCGGGTTCAAAATACCGGCTGAACTCTGGTCCGCGCACACTACCAGCACACACAAATTCATAATCTGAATCGTAAGAGACGCGCCGCCCCACAACAAGTTACCTGTGTCACGTGAAAACTTCGGTCATCTGGAGTTTCAGGAAACCGCCGCTTAAGCTTTGGGTGGCGCCGGGGCTCCTTTTGGCGCTGGCAGTGCATGCCCGTGGGTCCATGTAGTTTTGGCCTCGGATCTCTGATTCCCGGAAGAATTTTCATGGCGCTGAAAATTGGAAATTGGCTGGTTGGTCTTGGATGCTTCTTTGGTTTCGCCGGCTTGTGCTTTCTGCCCGCAGCCTTCGGTCTGCACCCGGATAACACGTTGCTCAGCGCCGGTGCGATGTTGTTTTGCCTCGGCATGGTTTTGGCGTCCAGCGGAATGTATGTCAAAGCACGCCATCTAGCGGTATTGACCCCTCCCAGTTCCGACATCAAACGCGGCCGGAAACTTTGCGATGTATGCAGCAAGCAAAAGGCCGTCATTCAATGCCGTGTACATCAACTCCAGATATGCGGCGACTGCCTGGAAGATCACTACGACTTTCGGTCTTGCGCGTACGCACCCACCGTACGGCAGGTGGGCGCAAAAACGAGAACCTACGCGCAGAGCAGTGGCGCATAACACATTAGTAACTCAGTCTCCGATTACCTTACGAAAGGCCATTGTACAAAGGTATCGTGTACCCCGGTACTTTGACGTACTAACATCTATTTCCTAACATCGGGTTACTCAACCGTGTACTTCCGGCGCGATGATTCAAGTCGTGCTGGTTGCGGACTGTGCAGTACTTGTATTGGCCAGGTGCCAACAATGGGGATTAGAAAGCCGAAAGACAGGATAAAGAAGCATCAGCACCGCGAAGCAAGCGGCTTCAGCTTGCTGGAGATGATGATGGTGGTCGTGATCGTCATGATCGCTTCGGTCGTGACGGTCATCTCACTGACGCCCGCGTTGCAACAGCAGCGCTTGACCAACGGGTACAACACCACGATCGCCGCGATGCGGCAGGCGCGCGATAACGCGGTGTCGCAACGAACATCGTTCTCGGTGACGTTTTCAAACAGTTCCACACCCAACACGATCGTAGTGGCGTGGGCGCCGACCGCGGGAGAGACATCATTGCCGGGCGGCAATGTGCCGCCCACGGTGACCTATCAGTTGCCGGCCGGCGTCGCTTTTTACGTGACCGCCCCCGGCATTGCCGGTCCAGACGGCTACGGAACCGGCACGACCCCGATCGACTTAGGGTACACCGCGAACGGCTCCACCGGCGGTCAATCGACCGTCTATTTTTGCCCGGATGGTTCGGCGCAGGATTCCGAAGGCGGAGGAGGAAACTGCGCGGGCAGCTGGGACGGAGGCGCGGTTTACATCTCGTGGGTCGGAAGCACGAACGTTCAAGCCACCATGTCCCGTGCAGTATCCCTCTGGGGCGGCACAGGCCGCATTCGCGGATGGCGTCTTTACCCTTCCGCAAGTACCTATCAATGGGTGCGCAATTGATGAACACAAGCATGCTTTACCAAAAACGGATTGCTCGCCGCAGGAGAAGCACAGCCAGCGGCTTTACCTTGGTCGAAATCCTGATGTCGATGGTCGTGTTGACAACCGGATTGGTCAGTCTGCTCGGCGTATTTGGGCTGGCAATGGCTTCGACCCAGACTTCTCAGCAGGACATGATCGCCAAGCAATTGGCCAACGAGTCCTATGAGAGCATCATCACCGCGCGCAATACGACCCAAATCGACTGGGACGACATTCAGAACGTTGGCTCGACGAACTGTCCAATCACCGGCGCATCCTCTTGCGGAATTTTCCTGACCGGGGCACAGCCGATCTACAACGCTGGCTCCGACGGAATCTACGGAACGGCCGATGACGTACTCTCTGGGGCGCGGCAGACCATCCATGATCCCGGACCCGATGGAATTTACGGGACCGCGGACGATGTCTTGATTCCACTCGTTGCATACCAACGCTTCATTCTGATCTCGCCGCTCTATGACGCCCAAGGCGCCATGATCAGCTCGCTACGGAGCGTCACGATCACGGTGCAATACACGGTCGGCCAGCAGAGGACGCAGAAGACGTACATCCTGAATTCCTACATTTCACAGTTCCCGTAAGAGAGGGATTATGAGCAATCGCTTACGAAAACGCGCGAGTGGATTCAGCCTGCTGGAAATGGTGGTCGCCATGGCGCTGGGAACAATTGTGCTGGGCGCCGCGGTGCAGGTCTATATCCAGGGACTGAATGCCACCTGGGTGGTTTCGCAGCGTGCGGAATTGCAACAGGACTTTCGCGCTGCATCCAACGTGTTGATCAAAGACCTCAGCCTGGCGGGCGCGGGCCTGGGCAATGGTGTCGCGATCGCGCTGCCTTCGGGGGTGACTCCTCGCTACGGTTGCGATCAAGCGCTGTGCTATCTGAACGGGGTCGCGGGGACATATCCAATCACAAGCAGCGTCCCCTACCTCTACGGATTGCTCACCGGATACGATTTAGGCCCCACGCTTAATACGACGCAAGGCCCAACCGATGTCGTCACGGTGGTTTATACGGATAGCGGCTTCTATCTGAATTGCTACCTGCCGACCATCACGTCCAGCGGCCAAGCAGTCACGTTCTCCGAGCCTACAGGGATAACTTGGGCCGCAGAGGGCTGCCTGCCGGGTACCGGACCAACCGCGCCGCAAGCTGTCAACGACACGGTCGTCGGACTAACCGTCGGCGATCTGGTCTTGATGAACTTCAACGGGACCCCAATCGTCGCGGAAGTCACCGGTGCAATCACAACCGGCACCGATGGCGCTGGCCATGCCACCTATACCGTTCCGTTCGCTAACACCGATCCCTTGAAGATGAACCAGACGGCCACGAGCGGAGCCTACAAGGGCTTAAATGGCATCGCGACGAGTGTGGCGGGATCCTATTCCACGGCGCCCTGTGGTGGCACAGGGCCATGCCGGCTATTGGTCATCACATATTACATCGACAACACGATCACTCCGCCACGTTTGATGCGGCAGGTCAGCGGACACTCGCCGATGCCGGTTGCGGAGAATGTCGTGTACATGAAGTTCACGTACGACCTTTTCAACGACTCGACCTTGACACCTGCCGTGGGTTGTCAAAACCCAGGCGCGAGCGGCGACGTCTGCGTTTCTGGCAGTTCGTCCGGACTTCTGCCGAACCAGATTACCAAGATCAATATTTCGAACATGGCCATGGACGACGCGGATAATACCGGGCTATTCGGCGCTTCAAAAGGCGATCAGTCCATGGATTTGTCGACCTCCGTGAGCGCACGAAATCTGACATACACCAACGAGTATCCCAATTAGGGGCAAGGATGGTAGAGGGGATTACGCCGATGGGGAGCGAAACGATGGGAAATAACGTGACGAGAGCAAACGGTAACAAGCACGCAAGACGGAGCAGCGGGTTCACGCTGATTGCGTCCCTGCTGATGTTGTTGATGCTGTCAGGGATCGCGGTCGGGCTGTTGATGATGGTCAACACCGAAGGCAAAGTCGGCGGAACTGATCTGCAGAACAACCTGGCCTTTCACGCTGCCGAAGGTGGCATCGAGAAAATGTACTCCGACCTCAGTTACGTCTTCCAGACCGCCCAGTCGCCCACGGCCGCCCAGATCTGCGCAGTCGGCAGTACTGGGAATCAACCGGTGATGGTGGGAGTTACCTGGACGCAATATTCCGTGATGCCAGGAACCACACAGGGATCGACTTGCCCATCATCGCTGACCTCAACCTGGGGGCAAATCAGCTCCGGTCCTGACCAGGGACTATGGGCGCAAGTAATTCCGGTGAACATGCTGGCGACCGCGCAGTTCCCGGGCGGACAGGAAGTGAGCATGACGCGGTCGGCGCAGGTGGCGCTGATCCCGGTCTTTCAATACGGCGTGTTTTGCGAAGGGGATTGCGGCTTTTTTGACAGCCCCAATCTTAATTTTAACGGGCGCATCCACACCAACTCGGACCTGTACCTGGGCGTGTCCGGTGGCTACACACTCACGTTTCATAACAAGCTGGAGGCTTACGGAAACGTCATCACAGAGGCATTGCCGAACGGACTGGCTGTGACGGGCAGTTCTTGGGACGATACTGGCAACGTATACATTCCTACAGCCAACAACGGCTGCAGTACGACCACAACGAACTGCGTTCTTAAAGCCGCCAACAGCA
>JBELAC010000044.1:0-24062 GCA_049509215.1 Terriglobales bacterium
ATAATCCCCCGCCACCGGATTCCCCGCATCAAAATTGCACGCCGCCAAGCCCGCCCACGTGACCACTGCCTTTCCGCTCGTCCCCGCTCCGCCGCTCACCACGCCAACCACGCCATCCGTGCTCGATGTTCCCGCCGTCTGCACTCCGGTCGCTCCGCTGTCGTAGACCGCGAGCAGGTTCGCCGTCGTACCATTCGTCGCATCGTTCGCATACTCAAAGTCCTGCCGCCCCGTGCTGTACATATTGAACGACGTCTTCGCGAACACGCTCCGCATCGCCTGCCCCGTGTCCGTTCCCATGTCATACGCATTATCGGAATTCGGCTTGAACATCCCATCATTGCCAAAAAACCACTTGATGCTCGACCCGATATGCATCCCCAAACTAAACGCGTTCCCGCTGACCGCGTCCTCGCTCTTCAGCACGTTGTAGTTCGTCGTCCCGATCGTCTCCGACCCCAGCGAGATCCGGTCCCACGCCGAGGTTCCCGAGTACGTGTTGTAGACCCGAAAACTCTGCGGATTTGTCCCATTCCTCTCCTCCAGATTGTCAGCCGGGTCCCCCCCAGGATCCGAATTAAACAAATTCGTCAGCCCCAGTTGCACCGGCTGCCCGTTGTTCTCGATCACTCTCGGAGTATGCGTTGCCGCGTCAAACCAGAACACGCCCCAGTTCGGAATCCCCGCCGGCTGCGCTGTTTCCGCCAGCTGAATCACATTCGGAGTCGTGCAGTTCGCATTTCCATTCACCGCAATCCCGGTCGCAAATGCCCCGCTGCACTGCGTTGGAATGTTCGCCAGCGCCAGCGCCGTCCCCGCCTGCCCGCTGATGTTCGAGCTGGTCAGCGCCATCTGCTGCGTCGTTCCGCCAATGTTCACCACCGGCAGTCCCGCCGCCGTATCCAACCCAATCCCGCCTACCGCCGGAACATATCCGCTTCCCTGCGGCAAAAGTAAATTCCCGCTCATCGTCACGTTGCTCGAAAACGATTTCGCTCCGCTGATCGTCTCCGCCCCAGCCAGGTGCACCACCGCCGCATCCGCCGCCGCTCCAGTCACCTGCGCGACCGCATAATCCCCAGTGCTCGCCGTCACCGCTCCCGTTCGTCCGAACACCGAACTCACGCTTCCGCCGCCCCCGCCGCCGCTTCCGCAAGGACTCCCCGTCGACGAAATCACTCCGCTCGTCGCCGTCAGGCAGCCGTTCGACAGCCCCGCCAACGTCACACTCTGGTCGAACTTCACCGCAACGTTAAACTCTTTCAGCGCCGCCGATAGCCGTTCCAGCCAGTTCGCGTGTACTCCATCTCCCACCGCCGCAATGTAATTCGTGATTGCCAACGGAGCGCCAAACGCCAGTTGTCCCTGGCTCAATCCCACGCCCCCGCTCGCAACGTCGGTCCCGATCCACGTATCGTTCGCGCTCGCTGCCGCCCGATATCCCCACGTCGACCGCGTCAATGCCGGCTGCGAATCAATCAGCGTGATGATGTGGTGCGGCTGTATGGCCGACATCGGTGTCATCGAAAAATTCAACCGCCCTTTCGATACCGACATCCCGCCGCCTGCCGACGGCCCATCTGTCAGCAGCGTCGCCGTCTGGTTCGGCACTCCATTATTGGCGGAGGTCACACTCGCCTCGCATTGTGTGAACCCTCCCGCAGAAGTCGCTCCATACGACGAGCATTGATTCGCAATCTGTAACGGATTTCCCGTCAGCCCCACTCCCACCAGGTTCGTCGTTTCCGCGTCCACCGCCACGCTTTTGTTTACCGAGACGATCGATCCCGGCCAGAACGCGAGGTTCCCTCCGTAATTTCCCTGCAGCACCGTATAACTGCTCGTCAACACCGCGCCGCTGTCCGTATACGTGCACACCAGTCCCGAACATTGCGCCACATTGGTCGCTACCGATCCGCACGCTGTCGTCGATCCGCCCCCGCAACCTCCCGCGTACGGATACACCGCTCCAACCCCAACCGGCGTCGCCATCCGCAGCACGTCATACGTAATCGAGTCGGTCTGACTTGCCACCCTCGGCCACCGTACCGTGATCGAATCGCTCCCCGTCGAGTTGTAGTTCAGCACCTGCATCGGTGATGTCTGCGTCCCGGCAGTCGTGTCCTTCGCCACGATGAAGTACGAGTAATTGACCGCTCCGCTGCCGCCCGTTGAAAACCACCCCTGCACTCCGCCGTTGCCCGCGATTGCAAAGCTGGCCGCCCCGCTCGATGGTCCCGCAATCAACCCTGCCACGCCCGTCCCCGGAAATGGAGAACGCGCGGGAGAAATCGGATTCGCTTGCGGCCCGCTCTCCGAATAAATGTTCTTTAGGTATGCACCCTGATAGTTCCCGGTCGAATTCGCCGAATACACCTGCCACGGCCCCGTCGCTTGCAGAACCGTATTCTCCACGTAAACCCCGTTTGAGTTGTAAACCGTCACCCCGTTCGAGTAATTGGCCGTAACTGTTGAATCCCGCAACGTCACCACCGGCGCAATCTGGTTCAGCGCTCCCTGGTTCCCCGCCGAGAACACAAACGATCCCGTCCAATTCCCGTTCGCGTTCAGCCCAATTGCGTTGTTGTTGAAATGGTCGATGCTCGCATTCTCATCGTCCCAAAGGTCGAAAAAGTTGTTGAACTGGCCGTTCTCTCCCACCTTGTCGTACGAGATATCCGGGAAATGCGTGTTCATCGCGTTATCGAGGATCGCCACATACGTCAGCGCCACCACGCCCGGTGAAGTCTGCGCCGCAATATCCACGCCCGAATGCGCATACGTGAATGTCGTCGGACTCGGTGCCGCCGTTACAATCGCGTCTCCCCAGTACGCATTGTTGTCCGTAAACAGGATCGTCACCATGTCGCCCGCGTGAAAGCCATGCGGACTCGCCGTCGTTATCGTCACTACCTGGGAAGCCTTCTGCGTCTGCGTGATCGCAACTCCCGCAAATGCCGAACTCGCCGACAGGTTCGTCGGCGTTCGGAAGCTGATTCCCGAGACCGTGTTGTTCGTGTAGTCGTTCGAACTCGTCAAATCCCCAACCTGCAAACACGGCCCGCGGCCCATGCAGTTCAGCGAAACTCCATAGCCGCTTAAGACCGATTCGTTCGAGTGCAGGTAGATCGTTCCCGCCACGTTATACGTGTTGTAGGCGTGGGTCGGCGATCCCGGTCCGCTCGCAGGAATCGTCACGTTGCAAAGCGTATTTTTCCAGGGTGTCGGGTCCGTTCCGCACGCCGCATTCAGAGTCTCCTGGATTCCCGACGAGGCCGATCCGATCGTGTACCCGGATTGGTACGAATGAAAAGGTGTGAATGTGATCGTCCCCGATGCTGCTCCCGAAGTGCACGAACCGGCCGCCGTCAGCACGTTGACCGCCTCGCTGTTTCCTCCGCCCGAAATCAGCACCTGATAGCCAGCCCCGCTCGTCGTGTCGACGCCCACCGGACACGGCGCCAGCGTCACCGTCGCCTGTGTGCTTCCGGTCAAAGGGCTCGCGATCGTCTGCGACCAACTCAGCGACGTCGTCGCAAACGTGATTCCCGCCGGCGCGCTTCCCCCGCACGCGCCCCACGTCGAATTTCCATTCAGGCACGTCGCGGCGTTGGCCGTTCCCGATCCCAATTCTCCTGTCGGGACCATCCCTCCCACCAGGTCCGCCTTCGCGGAAAGGCCGCTATCCACATACTGCCTGTCCGAAGCTTGCGTTGGCGCCGTAGGCGGCCCCGGTAGAGTCAAAGGACCGGTCATCGTTCCCCCTGCAAGGGGGACATAGGCTCCCGATCCCACGTTCTGCACAGCCTGATCCACGTATCCCTTGTTGGCCGCATCGTTGCTGCCCGACGGTGCCGGCAGCGACGGAGGCACCGAAAACTGCTTTGTCCCGGTGATCGTCTCCGTTCCCGCCAGGTGCACTACCGTCGCATCAAGCGCCCGATTCGCTACCTCCGAATTCACATACTGTTGGGTGGCAACCGTATTTCCGAGCCCCGTTCCCGGAGTCGTCCGGATCGCTGCAATCGTGACCGGAGAGGTCGTCGGCACCGCCCAATATTCCGTTCGTACCGTCCCATCATCCAGCTGGAAAACCACGACATAAAAAGTTCCCGCTGGAGTCGCACCCACATTCGGCACCAGCTGCGCGCTGAACGCCCCTCCCGCTCCAATCGTCACGCTCTGATTGCCCGCCGTGACCGTATCCCCTTCCGCAGTCTGAAACGAAGGCCACGAAATCAACGCCAACCCTCCAGCAGGAGTGCCATCGGCCCGATATACGGTGTCCGAAACAGTAGTAAGTGCGGGCCCCTGTCCAAATGCAGTTGTAGACCATCCAAGCCCCAGCACAATCAGCATCGCCGAGAAATATCTCCGCATTTTCAATTCCTTTCCCGGGTGGCGCGGACACTCCTGTCCGCGCAGCCCTCTCGTCAAATCCCAGCCCCAATAAGAAAGCCGCTCAATCGAGCGGCGATTTTCAAATCGAGTCTACCGTTTCATAAAATTCAGGAAAATTTCCCTGTGGTTAGAGCTTTACCTGACGGCTGATGGCTACACGCTGGTCGTGCCTTGCCATCCAGCATCCCGATCCTTCACCCCCAACCGCTCCAACCCACGACCTCACCTCTGGTCTACCTGACGGCTGAAGGCTGAACCCTACTCCAAAAACTTCCGCACGCTTTCCACATACACATCCGCAAAATCTACCACCAACCGCCGCGACTCGATCAATTCCATCGCCAGATCGATGTCCCACCCCAGGGAACACAACACCGCCAGCGTCATCATCGGAGCCCGATGCACTCCCGCCGCGCAATGGATATAAACCTTCGCCCCCGGATCCGCCAGCGCCGCCACCACAAAGTCGATGCCCCGTTTCAGCAGCTCAGGCGGCTTCGGCAGGAAATCGTCGTCCGTCGGATTCCACAGCACCTGCACCCCAAACGGCTCCGCCAGAGGCCGGTCATCAAACTCGATCTGCATGTCCACCACGTGGGTTACACCCAATTGCGCCAGTTCTTCCATGTTCTTGGAGTTCCAGATCCCGCCCCCCAGCGCAATTCTTTCTGTGACCCAGCTGATGTCCATCGTTCGTTCCGTCTTCCTCGCTGTAATTCTCAGTCTGAGACCGCGGATTCGATTCCGGCCGCGCCTTGCTTTTCGCATTCCGATTCTACGTCACCCGCCGACCCCTTACCGCGAAAGGGAAACTCCCCAACAACCCCCACCCTTGCAACTCGTCCTGGAAGTTCCAAAACAGAAAAAGAATGCAATCTGCGTTCCCAAAATGGGAAGAGTGCGTGCTCGCACTCCCGAATAGAAAAAGGGCGCGATTTGCGTCGCGCCCTTCAGAGTTTCTTTTTTTCTACTCTTAAGTTAAGTATATCAAATTTGAGGGGGTAACCCGACAAATTCCGAGCATTTATTTCTCTCGTATTTTGACTGACTTACGAAGTTTTTGCACCTTTTACCCCCTTGACAACTTTTCCGACAATTCTATCCACCTCAAGAAACTATATAACCGCTTTGTTCTGTATGAGTTATCCCTTTTTTAACTTCAGGAACCCTCTCTAGCAACCCTTGCCGGAGTAAGAGCCGAGAAAGCTGGTCGATCGCATCGTGAAGTAGTCGTTCGGTAGTTCGTTCGCTACATCTGAGCAGCCTCGATATCTCGCAAACGCTGTATTCTTCAATCACATGCATCGCCACTAACTTTTTTTCCAAGGCCTCGAGTTTGTCGATTGTCCGTTCCATGTCGGCAACAAAGATCACGACATCTTCAAAGCTGCCCATCGCATAAGACGTAACTCGCGACCGGAAGAACTCTCGTCCCAGTAACGATGGCAACCGTCCAATCTCGACCGATGCGCGCGCATAACGTCGAAGCAGCGCCACTGTACGAGATCGGTACGGCCACAAGTCAATTTCGGTCTCGCTAAACCGCACGGATGGCGGCAGATCCGCTTGACTCGCCGCGATGCAGCCGGATGTGTTCAACGTTGGTGGGCACATCATACGCGCACCTCGAATGCACTCACGCCTTGAAGACATTCAACGTGCGCTGGTCCTTGAAGTCCTTCCTCGCGAAGCCTTGGTCCTTTGACCATCCGAGGTCCGCGCCGTTTGGGCGATTGCTGTCTTGGCTCGTCAATAAGTTGAGGACAGGCCGCCAGGACTGCCAAACACGCCGTGCAGTATGCGATGTCGCACGCTCGGGGCCGTAAGAACAAGCCGCCGCAGCGCTCACAATACTTCAGTTCCACATGGGTTAGATCGCCTTGCAAATCACTTATGAAGTTCATGATTGCCTCCTTACTATGAAATAAGTATGTAAAAAAGAAAAGCCCCAGCGCCGACTGCTCGGCTCCAGGGCTCGTTTCTCTTACGATGACCTGTTCAGCTATTTAGTTGTTAACAGTGTCATTATTGCAATCTGGAACTTACGTCCGATCGTATCTTCCGAAAATATCCTTCTTCATATCCGGATTTCAGTATGTGTCCATTCTGAACGATTAAGCTCAGCCGCCCAGTAAAGTTAAGACTCTGCAGCAAGCGTTCGGTGGATGCGGAGAGGACCTCGGCCGATCGTACTTTCCGTCGAAATTCAGCAAAACTTCTCTCTTCTTCTTTGTAAGACTGCTCTTGTAACATATGTTTGTCCTGCCTTATGAGTGCGATTATGGAGCATGGTACGACAATCCTAGGACTTAGATATTCTCTAAGTCAACAACTTTTGCGGTTTTGTCCTGCTTAGTCTCAACAATCTCCGTCGGCTGCCTGGTTGAGACCACTATCCGGTCTTTTCCCGTGCGCAAGGGCGTCAGGGCTGGAGTGCTGGTCCGTGCAAGCATGCTCCCATGCGCTTGATGCGGGGCCGTCGAAGGGATAATCTTAGCTGGCATCCCGATTGAATCCTATGAAACTGCGATCTGCTGTTCTTGCCGCCGTGCTTCTTGCCGCTCTCTCTTGCTTTGCCCAGCACGCCCCTTCCGCGCCGGTCCTAGACACGTCGTCCATGGACAAAACAGTCGACCCATGTGTCGACTTCTACACCTATTCTTGTGGGGGGTGGATCAAGAAGAACCCGATCCCACCGGATCAGGCAAGCTGGAGTACATATGGCAAATTGCAGGATGAAAACCGCGCTCAATTGCGGACGATTCTTGAGGAAGACGCAAAAACCAGCGTGCCCCGCAATGCTGGCACCCAGAAGATTGGCGACTACTATGCCTCGTGCGTCGACGAGCCGGCCATCGAGAAACTTGGCGCAACGCCGCTACAACCTGAACTGGCACGCATCGCGAATCTGAAGTCGAAACAGGGGTTTGCCCAATACGTCGCAACAACCCAGTTCCCGCCATCACTCTACGGCGGTGGCACGTTGTTCACATTCCGCTCCAACCAGGACTTCAAGGACTCAGCCCAAGTGATTGCCGAGGTCGATCAGGGTGGCCTGGGTTTGCCCGATCGTGATTACTACGTGAAAGACGACGCTAAATCGGCGGAACTGCGCAAGGCGTACGTAGCCCATGTAGCGAAAATGTTCACGCTGATTGGGGACTCTCCCGCGCAAGCGGCCGTTGAGTCAGAGACAGTCATGCGTATCGAGACCACACTTGCCAACGCGCAGATGACACAAGTCGAACGCCGCGATCCGCCCAAGCTCTATCACAAGATGAGCACGGCGGACCTGCAGAAGTTGGCCCCTGATTTCGGATGGGCTATCTATTTCGATAAAACTGGCGCCGGTTTGCTGGACTCGCTGAATGTCGTAACCCCGGACTACTTCCGCACTTTGAACGACGAAATCGCGAAAGAAAGCTTGGCGGATTGGAAGATCTACCTGCGTTGGCATGCGGTGCACGATGCTGCCCCCGGCCTTTCATCCACATTCGTGAAAGAGAATTTCAATTTCTACGGCAAGACCCTGCGCGGAAGCCTCGAATTGCCGCCGCGCTGGAAGCGCTGTACGAACGATGTGGATGACGACCTTGGTGAGGCTCTCGGCCAAGCCTATGTGGCCAGGTATTTCAGTCCCGAGGCGAAACAGGCCGCCTTGAAAATGGTCAAAGAGATCGAAGCCTCCATGCAAAGCGAGATTCAGTCGCTGCCGTGGATGGGCGCTGCTACCAAGGAGCAGGCGCTCGCCAAACTTCATGCCATCGCCAACAAGATTGGCTATCCCGACAAGTGGCGGGACTACAGCGCGCTGGAGATCGTGCGGGGGGACGAGATCGGCAATTCCGAACGAGCCTCATGGTTCGAGTTCCGCCGCTGGCTCGCGAAAATCGGCAAACCGGTCGACCGAAATGAGTGGGGCATGACTCCGCCAACCATCAATGCCTATTACGACGATCAGAAAAACGACATCAATTTCCCGGCCGGGATTCTGCAGCCTCCATTGTTCAGTGCCGAGTCCGATGCAGCTCCTAATTACGGAGACACCGGCGCTACCATGGGCCACGAGCTCACCCATGCTTTCGACGACGAGGGCAGCCAGTTCGACGCTCAGGGCAACCTGCGCAACTGGTGGACGGATGCCGACCGCAAAGAGTTCGAACAGCGTGCGCAATGCGTAGTCGATCAGTATTCGAGCTATACGATCATCGATGACATCAAGATCAACGGCAAGCTGACCAACGGCGAAGACCTGGCGGATCTGGGCGGGACGCTGCTCGCCTATCTGGCGTGGAAGCAGGATACGGAAGGGCAGAAACTGGAGCCGATCGAAGGGCTAACGCCTGCGCAGCGCTTCTTCATCGCCTACGGGCAGAGCTGGTGCACGAACGAGCGCGACGAAAACAAGCGGCTGCGGGCGACGGTCGATCCGCATTCACCGGAGCAGTACCGGGCGAATGGCGTGGTGGCAAACATGCCTGAATTTCGCGAGGCATTCCACTGCAAACCCGGACAGCCGATGGTGCGCGAGAACAGTTGCCGCGTTTGGTAAGTGCAGCGCGGACATTCCCTTCGACTCCTCTCAGGGCAGGCTCTGTCCGCGCTGCGGATGGCCTCTGCTGAAGTGCGCTGAGTCTGGCTAGCCGCGTTCGAAGGCGTGCTTTTCTTCCAGCTTTCGCACGGCGTCCGCCATTGCCTGCTCGAAGCGATCTTTTTGGTTCATCAGGGTCGGCAATGCGGTGGCGTAGCGGCGCGCCAGCGTGAACATCCCCCGCTGCGCCAGATTGGCTGCGACTTCAGCCAGGTGATCGGTGCTGGTTTGCAGGTACATCGCTTCGGTGGCATCGCCCAGCCAAACGTCTCCGCCCAGCAGGCGCGTCTGCCAGTAGACCTTACGCTCGAGAAGGTGCGCGATCTCCTCGTCGTCCGCTTTGCCGAATGTCCACTGCTTGCGCGTGAAGTCGTATTGGCGGCTGGAGAAGGGCAGCGGAACCAGTTTCGCCGACTTCAGGAACTCAATCTGTTTCGTGTCGATATCCTTGCGCAGGGCATTAATGACGGGTGCTTCGGTGTCTTTCGGCTCAAGCGAGGGCAGCACTTCGCGCAGCGTCGCCGACAGATTGACGGCCACAAGCGCGCGAAGATTCTCAGAGCATTCCAGAGTGAGCTCCGCGTGCAGGGAATAGAAATCCGCGCCCGCCGTGGAACGGCGGAACGGCCAGTCAAACTTGAAGCTGACCGGAAGCCCGCTGCGCGTCACATAAATCGTCTTGGATGGAGAGTCCTGGTTCGGCGTGCTCATAATCAGTTCGGAATCTTGTCTCAGTATTCTAACAAGCGTCATTCGCTGCGCAACAGATCGTCTATCGAAGACGGGCCAGTTGCAGCAGGTTCCACACGGAAGCTGCGCCCAGCAATCCCCACAGACCTGCGGCCACGGCCGCACTCTGCCGAGTCTCCAGTAGATCCGCGAATACTCCAGCCACGAACACGTAGAGAAATGTCAGCATGGCAAGATGAAATCCCTGGGCCGAGAAATCTGGCGATCCCACAGCCAACACGAATAACAGTCCGGCAATCAGTAGCGGTGCGGTGTTGCCGAAGTAGCGGGCACGCTTCCATGCGCAATATGCGATGAGTGCGATCGGCAAACCCAGCATCAACGGCGGACTGTTGGCAGTGATTGCCTTCAACGTCTGCCAATAAGAGTTAGGCATTGCAAACGCCTGTGGGCGAAGGTCGATCCAGCGCGCGCGTAATACGACCTGCCATAACATCTCGGGCTGAAAGAAGTAGAAAGCCAGCAGCAGCACTGCGGCGACCGCGAGCGCGACCGTCCAGATGGCGATCACTGCACGCCGACGCACGGGCGCAACCCAGAACATGATTGGCAACGCCACAATCGCCAGTATCGCCAGCGAGAACTGCGTTCCCACTGCCAGCGCCAGCGACAATCCGAGCAGCACAATTCGTTTTCCGTTCCAGAGAATCACTTCGCGCGGAGCATACAACGTGTGCGCGACCGCAATCGCCGTGAAGATGGTTCCGAACGCTCCCCAGGTTCCAGCCATCTCGCCCAGATTCTGCGCGCCTGCTGTGTTCATGATGATCCCGGGCGAAAAGCAATACAGGACCAGCGCGATGTATCCTCCAGCATTTCCGTAGAGGCGGCGCGAAACATACCAGAGCGAAGCTCCCAGCATGACGCCAAAGAACAGGTAAGGCAGCGAAGCCCAGATTTGTCCCAGCGGAGAATCGGGCGGCAACAAGCGCGGCAACGCTAGGATTGGCGCGGCCGCAACCAGATAGTAGAAAGGCGATCGATCCTGGTCGTACCCATCGCGCACGCGCAAATGGCCATTGCGTCCAACCGACGGAATTCCGCTGGCAGCTTCCGCGCCGAGTGCCTGCGGAGTTCCCGCGATGGCCTTGCCTTTCCACTGCTCGAGCCCGTCGTAGATGCAAAGCGCCTGGTCGGAAGTGGGGAGAACTCCATGGTCGGCTTGGTTGCGGATGAGCCATACACACTGCAATAAATAGGCGAGCAGAAGCGCGCCTGCAATGAACTGCGGGCTGCCAAACGACTCGGAGTTGAGAATTCGGCGTATCAAGGCCAGACCGAGTGTTTTACCATGTCGAGGACGATGATGGATACCAATCGCGTCACACCGCATGATTCGCCGGAGGATTCGGAACCGAATTCGCGGCCTGATTCAGTGCTCGATTCGTCGTTAGATTCATCGGCGGGTCCGAGCTTTGAGGACGCTTCGGCGGACGTTAAACACGGCGAGACTCGCCGCGAATCCGCGCTTTCGCCGCTGGCCGAGATCTTCGTCGGGCCGGAAGGACTCTATCCGGGAGCGCGCTGGCTGATCTATCTTGCGATGGTGTTCGTCGCGCTCGGGCTACTGAATTCTCTCTACAACGGACTTCGTCCCGAACACGTTCCGCTGTGGTGGACGATGGTTGGCGAGTTCCGCATGATGCTCGCTGCTGTTTTGCCTGGCTTTATCATGGCGCGCATCGAAGGACGTCCGTTCGGCGATTTTGGATTGCCCGCGAAACGGGCCTTTGGGCGCAACTTCTGGGTGGGAGCGATCTGGGGATTCGCGTCGCTGAGCGTGCTGATGCTGGTTCTGCGCGCGCTCGGAGTTTTCTCATTCGGAGCGCTCGATCTGCATGGCGCGCGCATATTCAGGTTCGCGTTCTATTACGCGGTGTTTTTTCTGATCACCGGATTTTTCGAAGACTTCCTGATGCGCGGCTATTCGCAGTGGGTGCTGACGAAGGGAATGAATTTCTGGCCGGCGGCCGCGTTTCTGTCACTCATCTTCGGAGCGTTGCATCTTCAGAACCCCGGCGAAGAGAAGATCGGAATCGCAACCGTCGTTGTGATCGGATTTTTCTTTTGTCTCACACTGCGCCGCACGGGAACCTTGTGGTGGGCTGTCGGCTTCCACATGGCGTGGGACTGGGGCGAAAGCTTTTTTTATTCCGTCCCTGACAGCGGAGGCGTGGCGCCGGGCCATTTGCTCCGGGCTTCCGTCCACGGTCCCAACTGGCTCACCGGAGGCACCGTCGGCCCGGAAGGCAGCTGGCTTGTTTTCGTTTTGCTGGCTGCCCTCTGGTTTTTGTTCAGTCGCGCGTATCCGGGGGTGAAGTACGACGGTTAGCCCCGGTTGAATCTCCGGGTGTGAGCGCGAATCCAGTTCGCAAGTTCCGATTCGCTTGTCTCTCCCGCGGCTACTTTGAGGATGGTCTGTACTGCCTCCACTTGCTCGAGTTCCAGTTCATAGCCGTTCAAATCGAGGAAGAGCAGGATAGCCAAAAATCCAGCCCTCTTGTTGCCGTCGTTGAACGGGTGATTTCGGATTAACCCAAAGCCGCAGGCCGCAGCCAGTCGGGCAATGTCGCAACCCTGCTCGTATGAAAAAACCTGCAAGGGCCGGGCTAGGGCCGAATCAAAGGCGCCCTCGTCGCGCATCCCTGCCAACCCGCCGTGTTCTACGAGACTCTCCTCATGGAGCAGGAAAAGAGCTCGCCGATCAACCCAGCGAGGGTTTTTCATTTGGCCAGGGCGCGGAATGCTTCGCGATACTTGGCCATCACTTTCCGACCCTTCTCCAACTGCAACTCGACATCGGGATCGTAAGGAGTCAGTAGGTAACCGTCGGGCGTCTCGACCGCAAAAATCGCGTCATCTTTGCGGAGTTTCATTCGCGTGAGCATCTCTTTCGGGAGTACAAGCCCTGTCGAAGTGCCGACTGCTCGGAGTTTCAGCTTCATGGTAATGTTTATTATAATGCAGCTGTCAACACCTCGAGCCCACGGTATTCCCAGCCTATGTTCGCCGTCGATTTCACTGGGCGAGTCTGCGGTATTTCCAGATGAAGCCTATGCAGAAGGTGAGCAGCGCCGGGCGAGGGCACCCGCCCCACACTTTAAATATCCAGATTCTTCACATCCAGTGCGTTATCTTCGATGAACTTGCGGCGGGACTCTACGTCTTCGCCCATGAGCGTGGTGAAGATCGTCTCGCACTCGGCAATGTCTTCCAGCCTTACCGACAAGAGCGTGCGGCGCTCGGGGTCCATCGTGGTTTCCCAGAGCTGCTCGGCGGTCATTTCGCCGAGTCCTTTGTAGCGCTGCACGGTGTATTCCTTGCGGCCCTCGTTCAGGACGTAGTCGAACAGTTCGCGAGCGGTATTTTTCTCGACGATCTCAGGTTCTTTCGTGCGGCGCGCGGCGGGCTTGGCGGACTTCTTGTCAGCATCTTCGGGCGTGGCGGGCAGGAATGCCCGGCCCACACCAGCTTCGCCTTCGGCCGGTTCTTCTTCGGCTTCGCCGTCCGTTTTCTTCGAAGCCTTCGGCATACTCTCAATCATGAACGGCGGCTTGAGATATTCCTCGATCTGCTTGAACTTCGAGATCAGCTGGCGGCACTCAGGCGTCGACGCGAGTTCCCAGTTGATGACGTGTTCGGCGCCCTGCGAGTTGACGTAGCGCAGCTCCCATAGGTTGTGTTCTTCGTCGAAGCGCGTTTCCACGCTCTTGAGTTTGAGGTCTTTCTGCAGGCGCTTGAGCTCTTTTTCGAGCTTCTCTATTTTTTTCGGCGGAGCTTTCTTCTCGCCTTCAAAATCGGCGCGCTTCGCGAGGTCGAGCTTGGGCAGCAGTTCGGTAATCGCTTCGGCGCGCAGGCGCTTGTTGACCTTGTCGAGGAAGCCTAGATATTCGTTGAGCACGGTGATGAACTTGGTGAGCGCTCCGCCTTCGAGCTTGGCCGCGCCTTCTCCGTAGCGGATGACGAGACCTTCGGAAGCGCGCTTCACCATGACCTTTACGAACTCGTGTTCGTTCTTGATGTACTGGTGCGATTTGCCCTTCTTGATGCCGAACAGCGGCGGCTGCGCGATGTAGACGTTGTTGCGCTTGATCAGTTCCTGCATGTGGCGGAAGAAGAACGTCAGCAGCAGGGTGCGGATGTGCGAGCCGTCGACGTCGGCATCGGTCATGAGGATGATCTTGCCGTAGCGCACTTTCGTCGGATCGAAATCTTCTTTCGAGATGCCGGTGCCGAGCGCGGTAATCATGGCGCGAATTTCTTCGTGCGCCAGCATCTTGTCGTAACGCGCTTTTTCGACGTTGAGAATTTTTCCCTTAAGCGGCAGGATCGCCTGGAAACGGCGGTCACGGCCCTGTTTGGCGGTGCCACCGGCGGACTCGCCCTCGACGAGGAAAAGTTCGCAGCGGTTGGGATCGCGTTCGGAGCAGTCGGCGAGCTTGCCGGGAAGGCCTCCACCATCGAGCGCGCCTTTGCGACGAGTCAGGTCGCGGGCTTTGCGGGCGGCCTCGCGGGCGCGCGCGGCGTCGATCGCCTTGTTGATGATCTTGCGGGCGACGGCGGTATTCTGCTCGAAGAATGCGCCCAGCTTTTCGTTGACCACTGCCTGCACGACTCCAGCGATATCGGAATTGAGCTTGCCTTTGGTTTGTCCCTCGAACTGCGGCTGCGACAGCTTCACGCTGATGACGGCGACAAGGCCTTCGCGGACGTCGTCTCCGCTGAGGTTTTCTTTGACGTCCTTGAACAGGCCCATCTGCTGGCCGGCATAGTTGATGGTGCGCGTGAGCGCAGTGCGGAAGCCGGAGAGATGCGTACCTCCATCAATGGTGTTGATGTTGTTGGCGAAGCTGAAGACGGATTCCGAATAAGCGTCGTTGTATTGCAGGCCGATCTCGATGTGCACCTGATCCTTGTCGGCTTCCATGTAGATCGGCTTGTCGTGCAGCGTCTGCTTGCCGCGATTCAGGTGCTTGATGAATTCGGCGATGCCGCCGTTGTACTTGAACTCGGTGTGCTTGTGCTCTCCCGTTTTCGCGTCGGTTTGACGCTCGTCGGTGAGCGTGATGACCAGGCCCTTATTCAGAAAGGCGAGTTCGCGCAGGCGCTGCGAGAGCGTGTCGAAGTTGTACTCGATGGTAGTGGTAAAAATCGTCTTGTCGGGGACAAAGTGAACCTTGGTTCCCGTTTTTATTTTGGCAGCGCCCGTCTTTTTCAGTTTGGTGGTGGGCTCGCCCTTGGAGTAGGACTGCTCCCAGGTGAAGCCGTCGCGCCAGATTTCCAGATCCAAGTCTTCGCTGAGCGCGTTGACGCAGCTCACGCCGACGCCATGCAATCCGCCGGAGACTTTGTAGGAATTGCTGTCGAACTTGCCGCCCGCATGAAGCGTGGTCATCACGACCTGCGCGGCGGGAAGTATGTCGCCATTCTCCAGGGTCATGTTGCCGACTGGAATGCCGCGGCCGTTGTCAACAACCGTAATGGAGTTGTCGTCGTGAATGGTGACATCGATCTTGTCGGCGTATCCGGCGAGGGCTTCGTCGACGGAATTATCGACGACTTCGTAGACGAGGTGATGCAAACCGAGCTCGCCCGTCGAGCCGATGTACATGGCGGGGCGCTTGCGCACGGCTTCCATGCCGCCGAGCACTTTGATCGAGTCGGCCGTGTAGTCGCCGTTCGCCGATTTACCGTTTTTGAGCTTCGCGTCGGCGAGTTCTGGGTTCAGTTCTTTGGTGGCCATTCTGCTCCGTGAAAAAATGCCGGGAAAGCGCCAGGCTGGAGGGGCACTTCCGGGCCGAGTCCGGTGAGCTCAACTTATTGAATTTTCTGCTAGTTAGCTGTCACCTGAGCTGTCGTTATTTTAGCACAGATTGAGTAGATTCCGAGGTTGGAATCGGAGGCGTAAACGGCGGATTTTGTTGGGGTTAGAAGGGACATTTCGAGGGTCGAACGCAGGTCAATATCGTGGTATGAGAAACCAACAACCACAGAGGACACGGAGCCCACAGAGGACCGCTTTCCGGCTTAATGGGCCGAGGATTTTGCGGTGCCAAAATGCAATTCTTCGATCAGGTTGTCGATCTCGTCTTCGCTTCCGCCAATAAACGTGAATGAGACGATCTGACCTTTGCTGAGCATCACCAGCGTGGACTGCCACATAGTGAGTTCGTCGTTCGGCGTTTTGCCGGCGAGTGCTTTGCTGAAATCGGCGCGGACAAGTTGGCGTCCGTCGATTTCAATCAGGTCAGGATCGCCTTCGGGCTTGAATCCTTTGGAGGTGGTGAGTTCGGTGAGCGGGCCGAGATAATCGACGGCTTTCTTGAGCCCGGGATAGGCGGCTGCGCTCTCAGAGGCAATGAGGACGACGGAGTTGACAGTGTCTCCGATGGCATCGGGCGGACGTTCGAAGATGGCGAGCAGGACTTCACCCTGGGGCTTGCTCGCAGCGTTTTTCTTCGGGTCTTCGGGTTTCTGCGAGTTTGTATCCGGGGAGTCCGTCGCTTCGGGTGCGTCCTGCTCGCGCATTTGCTGCGTGCGCTCGACCCACCCGTAGGGAATTTTGTATCGGAAACTGAAAGTTGAATTGCGGTAGAGTTGTGCGTCGTCAGCCGCCTTCGCCGCGGGCGCAGTCGCCGACTTATGCTGTGTCTGCGAGGCAGCGAGCAGCGAAAGGCTCAGAATCAGCGAAAGCGTAAAACGGCGATAATTCATCCCAACTGAAACCAGTTTACATGGCTTATCCTGACAAGGCTGTGAGAGTACCGAGACTCTTTTATACCGATCACTACGAGTTGCCGCTGCCGCCGGGGCACAAGTTTCCGATCGAAAAATATCGAATGCTGCGGCAACTGCTTGAGGCGGACGGAACGTTCGCGCTCGAATCCGCGTCTCTCGCGGAAACTGCGACCATTGAACTTGTGCACGATCCGGAATATGTTCGCGCGTTTGTGGAGGGAAGGCTAAACGAGCAGGCGATCCGGCGAATTGGGTTCCCGTGGTCGCAGGGACTGGTCAAGCGCACGCTGGCATCGGTCGGCAGCACTCTGGCGGCGACGCGCGAAGCGCTTAGTTGGGGATGGGGAGGGACGCTGGCGGGCGGGACGCATCACGCGTTTCGAGCCGAGGGCTCGGGCTTCTGCGTGTTCAACGATATCGCGGTGGCGATCGCGTGGCTGCGCGCGGAGCGGGGCATTCGACGAGCTGCGGTGGTGGATCTCGACGTGCACCAGGGCGACGGCACGGCGGAGATTTTTCGCGACGATGCCGATGTGCTCACGCTCTCGGTCCACTGCAAAAATAATTTCCCGCTGCGCAAGCAGCAGAGCCGGATCGATGTGGAGCTGGATGCTGGAACCGAAGACGACGAATACTTGCGCAGACTCGCCGACGTGCTGCCGAAAGTGTCGGAGTTTCGGCCGGAGATTATTTTTTATCAATCCGGTGTCGACGGATTGGCGGAGGACCGGCTGGGGAAGTTGGCGCTGACGCTTGCCGGACTGCAGAATCGCGATAGGGAAGTGATGAAAATGGCTAGGGAAAGTGGCGTTTCGCTCGTGATTACCCAGGGCGGAGGTTACGCGGACCCGATTCGACTGACGGCCGAAGCCCACGCCAACACCTTTCGCGCCGCGCGGGAAATCCTTCGCCGGGGTAAAGAAATCACCGAATAAGCGCATGGCCGCGAGTACAATTTCGTCGGTTGTTGCCGCAAGTTAGAAAGCAAAGTCAGAAAGCGCTATGGACCTCATACTCAATGCAAACGAAGTGCGCGCGCTGGGCGCGCTGATCGAGAAAGACATCACCACGCCCGAGTACTACCCGCTATCGCTGAATGCGCTGATGAACGCGTGCAATCAGAAGTCGAATCGCGACCCGTTCATGCAACTCGACGAGAATGCCGTGCGCGATGCGCTGAGCGGCTTGCAGGAGCATCGTCTCGCCGGTCCAGCGGGCGGCGCGGACAGCCGAGTTACGAAATATGAGCACCGCACGCAGGAAGTCTTCAACTTCACGCGCGCCGAAGTCGCCATTCTGTGCGTGCTGTTGCTGCGCGGCCCGCAGACGCCGGGCGAACTGCGCGGGCGCACCGAGCGCATGCACCACTTCGAGACGCTCGATGACGTGCAGTCTGCGCTGCAGAAACTGATGCAGCGCGAGCCTTCGCTGGCGAAAGTCCTGCCCCGTCAGCCGGGAACGAAAGAATCACGCTATACCCACCTGTTGGCAGGCGACGTAGTCGTACCGGAAGGACTGCATGCCGCAGCCGTCCCGACGTCTTACCATTCGGAAGATGACGGGCGCGTCGCGCGTCTGGAGGAAGAAGTCGGAGCGCTGCGTCGAGAAGTTGCCGACCTGAAGGATCAGTTCGAACGTTTCCGGCAGCAGTTTCAGTGAAATCCATTTGTGTGGCGCGGGCGCCCCGCCCGCGAAAAAGCTGGCGGCGAAACCGATTCAGCGGAAGAGCGTCACTCGAACTCTTGAGAAGGATGTTTTGGTAAAACCCACGAACGCCCTAGCAGGCTGCGGAAAAAGTAGATTTGAGTGCAAAGAACGACCACTGGGGCTGAAGCCCTTATTGAAAACAGGTAGCTTACGCGGCCCTGAAGGGCCGCTCTTCCACGAGTGGCACAGGCATTCGTGAATTCTTCCGCAGCCTGCTAGGCGTATTCCCACCGCCGCGCTACCCTGCGAGCGATTGCGAATAAAACCACCCCAATCGCCGTGAGAACGGCAACCTGCGGCCATAGATGCGAGATGGGTTCATTGCGCCAGAAAATCTTGGTGAATCCATCGATCGCCCATGCGTTGATCGTAAACAACCCCGCTTTCTGCATCGTCTCAGACATGAAGTAGCGCGGGAACATGCTGCCGCCAATCGACGACATGACCAGAATGACAAGCGTGGAAAGAGCGCCCAGTTGTGCGCGCGTTTTGCATATGCTGGCCAGCAACAGACCGAATGAGGCCACTGCAAACGCCGTGAATACACCCATCACGACGAAGCCCGGAATGTGCGACCAGAAATCGAGCTTGAACACGGCCCAGCCCCAAAGGAACATCACCACCAACTGCAAAAAAGCGAGAAAAGCGTTGTAAACCAGCTTGCCCAGCATCAAAGTGGTCATGGTGATGCGCGAACTCAGAACGCGATCGAGCGTGCCGCTTTCAGCTTCATCGAGTAATGCCCCGGCCGCGCCGCTCGCAGTGAAGAGCAGGAACATTACGCCGATCGCAGCCGCGTAGAACGAGACCATGTCGTGTTTGCTGCCACCCAGTACGGCACGACTGGTGACCGCAACGATCCCGCCGTTGCCGGAATCGCTGGCATCTGCTCCGCTCTCGTGCCGCTCGCGCAGGAAGCGGATGCCGTCGTTGAGCGAATCACGCTGCTCCCGAGTAAGGCCGCCGGCAAACTGATCGAAGTACTTCGATCCCTGCTCTGCCATCACGTCTGGCATCGAGGTCATCGCAATTTTTTGGAGCAGGCCTGAAACCACCTGCGGCGCGATCATGTCGCTGCTGTCTTCCAGCAGCGTGATGGTGGGCCGATCGCCATTGGCGGGACCAAACGAAATCGGATTCTCGCCGAAGCCGTGCGGAATAACGATCGCGACCGGTGCCTTGCCCTCCTTGACGGCCGCTTCGGCCGTGGCTGCGGTGTACTCGGGTTGCTCCACGCCCTTGGCCGGGACGGGGCGCGTGTTGATGACCAGAGAGCCTTCGTGCTTCAGTCCTTCGGTCAGCCGCTCCGAAATCTTGCTGTGGTCTTCGTCCACAACGAGCACGCTGATTTTCGGCATACCGCTGCGCTGCCCTCCGAAAATCACTGCAAAAATACTGAAAAAAGTGACCGGCAGAATGAAGCTGAGCGCGAGCGCTCCCCGGTCGCGGCGCAAAGAAACGAGGGCGGTGCGGACAATGGCAGAGATCATCATAAGAAAGTCAGTCGCGCAGCTCCCTTCCGGTCAAATGCAGAAAAACAGATTCAAGATTCGGTTTATGCAGCGACACGTCGAGCAGTTCCAGGCCGGCCTTGGCAGAATCTTCAAGCAGACCGGCGATCTCGGTCGGATGCTCAATCGTGAATTGCGCAGCGCCATCCACCGCCTGGCCGCCATGCTGCGTAACCCAGGTTGTGACACGATTGTCTGCTCCCGCAAAACGAGCCAGCACCTGGCTGCGCGAACCAAAAGCGTTCTGTACGAGTTCGGCATTGGTTCCGAGCGCGATAATCTTGCCGTGGTCCACGATGGCGACCCGGTCGCACAGGCGCTCGGCTTCTTCCATGTAATGCGTCGTGTAGATGATCGACATACCTTCGCCGCGCAGTTTTTCGATCATTTCGAAAATGTGGTTGCGCGACTGCGGATCGACGCCGACGGTCGGCTCATCCATCAGGACGAGCTTGGGATGGTGAATCAGGCCGGCCGCCATGTTGAGGCGGCGCTTCATTCCTCCCGAAAGAGTGTTGACGAGGTGGCTGGCTCGATCAGTGAGAGTGGCCCAGCGCAGGCACCACTCTATTTCGTCATCGAGCGCGCGGCCGCCAAGGCCGTGATAGCGCCCGAAGGCGTAGAGATTTTCGTAGCAGGTGAGACGTGGATAGAGCGCTAATTCCTGCGGGATCCAGCCCAGGACGTTGCGCGCCGCAGCTGAATCTGCGGGCGCGCCGAAAACGCTGATCGCCCCCGCGTCGGGAATCACGCGGCCGACGATGCTGCGGATTAACGTGCTCTTGCCGGCCCCGTTCGGGCCAAGCAATCCCAGGCATTCACCGCTGCGCAGTTCGAGCGTTATGCCATCGACCGCCGTCACCTGGCCAAAGCGCTTGGCCAGCGCGTCGATTTGCAAAGGGGAAGGTTGTGCGGCAGCGACGGACGCAGACAACGGGTCTCTCCTCGTAGATTTACACCATACTATGAAATACGCCCCGGAAAGCATGAACGTTCCGTGAAAGGGTGCGGCGCAAAACTCTGCAGAATCGTCGTCAAGGCAAGAGAAGGAACTTTTGGCCTCTGTTCTTCGTTCATTGGACTAGAACTGGTCTCATAAATGGTTTTTGGGTAGGGCACGGCTTCAGCCGTGCCGTTCAGGCTCTGATAAAGATGTGGGCTTTAGCCCCTGAGGGCAAGGCAGCGACTCCCAACCCATTTATATGAGACCAGTTCTAGTCTTAAAGCGCGAAGGAGCGGCCTTTGAAGCTGAGTATCGAGCACGTGAGCAAACAGTATCGCGGCGACGTCTGGGCATTGCGCGATTTCAGCATTGAACTGCGGCCCGGGGTGCTAGGATTGCTCGGGCCGAACGGCGCGGGCAAGACGACGCTGATGAGCATTCTTGCCACCATTACCCGCGCAACCCAGGGCCGTGTGCTGTGGAATGACACCGACCTTGCGCAAAACCCTGACGCCATCCGCAACGTGCTGGGTTACCTGCCACAAGATTTCGGAGTGTACCCAAATTTGAATGCGGTCGAATTTCTGGAATACCTAGCTGCCGTGAAGGGGCTTGACGCGGCCGCGTCGCGCCGTCGCATCGACGAGTTACTGAATCTGGTGAATCTGAATGATGTCCGAAAGCGCCCGCTGGGCGGCTACTCCGGCGGGATGAAGCAGCGCATCGGAATTGCGCAGGCCTTGCTCAACGATCCGCAACTGCTCATTGTCGACGAACCGACGGCAGGGCTTGATCCTGAAGAGCGGGTGCGCTTCCGCAATCTGCTTTCTGAACTTTCTGGCGAGCGCGTCATCATCCTTTCGACGCACATCGTTTCGGATGTGGAAGCGACCGCGACCGACATCGCGCTGATTTCAGGCGGTACCCTGGTTGCGCAGGCCACGCCCGAAGGACTTCTGCGGAGGGTTGAAGGCAAGGTTTGGGAAGGCGTGTTTCCGAGCGCTGAATTGCAGGCGATCAAGCAGCAATACCTGGTCAGCGGTACGGCGCGGCGCGCCGACGGGGTTCACGTCCGCATGCTGGCGCCGTCCGCTCCGAGCGGAACGCAGCCGCTCGCGCCTACGCTCGAAGACGCTTATTTGTACTGTCTCAACGCGCATCGCGTGGGAGCGGCGGCATGAGCAAGATGCGAGTGCTTCATCATCTTGTGCGCGCCGACTTCCTCGAGCGGGTGCGCCGCTACAGTTTTTTGGTGACGCTTGCGTTCGCCGTATATCTTGGCTACTGCTGCGTGACTGGCAAAGTGGTGGTCCGCCTCGACGAATACCGGGGGGTTTACAACTCGGCGTGGATCGGTTGTGTGATGACGCTGGTCGCCACCACATTCTTGAGCCTGATCGGCTTCTACATCGTGAAGAACACAATTCAGCGCGACGAGGAAACTCGCGTGGGCCGGATTCTTGCGACCACTCCGATGACCAAAGGTTTCTACACCGTCGCAAAGATGATCAGCAATTTTGCCGTTTTGGCTGCGATGGTCGCGGTCATGGCGGGTGCGGCCGTGCTCATGCAGTTTCTGAAAGCCGAAGATCTGCACGTGCATTTCTGGGCGTTGCTCTCTCCTTTCGTTATTTTTGCGTTGCCGGCAGTGGCATTCACCGGAGCCTTGGCTGTGTTGTTCGAAACCTTACCGGTGCTGCGCGGCGGAGTGGGAAACGTCATTTATTTCTTTGTGTGGACGGCTCTGATCGCAGCACCCGTCGGTTCCTTGCAAGGTGGGCACGTGAGTCAGGCGACTTATTTCACGGACTTCACCGGCATCGTTTCGGTCATGGGCCAGATGCAGGAAGACTTGCATCGAGTTGATCCGGAATACAAGAACGGCGCGGCCCTGACGATCGGAAATACGGCAACCAGCAAGACGTTTCTCTGGCAGGGGTTGCGTGGCAGTTCGGCACTCTACTGGAGTCGCGTGACCTGTTTTCTAGCGGCCTTTGCGATCGCGCTGCTGGCAGCACTTTTTTTCCATCGCTTCGATCCGGCGCGGGAATGGGCATGGAAAACGTCTCAGAAGTCGGGAGAGAAAAGTTTCGCGTCTCCTGCAAACGGAGATCGCGTCGTGAGCCTCCCTCCGGCGCAGACACCCATTCGCTTGACACCATTGCTGCGCACAAAAAGCGCGAACAGCATGCCAAGCCTGGTTCTGGCGGAATTGAAATTGATGCTGAAGGGCCATCACTGGTGGTGGTATGCCGTGGCCGGCGGCCTGTTTGTGGCGAGCGTTGCGTCGCCCCTTGAAGCAACACGCGGTGGAGTTGCCGTGGTCGCTCTGCTCTGGCCCGCGCTGGTCTGGTCGCAAATGGGAACACGGGAAGCGCGCTTCAACACGGGATCGCTGATTTTTTCTTCCGGACACTCACTTGCTCGTCAATTGCCCGCCCTCTGGATCGCCGGCGTCCTCGTTGCCATGATCACGAACGGCGGCCTGGCGATTCGCATGGTGATTGCCCGTGACTGGGAAGGTCTGCTGGCATGGCTCGCGTGCAGTTTATTCGTACCTTCGCTCGCCTTGGCGCTCGGCGTTTGGAGCGGCACCAGCAAAGTTTTTGAAGCCCTTTACACGGCATGGTGGTACCTCGGACCAGCAAATCACACACCCGGCGCGGATTTCCTTGGCACGACGCCATATTCCGTCCGTCCCGGCCTGTATTTGATGCTAGCTGGTATGCTCTTGCTGGCTTCGTTCCTGGGACGGCGTGCCCAACTCGCATATGCCTGACGGGCAGCTGTGCTGGCAGGTTGTCTTCAGAGGCACAGGAAAAATCTTCTACAAAACTCTCTCATGCGCGTAGCCGGCCGCTCCCAGGGCCGAGATGATTTCGGCGATGTGGTCGGGCCCGCGGGTTTCCATGGTGATTTCAATCGCAGTCTCGCCGAGATTGACGCCATGGTAGGCGCGGTCATAGTCGGTTTCGACAATATTCGCGCGATGCTGCGCGAGAATCGATGTGAGGCGGTGCAGAGCGCCCGGGAAGTCGCCAAGATGCACCCGCAGGCGGACCAGCCGTCCGTCTTTTACAAGTCCGCGTTCGATGATGCGCGACAGCAACGTCACGTCGATGTTTCCGCCGCAGACCAGTACAGCCACCTTCTTATCGTTGAGCGGCAATTTGCGGTTTACCAGCGCCGCAATGGCCGCCGCCCCCGCGCCTTCCGCCAAAGTTTTTTCGCGTTCGAGCAACAGCAGAATCGCGTGCGCGATTTCTTCCTCTTCCACCGTAACGATGTCGTCCACATACTTCTGAACCATCGGCAGCGTGCGCTCCCCCGCACGGCGGACCGCGATGCCGTCGGCAATCGTAGATGCTGCATTCAACGTCACCGGCTTGCCTTCGGCCACCGCGACCCTCATCGATGGCAG
>JBELAC010000045.1:0-23995 GCA_049509215.1 Terriglobales bacterium
CTCCCGCAGCGTCCGCCGTGCGCAGGATTGCTCCCAGGTTGTGCGGATCTTCAATCCCGTCGAGCACGACAATCAGAGAATGCTCGCCACGCCGCGCCGCCACCAAATCGTCCAGATTGCTATATTGTTTTGCCGACGTCGCCGCCACCACTCCCTGATGCGCGGTGTTGTTGGCAAGCTCGTCGAGTTCCATGCGCGACAGAAAGCGCACCGGAACGCCGATCTTGCGGCACTCGGCAATCAGCCGTTGCAGCCGGATGTCTTTCCGCTCTTTGGCGACCGCGATCCACTCAAAATTGCGCCCGCGCGCCTTGAGACCTTCGGTGACCGTATTGATTCCGTAAAGAATGTTCACGCGCATCAGTGTATCGCGCTTGAACGCTCGGCCCTAGCATCCGGCGACCTTGGACCGTAGCGCGGGCGGTTGTGGCGGCACCCTCCCGCCGCCCGCCAAACGAATAAAATCCCCAATCCCGCGTGGTGCTAGACTAAAACGTTTCGGAGGCCCGTTGAACCCCGTCTATATCCTTTCCGCGGTACGCACCCCCATCGGAAAGTTCGGGGGCTCGCTGGCCTCCCTGACCGCAGCCGACATGGGCGTCGCCGCCGCAAAAGCCGCTATCGAGCGCGCTCGCGTCCAACCCAATCAGATTGAAGAAACCATCTTCGGCAACGCTCGCCAGGCTGGAGGCGGTCCCAATCCCGCGCGTCAAATCTCGTTCCGCAGCGGAGTCCCGCAAGAAGTTCCGGCCTACACGGTGAACAAGGCCTGCGCCTCCGGCATCAAGTCCATCGCGCTCGGTTTCCAGGAAATCGCAACCGGCAATCTCGAGTGTGTTCTCGCCGGAGGAACCGAATCTATGTCGCGCCTGCCCTATTATCTCGAGGGCGCGCGATGGGGATATCGTCTCGGCAATCAAGAGCTCGTCGACGGCATGTATCGTGATGGCTTTTCTTGTCCCCTGGCCAAAATGCTGATGGGCGAAACCGCCGAGGTCCTCGCCGAGCAATACAAAATTTCGCGAGAAGAGCAAGATCAGTTTGCCCTCACATCGCAACAGCGCGCCGCCGCCGCGCAGTCAGCCGGACGCTTCGACGCCGAGATCGTTCCCGTCACCATCGAAGGCAAGAAAGGCGCAACCATCTTCACGCGCGATGAACACCTGTTCCCTGATGCAACGATGGAAAAAATGACCAAGCTGCCGCCCGTCTTTTCGAAAACTGGAACGATTACTGCCGCGAACTCCTCCGGCATCACCGATGGCGCCGCCGCCATAATCCTGGCGAGTGAAAAGTTCGTGAAGCAAAATAATCTCAAGCCTCTGGCTCGCATCCTCGCTGCAACTTCGGCGGGCGTGGACCCGCGCATCATGGGCATTGGCCCTGTGCCGGCAATTCGCAAGCTCGAGCAGAAGCACTCGCTCAAGCTTTCCGATTTCGAACTCATCGAACTCAATGAAGCCTTCGCTGCCCAGGTGCTGGCTTGCGACCGCGAGTTGCATTTCGATCGCGAGAAGCTCAACGTCAACGGAGGCGCCATCGCGCTTGGCCACCCCATCGGCTGCACCGGCACTCGCATTACCGTCACGCTGTTGCACGAAATGCTGCGCCGCAAAGCTGGCCGTGGATTGGCCACACTCTGCGTCAGCGGAGGCATGGGCATGGCCCTGGCGATCGAAAACGCCGCTTGATCTGGCCTTGGCAGGAAATCTCGAAATAGCCCGCGCTCGCCTTGCACCTCATTTCCGGCGGTCGCTATACTGAGAATAGATAAATGCGGCGAGTGTCCGATTCCGGTCCGTTTTCTGACGCAAGTAGCCAGTTTCGTCCAATGCCTATGCCCCTTTCTGCTGTCATCATCGATGACGAACAACTGGCGCGCGACGAGCTTGCCTACCTGCTCGCCAATAACGCCGATGTCAATGTCGTGGCGCAGGGCAAGAATGGTCTGGAGGCCATCAACCTCATCCGCGAGCACAACCCCGACCTCGTTTTTCTCGACGTTCAAATGCCCGGTTTGGACGGCTTCGGCGTTATCAAGAAGCTGCTCGATCGCAAGGTGCCACTGCCAAAAATCATTTTTGCGACCGCTTTCGACCAATATGCGGTCAAGGCTTTCGAGGTGAATGCGGTTGATTACATTTTGAAGCCGTTCGACAAAAAGCGCGTGGCCCAATCGATCGAAAAGGCTCGCGCCAAGCTGGAATCAGGGTCGGGTGGAGATGAAAAATTCGACACCCTCGTTCGTATGCTTGAGTCGCAGAAACCGACGACCGCCAAGATCCTGATCAAGGCGGCAGGCCGCTTGTTCCTCGCCGACCCGAAAGATATCTGCTACGCGACGATCGAAGATGGAGTCATTACGGTCGCCACCAGCGGTCATGCCGGCATGGAAGGCCAGTCGAACTGCCGCACGCTCGAAGAATTGTTCGAGAATCTCGATCCCAGCCTGTTCTGGCGCGCGCACCGGTCGTTCCTGGTCAATATCCAGCACATTCGCGAAGTGGTGCCGTGGTTCAAGAGCTCCTACCAGTTGCGCATGGACGATAAGAAACAAACCGCGGTTCCCGTAAGCCGCGCGCAAACCCGCCGCCTGCGCGAACTTTTCAATCTCTAAGCAAAACGCAAATTATCCCTGAGTGCCCTCTCTGGTTAAGATTCCTCGGCCCGAGTCTCGGCGGCAGGAAAAAGGGCAGCCGCAAAATTGCCTCGGCCGCCCAGGGGAGGGACACTCAGTCCCGTTGCATTGGAATCATGAAATC
Source organism: Terriglobales bacterium (assembly GCA_049509215.1). GTDB lineage: Bacteria > Acidobacteriota > Terriglobia > Terriglobales > Acidobacteriaceae > Acidiflorens. The sequence goes on from JBELAC010000045.1 coordinate 2,763, forward strand.
GCTTGCAGGGCCACTCGGTTCGGAATCACGAGGGTTGATCCTTCCATGCGAATCAGCTCCTTCCGCTTCATGTCGCTCATCAGCCGCGTCACCGTTTCCCGCGAAGATCCGATCATCTGTGCAATCTCCTCGTGAGTGAATTCCGACGGAACCCGTATTTCTTGATTTCGACTCTCGGTTGCGGTCCACGAGAGCAGCAGGCGCGCCAGTTTCTCGGTTGAGCTTCGGGCCAGCAACAACTCATGAACGTCACTGAAAGAAGCCACGACCTCCCGCGCCAACAGTTTCGCGCTGCTTACAGCGAGCTGATTATCGCTTTCCAGCAGGCTCAGGAAACTTTGGCGTTCCACGAACTTAATCTGGCAGAAACCCAGGGTTGTAACGGTCACGGGCGCAGGCCGCCCGGAAACAACGGCGCTCAGGCCCAGCAGTTCGCGGCCGCTTGTCACCTTCAGAATAATGGTTTTTCCATCGTGCGCTTCCACCGAAAGCTTGGCGCGACCGGCACAGACGATATAGATGCCTCGTGGAATCTGGCCTTCTTTCAGCAAAGTCGCGTCCCCTGGGTAAAGGCTGATGTGGCCCATTGCGGTGAGCCGACCCATTGGAACTTTTGGCAGATGGCAGAAATCGTTGGATTGATGAAAGGTGCAGGTCTGGCAATCGCTGGGGGCAATAAAGCGTCTCACACCCATCACGGGGCTCCTAGGTGGATAGGTTCGCTTGCGGATGACGCCGGGGGGGAGGAGAATGGCGGGCCATCTGCCCGGGTAGTGCACGCCGCTTGCCACACGGCCGAGTTCTCCAAGCGATTCATATTTCAATTCTTAGCAGTCAATCGCCGGAGCCAACGCGCAAACGTAATGCCAGCAGCTTGGCGGAAATGTCGAGAGTTCGGCAGGCGTCACAATTCAGCGTCTTGGCCAGCGCATAAGAACTGCGCTCTTTGACATTCTGCGCCGCCAACGCTTGCACGCTACCTCAATCGAGGTAGTCAGTGCGGGCAAGGCCCATCTTCTGCATTTTGTATTGCAGGGTTGTACGCTTGATCCCAAGCCGCGCCGCCGCTCCGTTTGCGCCGGAGAGCATTCCTCCCGTTTGGCGCAGAATTTCCACGATATGATCGCGCTCCCGCTCGTCGAGCGTCCGCTCCCGATCAACCGGACGCTGCACCACATCCCTGTGTAGTTCCTTCAACGGAGGTCGCAACCGGTTGTCAACAGACAGAATTACCGAGCGCTCAATGAAGTTCTCCAACTCGCGGATGTTGCCCGGCCAGCTCCACTGCATCATCGCCTCTACGGCTTCATCTGGAATGAAATCGATCTTTTTGTTCATCCGTGCCGTGCACTCGGCGACAAAATGCCGGATCAGCAAGGGAATATCCTCGCGCCTGTCTCGCAGCGAAGGCAGGTGTAACGGGAAAACATTCAGGCGGTAAAAAAGGTCGCTTCGAAATTCCTTATTTTCGACCGCTTGCACCAGGTCCCGATTGCTGGCGGCCAGGATGCGGGCATTTACCTTTATCGTCTTTGTGCCTCCCAGGTGCTCGAACTCATGGTCCTGCAGTACCCGTAACAGTTTCGGCTGCAGTTGCAGAGGAAGGTCTCCGATCTCATCCAGCAGCAATGTTCCCTGGTCCGCCAGTTCCAGACGACCGATTTTCTGGCTGACTGCCCCCGTGAATGCGCCCTTCTCGTGGCCAAACAACTCGCTCTCCAGCAAGTCGGTCGGAATGGCCGCGCAGTTCAACTTGATAAAACTGCGGTCTTTTCGTGAACTCATGAGGTGAATAGCTCGAGCCACGCATTCTTTGCCCGTCCCGGTTTCCCCGGTAATCAGCACCGTCGCATCGGTTTCGGCAACAATGGCGGCATAATCGAGCACCCGCTTCAGGAGCGGGCTGTTGCCGATAATCTCGCCCAACGGGTGCTCTTCGCGGATCTCATTCTCAAGATACCTTTTCTCCTGGGCCAAGCGGTCTTTCCCGCTTTCGATTGCACCGTAAGCGCCGGCGTTGTGGATCGCCCCCGCAATCATCGTCGCCACTTGTTGCAGGTATTCGCCATCTTCCCGGCTGAAGGCGTTCTCTCTCGCGGCGCACAGATCGAGCGCACCGAGCGCGCGATTCCCCACCAGCAGCGGCACGCAGCACAATGAGTGCATCCCCATCTCGCGAATTTGCTTGATCACCTCATTGCTGAACTTGGCCATATCCGCTGCGCCATAAAAAGTCACGCTCCGCGTCTCAATCGCCTCGCCGGCCATCGCAATCGACACCGGCACTCGCTCACCTTCCCGCAAGCGCGAGAATTGATCCTGCAACGAATCGACCGCCCGAATCTGTAAGGTCCGCCCGTCTGCCTCCAGCAGCACCAGACACGCGCAATCATAATTCGTGATCTGGCGCATCCCGGCAAAAACCAGCGGCACCAGTTGATCGAAGTGCAGCGTCGAACTCAACTCGCGGCTGATCGCGACCAGGCTTTGCATCCGCTCTTGTTGTTCTTGCCGCTCCCATCGCAGTTCCTTGGTTTCGAACCCGAGCGCTACCAATCGGGCGATGCCATCAAGAAAGCCGTATTCCCCCGCGCCTTCCTTAGCCGCGCGCGGCCACCCGATGCCCAAAACGCCATAGTTTCGCTTGGCAGTACTCAGCGGTAAGACCCTATAGGAGCGGATCCCCAGGTCGCGCAGCATTCTCACGGCCTTCGGAAACCGCGCTTCTCGATCCAGGTCCGGCAGGGCCAAAGTCTCCTGATGCTGCCATGCCCAACTCTCCGGCGACTCCTCCACCGGCGAGTTGCCAACCAACGACAGCCCGCCCATTTCCCTCTCGTCGTCTTTCTCAAGATAGAACGGCGCGATTCGGCTGTTCGCGGAATCGTAGAGTGTGAAATGGATCGTCGTGCACCTCGTCAATTCACGCAAAAGCGGCGCCAGATCGTTCCGTAGGACTGGTAACAGCGTGTCGCGGCTGATGACATCCGTGATTGCCAGTAAGATTTCGGCATCCGAACGTCTCTCACAAACTCGTTCAATCTGAACCTGCCCGGCATCCTCTGCCGGGTACAGGTTTCCCGCTGAATCAAGCTCCATGCGTGGCAAGCCTCCACCTTGTGTCGTTAAACGTTATCCATTTCTTTGCTCGTCTGTTCGGCAAGAGCGCGCCAGCGCTCCTCTTCAGGACTTGAGGCCATATCAAGGCCCGCCTTACTTGCTCGGCATTTCTCATAATGGACTGGAGACCCAATACCGTCTGAGCAGTACTGCACACTCCGATATGCGTCGACCTAAAGGCACATAACATACCCACCTTTCTTGCCGTACCGACTCATTGACTGATTGTTGGGACGGGACTGGTCAGTGGGTGCTAGTTAAATTGTCTTGAGCAATAGGGGAAACGCAGCACGCCAGGCTGCGACACCGGAATCAGCACTCGCAGTAGTCGATTTCATCAATGTGAAATCGATCTATTCCCGGATGGGAGTCCCCTCAGACTGCGACGCCTTGTTCCCAGACTTTCATCTTCTGTCGGGAACCTTAACATCTTAGTCTAGTTCTCTTCACAATTAAATATTTATTAACTACACTTAGATCAGGACTAATATGGCACGCGGCTGGGAAAGTAAGTCGATCGAACAACAGCAAGCCGACCTTATGGACGGCAGCCGGTCCCAGGGCCCTCGCCTTTCGCCTGTGCAGCAAAAAGAAAATCGTCTCCGTCAGGGCCTCGTGCTCACTCGCAAGCGCCTGCTCGATCAACTGCAATCCGCCGCCCGCCCCGCACACCGTCAGATGCTGGAACAGTCTCTCGCCGAGATCGACAAGCAACTCTCTTCCTTTGAGCCAGTTGCGAAACCGCCCGCACAGAAGTGAGTTGTCTGTTTGATAGCCAACATAAGCAAAACCACAGCTGTGTTTTTCTCCACCTGACGTATAATTTGTCTGGCAATGAAAGCTCAAGTGTTCGTCTCACTCAAGAAAAGCGTCCTCGACCCGCAGGGTAAAACCATCCACGGAGCCCTTACGAAGTTCGGCTATAAGGGCTTACAGGAAGTGCGGCAGGGCAAGTACTTTGAAATTATCCTGAACGGCGGTATCTCAAAGCCGGAAGCCGAGGCAGAAGTAGAACGGATCGCGCGTGAGGTGCTGACGAACCCGGTCATTGAAGAGTTCCGTTTCTCGGTTGACGACTAGGCCGGCCCTTGGTCGATTCGTATCGGAGCATCGAGCGTTTTCGTTTCGTACGACGGCATTGCATTACCGATGTGGTCGGTTCGTATCAGGGCATCGCGGCCGGGGCCCCCAGACAGCGCGCTTTTTGCTGGCGGGGATGGTTTAGCGATGCCGAAAGTTCTCGAATGCATCCGCCCCTTAAGGGGTTGCCCGAATCATCTCTCCCCTGATTCGTTCGTTTAGGAGATAACTCGCCAATGTGCGGAATTGTGGGATATGTCGGCAACAAGCAAGTCGTACCCGTCATCATCGAGGGCTTACGAAAGCTCGAGTATCGCGGCTACGACTCGGCCGGAATCGCCGTCTCCGGGAACGGCCCGGGCCTTCAGGTCCGTCGCGCCGAAGGCAAGCTGCGCAATCTGGAAGAAGTCATTCGGGTTAAGCCGCTCGACGGCACCTACGGCATCGGACACACCCGCTGGGCCACTCACGGTCGCCCCACCGAGGAAAACGCTCATCCCCATCGCGACTGTACTGGAACAATCGTCGTTGTCCACAACGGCATCGTCGAAAACTATCTGTCTCTGAAAAAGAAGCTGATCGCCGAAGGCCACAAGTTCACCACCGAAACCGATACCGAAATCATCGCGCACCTGATCGAGAAGAACTACCTGCAGGCCGGTCAGCGCCCCACACTCGAAGATGCGGTTCGCAAATCGGTCAAGGAGCTCACCGGAGTCTTCGCTCTCGTCGTGGTCTCGGCCGACGAGCCTAATAAGATCGTCGCTGCTCGCAATGGCCCGCCCGTCGTCATCGGCATCGGCAAAGATGAATATTTTGTCGCCAGCGACGTTCCCGCGCTTCTCGATCACACGCGTGATCTTTTTTTCCTCGCCGATGGCGACCTCGCCATCCTCACGCAGCAAGGCGTGCGCGTCACCGATTTCGATGGTAACCCGATGGAGCGCAAAACCCAGCGCATCACCTGGGATCCCATCATGGCGGAAAAGGGCGGGTTCAAGCACTTCATGCTCAAGGAAATTTATGAGCAGCCCCGCACTGTGCGCGACACCACGCTCGGACGCATCTCGCAGGACACCGGAAAAATCTTCCTCGATGAAATGCACGTCACCGAAGAGGAATTCCGCGCTCTCAGGAAAATCAATATCGCGGCCTGCGGCACCAGTTGGCATGCCGGACTCGCCGGCAAGTTCATGATCGAAACCCTTGCCCGCGTTCCCGTCGAAGTCGACTACGCCAGCGAGTGGCGCTATCGCGATCCCATCCTCGATTCCGAGACCATTACGCTCTTGATTTCCCAATCCGGCGAAACGGCCGACACCATCGCCGCCCAGCGCGAAGCCAAAGCCAAAGGCTCGAAGACCCTCGCCATCTGCAACGTAGTCGGCTCGATGATCACCCGCGAAGCCGCCGGAACCGTCTACACCCATGCCGGCCCCGAAATCGGCGTAGCCTCAACGAAAGCTTTCACCGGCCAACTCACTGCGCTCTATCTTTTCGCGCTGTATCTAGCGGAAGTGCGCGGCACATTGACGGCCGAGCAGGCCAAAACCGCCATTAAAGAACTAACCTTAATCCCCACCAAACTGGAGCAGATTCTTACTCACGATGAAGCCTGCGATGAGTTAGCCAAGACTTACGTCCGCGTACAGGACTTTCTCTTTCTCGGACGCGGCATTCACTATCCCATCGCCCTCGAAGGCGCGCTCAAGCTAAAAGAAATTTCCTACATCCACGCCGAAGGCTATCCCGCCGGAGAGATGAAGCACGGCCCCAATGCGCTGATCGACGAAAATCTGCCCGTCGTGATCATCGCCACCCGCGACGTCAACAGCCCGCAGTCGATGACGCGCTATGAAAAAACGATGTCGAACCTGAAAGAGGTGAAAGCGCGCTCCGGCATCGTGATCGCGTTAGCCACCACGGGCGACAAGGAGATCGTCGAAGAAGCCGACCACGTCCTGTTCGTGCCGCCAGCGCCCGAGGAATTGTCGGCGATTCTGGAAATTGTGCCGCTGCAGCTGCTCGCTTATCACATCGCGGTGCGGCGCGGATGCGACGTCGATCAGCCGAGAAATCTTGCGAAGTCGGTGACCGTTGAATAACCAATGACCTTTACGAGCCACTGTCCTCCTGAGCGTTGCGGGTAGCAGGCAAAGTACGAAACAGAGGGAAAGCCCAATAAAACCAATTCTCGACCCTGTCGTCCGTCGCGAATGACCTGCGCAGTGAGCGACCATCCCCCAGGTTCACTCATCTAAGTAGCAGATGGCACAATTTCAAACTCTGACGGCGCAATTGATCCGCTCCGTTCCGCTCTCCGAATTTACGAAGCACCTCGATCTCGAAGTGAAGGGCGTGCCGCGCTTCGGCTTTGTGCCTGGACAGTGGCTCTCTGTAAAAGCAACGACCCCCGACGGCGAAGAAATCACTCGCGCCTATTCAATCGCGGCACCGCCCTCTGAGAACGGTCACATCGCTTTCTGTCTCAACCGCGTTCAAGACGGGTTCATGTCAAACCATCTTTGCGGCCTCGCAAAAGGATCGGAGATTACCTTTCAAGGGCCGTTCGGGGACTTCATCCCGCGCCCTCCCATGCGCGACACCGTCTTCATCGCGACGGGAACCGGCATCGCGCCCTTCCGTTCCATGCTGCACTGGCTGCTCGCCGATCGCGAGCGTCATCAGGAGCGCAACCTCTGGCTGTTATTCGGCGCCCGCTGCGAACAGGACATTTACTATCGCGACGAGTTCGAACAGCTTGCCGCGGCGCATTCCAACTTTCATTTCACGCCTACTCTCAGCCGCGCAACGCCGGATTGGAACGGTCTCCGCGGATATGTCCAGGAACACGTCAAAGAAGTAATCGGCGACCGCAAAGACATGCACGCCTATATCTGCGGTCTCGACAAGATGGTCAAAGCCAATCGCGAACTGCTCAAGGGTCTGGGCTGGGACCGTACTTCGATACGTTACGAAAAATACGACTGAACGCCTAAAATATTTCCGTCGATAGGAGAAAAACCATGTACATCGCCGACCGCCATCGCTACGACTCCATGCAGTACCGCCGCTCGGGACGCAGCGGCATCAAACTTCCCGCCATTTCCCTCGGTCTCTGGCATAACTTCGGCGGTGTCGATAATTTCGAAAATTCGCGTGCCATGCTCCGCCGCGCCTTCGATCTCGGCATCACTCACTTCGATCTCGCCAACAATTACGGCCCTCCCTACGGATCGGCGGAAGAAAATTTCGGCCAGATTTTCAAGAGAGATTTCCTTCCCTACCGCGACGAGCTCATCATCTCAACGAAAGCCGGATGGGATATGTGGCCTGGCCCTTACGGCGACTTCGGCTCACGCAAGTACATGCTCGCCAGCCTCGATCAGAGCCTCAAGCGCATGGGACTCGACTACGTCGACATCTTCTACCATCACCGTCCCGATCCCGACACGCCCATGGAAGAATCAATGGGCGCGCTCGACACCGCCGTCCGCTCTGGCCGCGCGCTCTACATCGGCATCTCCGCCTACGACGCTCAACAGACCGCCGAGGCCATCAAGATTCTGCGGCAACTCGGTACACCCTGTCTCATCCATCAACCCAGGTATTCGATGTTCGTGCGCGACCCCGAGCAGGGACTGTTCGATGTGCTTGACAAAGAGGGCATCGGTTCGATCGTCTTCAGTCCGCTTGCCCAGGGCCTGCTCTCAGACCGCTATCTGAAAGGCATTCCCGCGGATTCGCGGGCTGCCCGCGATTTTTTCCTGAAGAAGAAAGATATCGGCGAGGCCATGCTGGCCAAGGTGAGCGCCTTGAACGACGTCGCCTACCGGCGCGGACAGACGCTGGCTGAGATGGCCGTCGCCTGGGTGCTGCGCGATCCTCGGGTGACCAGCGCCCTGGTTGGCACCAGCAAAGTCTCGCAAGTGGACGACAACGTGGCCGCGCTCAAGAACCTGCAGTTCTCCGCCGAAGAATTGCGATCGATTGACGGCATCCTGGCGGGCAAGCGGTCGGCGGCGTAGCCTTCGGTTCTGCTCGGCGCTGGAGGGCCCGGCGCCAAAGCTGCATAGTGTTCCTCGCGGAACATTGTCAGAGAAGTATGTTAGTATATTTGTGTACGTACAATGAGACCTAAATGAAACCACGCAAAAGAGTTACGAAGCGCGCAAAGACCGCCAAACGGGCGACGAAAGTCGAGGTCATATCGGCTTCTGGGCGGCGTCCGCGGTACCTGCCGGACGATTTAGCCGGGATGTACAAGCCGGTCAAGAAGCCGGTCACCCTGCGGCTGGATGCCGACGTCGTGGCATTTTTTCAGCGCGCCGGGCACGGCTACCAGACGCGGATCAATCAGGCTCTGCGAAAAGTAATGGCGGAGGAAAGAAAAGGGTCGCGGGGGTGAAGAAGAGGTCAGAGGTTCGAGGTCAGATTGCAGCGGTTTCACCAAACCAAGATCGGCGACATCATAAAAGAACCCTTTGAAAAAAGCTGCCACATCTGACATCATCCGCTGCCGATGGGCGACCAACCCGCTGTCGATTCCTTATCACGACCGCGAATGGGGAGTGCCGCAGCACGACGACCGCGTGCTCTTCGAGTTCCTGATTCTTGAAGGTGCGCAAGCTGGACTCAGCTGGGACACAATTCTCCAGAAGCGCGAGAACTATCGCGCGGCTTTCGATGGTTTTGATCCCCTGAAGATCGCCCGCTATGACCGCCGAAAGGCCTATGCCTTGCTGCGCAATCCCGGCATCATCCGCAACCGCCTGAAAATCGCGTCCGCCATTTCAAACGCCCGGGCATTCCTTGCAGTTCAAAATGAATTCGGGTCATTCGACCATTACATCTGGCAGTTCGTCGGAGGCAAGCCGCGCGTCAATGCCAGACGGCTGTCCGGCAAGATTCCCGCCAGCACTCCCGAATCGGATGTAATGAGCAAGGACCTGAAGAAACGAGGCTTCAACTTCGTCGGCACCACCATCTGCTACGCGTTCATGCAGGCGACCGGGATGGTGAATGATCATGCGGTGGAGTGCTTCCGGTATTCCGAAAAAAGATGAGATGCGCGGACTCGGGAACAGTTTGGATGGAAAGGAGGGTCCGCGATTCCATGAACCCACCCGGCCCTCCCTGCATCTAATAGTTGACAGTAATTCGCTCAGGTCTTATCATGATGCAGGGCGCAATCATTATCACGTTGATTGTAATGCACTTATCTTTAACGATGAGCCTGGAGGATGAGATATGGCAAAGATTATTGGAATTGACCTGGGGACGACCAACTCCTGCGTCGCGGTGATGGAAGGCGGCGAGCCGAAGGTGATCCCTAATGAAGAAGGAGGGCGGACGACGCCTTCCGTGGTTGGATTTACCAAGACCGGGGAACGGTTGGTGGGGCAGGTCGCAAAGCGGCAGGCTATCACCAATCCCGAGAATACGGTCTTTTCGATCAAGCGCTTTATGGGGCGACGCTATGACGAAGTGAACGAAGAAATGAAGATGGTGCCTTATAAGGTTGAGCGCGATGGTGACAATGTCGCGATCGTCGCGCAGGGAAAGAAGTATAGTCCGCCGGAAGTCTCGGCGATGATCCTGCAAAAGCTGAAGAAGGCAGCCGAAGACTACCTGGGCGAAAAAGTCACGGAAGCCGTTATCACCGTGCCCGCTTATTTCAACGACGCGCAACGCCAGGCGACAAAGGACGCGGGACGAATTGCGGGCCTGGAAGTGAAGCGCATTATCAATGAGCCGACCGCGGCTGCGCTGGCCTACGGGCTCGACAAGGGCAAGGACGAGACGATTGCTGTGTATGACTTCGGCGGCGGCACGTTCGACATTTCAATTCTCGAAGTGGGCGAAGGCGTGATCGAAGTTAAAGCGACGAATGGCGACACCCATCTGGGGGGCGACAACATCGACCAGCGGCTGGTCGATTGGCTGATTGACGAGTTCAAGAAGGATGAAGGTCTCGACCTGCGCGGCAAGGGCAACGAAATGGCCTTGCAGCGTCTGCGCGATGCAGCCGAGCGCGCCAAGATCGAGCTCTCGACCACGATGGAAACCGAGATCAACCTGCCGTTTATTACGGCGGACGCTTCGGGACCAAAGCATCTGGTGAAGAAGCTGACGCGGGCGAAGCTCGAGTCGATGATTGAAGACATTCTGCAACGCTCGGTTGGCCCCTCGAAGCAGTGCATGAAGGACGCTGGCGTCGATACCAGCAAGATCAACGAAGTCGTGCTGGTCGGCGGACAGACGCGCATGCCGCGCATTCAGCAGATCGTGAAAGATCTGTTTGGACGCGAAGGGCATAAGGGCGTGAACCCGGATGAAGTCGTCGCGATTGGTGCGGCGATCCAGGGCGGCGTGCTCAAGGGCGAAGTAAAAGACCTATTGCTGCTCGACGTGACTCCGTTGACGCTGTCGATTGAAACTCTCGGAGGTGTGGCAACGCCGATGATTCCGCGCAATACGACGATTCCGACCAAAAAAACGGAAACGTTCTCGACCGCGGCTGACAGCCAGACGTCGGTTGAAGTGCATGTGCTGCAGGGCGAACGGCCCATGGCGGCGCAGAACCGGACTCTGGGGAAATTCCATTTGACGGGATTGCCACCGGCTCCGCGTGGCATTCCGCAGATTGAAGTGACGTTCGACATTGACGCGAACGGAATTTTGAATGTTACGGCGAAAGATAACGCGACCGGCAAGGATCAGAAGATAACGATTACGTCGTCTTCGGGTCTAAGCAAGGAAGAGGTCGAGCGCATGGCGAAAGAAGCCGACGCGCATTCGGCCGAGGACAAGGCGCAACGCGACGCGATCGAAGCCAAGAATCAGCTCGACTCGATGACTTACAACATCGAGAAGATGCTGAAAGAGCATGGCGACAAGATCTCGGGCTCCGAACGCGGAGATGTCGAGAACGCGCTGGCGGACGCGAAGAAGGCCATCGAGTCGAACGACAAGGCCCAGATGGATTCGGCGCGCGAGAAACTGACGGCGGCATCGCACAAGCTGGCGGAGCAGATGTATAAGGCAACGCAGGCTACGCCGGGCGCGGCCCCGGGAGGGGGTTCTGGGCCGACGGATGGCGCGGCGGCTTCGGGCGGCAATGGCGCGGGTCAGAAGAAGGATGAAGGCGTGATCGATGCCGAGTACGTTGACGTAGAGGATAAGAAGTGATCTCGCTTGGCGGGGCGTTTGAGCCCCGCTGCGATCATCCCGAGCGGGAGCGAGGGATATTGCTTCTGGCAGGCCCGGGGGCGTTTTAAGCGCCCCCGGGCTTTTCTGGAAGCGATGCCGATCAAGAGCCGTGGATGCAGAATTTAGTTTTTTGCGGCTTCGCTTGAGCACGCTACTAAGAATGGTCAAGCGGGTTTATGTTAGTGGGTCCAGAAAGAAGGAAAACAATTGAGATTCGAAGTCAATGGCCAGATGTTTTTTGTGAACTTCGTCCCGGAAGAAGGACGGTGGTATTGCTACGCTCCAACGGAGACGGGGATGCAGAAAATCCCGGTATCGACGGACGGGACGCCGTTTGACTCGTTTACCATGCAGCAAGATGAGCAGGCGAAGGAAGTGGTGAATTGAAGAAGCAGCTGTCAGTTATTAGTCGAAGGATCCCATACCGGTATAGGCAAAGATGAACATGGAAAAACGTTCGCACGACGCTGCCGATAGCCGGGAAGAGAACTCCGCGAAAGGTCGTTGGCAAATTTAAATCCAACTGACAGTTAGAACATGGCCACCCAAACCAAAGATTATTACGCGACCCTGGGCGTGAAGAAGTCGGCGTCAGCGGAGGACATTCGCAAGGCGTTTCGCAAACTTGCGCGCAAGTATCATCCGGACGTTAATCCGGGCGACAAGGCTGCGGAAGAAAAGTTCAAGGCGCTCTCTGAGGCGAACGACGTTCTCAGCGACCCCAAGAAGCGCAAAATTTACGACCAGGTCGGCTTTTATTCCGACAACATCGACGCTGCGACGGCCGAGGCCTATGCGCGCGGAGGTGGCCAGCCCGGCGCAGGCGGTTTTGGCGGCGGTTTTCCTGGAGGCGCTGGCGGTTACACGAGCGGCCATCCCGGAGGAACGGGCAACGTCGACTTCGGCGGATTCGATTTTTCCGACTTATTTGAAGGCGCACGCGGCGGAGGACACAAAACCTCGAGCGGCGGATTTAAAGACATTTTCTCGAACATTTTTTCCGGAAGCGGTCGCGGCGCAGTGGCCGAAGAAGGTCCCGAGCCCGGAACCGATCTCGAATACCAGGTCAACGTTCCGTTCTGGACGGCGATTCGTGGTGGCGTGATGAAGCTCAACATTGCTCGGCGCGACGTGTGCGGCAACTGCCACGGCAATGGAACCATCGAGGCTCCCGGAGTATGCCCGCAATGCCACGGCAAAGGAACGATCGAGCAGACCGGCGGGCGCATGAAGTTCAACGTGACCTGTCCGCGGTGCCACGGGACGGGCAAGAATATTTCGACCTGCCCCGTCTGTCACGGAGAAGGCAGTGTCGAGCGCACCGAGCCTCTTGAAATTCGAATCAAGCCGGGCACGCGCGACGGCCAGCGTATCCGCATCGCCGGCAAAGGTAACGCGGGCCTGCGCGGCGGCGGAGTCGGCGATCTTTACGTCATCATTCGCATCGGCGAGCATCCGCTCTTCCGGCGCGAGGGTGACGACATTTACATCACCGTGCCGGTATCTGCGGTCGAAGCCGCGCTCGGATCGAAGATCGAAGTGCCGACCATTGACGGCCGCAGCATGCTGAAAATTACTCCCGGAACGCAGTCCGGCCAGAAGCTTCGCCTGCGAGAAAAGGGTGTTCTCTCCGCGACGCAAGACGGCGTGCGCGGAGATGAAATCGTGGAAGTGAAGATCACCGTCCCGATGCCGCGCGACGAAAAGACGAAAGAGCTCCTGCGCGAAATCGCGAAGCTGAACCCTGAAGACCCACGCGCGGAGTTGTGGGACAAGGTCTAACGATTTCTTTATCTTGAACCGGTTGGTTCTCCGGTTTCTCCTTCTATGCCGTCTTCGCCAGTTGGATTCCTTCCGGTCCGCGCACAGCATAGTGCTGCTCGGGCACCGGGAAGCCAGCCTGCGCGAATGTCTCGCGGATGAGCCGATTCGTGTCGAAATACACCTGCCAGTAATGTGCGTTGTTGCAGTACGGACGCACGGCCAGGACCGGGCCGGCGAGGTTGAAGGTGATGATCTCGACATCAGGCGCCGGTTCCGTCATTACATTCGGCACTTTCGCGAGCGCTGGTTTCAGAAGAGCGACTGCTGCCTCGGGGTCTACTCCATGCGCCAGTTGTGCGGTCAGTTCGACACGGCGGTAGGGGTTGGCCGTGAAATTCTGGATCGTGTCGCCGAAAACCTTGCCGTTTCCGACCAGCGTCTTCACGTTGTCGGGCGTATTGAGCGTGGTCGCGAACAAGCCAATCTCCTCGACCGTTCCCGTGATGCCGGCGGCGGTGACAAAGTCCCCCACCTTGAATGGCTGCAGGATGACCAGAAACACGCCGCCGGCAAAATTCGACAGCAGGCCCGACCACGCCATCCCGATGGCGACGCCCGCAGCGGCAATCAGAGCCGCAAAGCTGGTGGTCTCGACTCCGAAGAACCCGAGAACCCCGATCACCAGCACGATGTTCAGCAACGCCCCGACGGTCGAGTTGATGTAGCGGATCAGCGTGGGATCGATCTTCTGCTTCCGCAAAGCGCTGCTGATCATGCGGAGGGCAAGGCCAATCAGCCACCGGCCGATAATCCAGATGGCGATCGCGCCGAGGATTTTCAAACCGACGGCGGTCAGTATGGCGGTTACGGTCTGCATGGTAGCAGCGAGGTTGAAGTTCATAGACTCTCCTTGGTGGCCGCGTCTTTCGGGCGCACTTTTGATCGTGAGAATTCTACGCGCAGGTCCGCCGCCTGACTACGGGGGAGTTTGAGGGTTGGTAAGCGGTCAGACCGGCGGCCAGGTCAAGACTCCACACCGACCCCAAGGGCGCTGACCGCCATGCCGCGCGGTTCATTTCTTGCTTGGATCGTCCGCCGGGTTCACATAATTGAACTGCAGGGGCGAGATGCCGTGCACTTGGACGACCGCCTCTCCCGATGCCATCGCATAGTGGTGCATGTCTGGATCAAGGTAAACAAAACTTCCCGCGGGGAAAGTCATCATCTTCGATTCGTCGAACTTGTCTCCCATGCCAGCCTTGAAGGTCCCAGAAATCACCGTGACGTTTTCGCGTTTGGGATGCCAGTGCGGAGCGATCTTGTAGCCGTCCGGCATTTTGAGGCGGACGGTAAAGTCGCCGGAACTCGCCATTGGATCGCCCTCGATGACGGCGACCTGCGCTCCAGGCGCAATAAACGGTGGCGGCGGTCCGTACTTGATCTGGTCGGGCGTAAAGGCGTTCTGATGTGAGCCGGATTGAGCAAGCAGCGCGCTCACAGAAACCAACAACACTCCAAGCATGATTGTCCTCATCGCTGATTCCTCCTGTGTCGACTGAATAGCTGAAGCCCCGCGAAGACTTATACCCCAAAATTGCGGCCAGCAGCCAAATAATTTTGCCGGTCAGACCGCTCTCGGATCAGGGATCGCGCAGCCGACGTTTCGCGGTTTGGTAGAACTCGGCCTGCGTGCAGTTACCTCTGTACTAGTCCTCCTTACAAAAATTTGCATAATTATCCAAAATTATTCTTGCATCTGTGGAAATTTCCCGTAATCTCACAAATGCGAACTAACTTTACCGACATGTCCGGGAAATTCGCCTCATGCCCGGGAGCCGCGAGCAGCATTTCAAGGGAGACGCGGTGGTGAGAGTGAGTCGCTTGAGGAGGAAGACATAGAAATTGGCAACTGCTACCGCACCCGCTAACATCTCGAACCCCACCCTGTCTGCCGCTCCCCAGCTCAATCAGACGAAGAAAAAGTCGATTCGCCTCACCTTGTGGCCCCTGGTGGCCGCAACCTTCTTTATGGTGTCGGGCGGAACCTATGGGACCGAAGACATCGTGCACGGGGCCGGGTACGGCAAAGCGATCCTGATCCTGCTTCTCACCCCTCTACTCTGGAGCCTGCCGACCGCATTCATGATCGGCGAGCTATCGAGCGCGCTTCCGCACGAAGGCGGCTACTACGCCTGGGTGCGCCGCGCGATGGGAAATTTCTGGGGATTTCAGGAAGCCTGGCTGTCGCTGGTAGCGTCTATTTTCGACATGGCGATTTACCCCACGCTCTTCGTCGCCTACCTCACCCGCATGTTCCCCTGGTTTCAGGAGAACCATCGCGGAGTACTGGTCGCGCTGGGTGTCGTCATCGTCTGCGCCATCCTTAATATTGCGGGCGTCAAGGTCGTCTCGACGACCTCTCTTTGGCTGTTCTTTCTGTTGTCGTCGCCGTTTGCTGCAGTCTTTGTGCTGGCGCCGTTCAAGATTCACGCGCTGGCGAATGCGGTGACCAAGCCGACGACTTCGAATGTCGACATTCTCGGCGGGCTGCTCATCTGCATGTGGAATTACATGGGTTGGGACAACGCCTCCACCATCGCTACCGAAGTCGAGCGCCCGCAGAGGACCTATCCTCGGGCAATGCTCTGGGCCGTGGTCATCGTTTGCATCACCTATGTTCTGCCCTTCGCCGCCATGTGGATCACGGGCCTTCCCGCCAGTGCGTGGGAAACCGGCGCATGGGCGGACATCGCGCAGTTGATGGGCGGTCCGGTTCTGCGCATCGCACTGGTTGTCGGAGGGATGATGAGCGGCTTCGGCATGTTCAATGCCTTGGTGATGAGCTATTCGCGGCTGCCGCTGGCGATGGCCCAGGATGGCATGCTGCCGAAGGTCTTCGCCAAACTGCATCCGAAATCGCGGGCGCCCTGGGTTGCGATTCTCGCGCTTGCGATCGGCTGGGGATTGGCTCTGAACCTCGGCTTCGAACGCCTGGTCACGCTCGACATCATGATCTACGGCGTCAGCCTGACGCTCGAATTCGTCGCGCTGATCTGCCTGCGCATTCGTGAACCGGAATTGAAACGTCCGTTCCGCGTCCCGGGCGGATTATTCGGCGCAATTGCCGTCGGCATTCCGCCGACGCTGTTGCTCGGCTTTGCCGTCCTGAACAGCGAGCATGAAGCAATCCTCGGGATGAGCGCGTTCTGGTTTGGCCTGATCCTAATGGGCGGGGGCGTGGTGGCTTACGCCGTCAACCACCTGGTAAAGCCGACTGGTTGGGCTCAGCCGGAAGCCAAGCCGGAGTTGGCAGCGTAATTTCTTTTCCACGGTCTACGCGGAGCTTCTTGAAAGAGGTAGAGGCGCGTTGTCGCGCCTCTTTTTTTCGTATCGGGTGGATGAAAGGCGGCTCACCACAGAATCGCGGTGAGGGGAATCAGCCTACTTGCAGGCATCACTTACCATCTTCAAGCCGGTAACTTCGAAATCTCTGTAGGGCTTACCGTTTGCTTCCTGCTTCTCGGATTCGGTGAACTTTGCTTCTTTAACCTTGGCCTTGCGGATGACGTGTCCGGTCACGGTAACCGTGTGTCCAACGTGCTTCGCATCAATGTTGCCGCTCAACTCCCACATTTCTTTTTCGCCGAGGATAAAGAAACCACCTTCCTCGACTCCCTTTTGCAGGCAGCCGGTGACAGATTTTGGTTTGCTCGTACTTTGCTGCGCCTGAACCGCGAGCGGGCACAGGATCAAGAACAGCGCGAGGATGGAGAATAACGAAAATCTCAAATGAGACGACAACATTAGGATCTCCTTGAACTACTATCGCCTATAGTACGCGGAATTCTGGCCGACGTCTGTGATCCGCCGTCCAGTCCTTGGCGCATACTCGAGACTCCAGGTGTTCGCGGGGTGAGCCCGCCACATCTCTTTTCTTTTGCGGGTGTGCAGTGCGATGATGTTTTTGTGACGAAACGTAAATCCAAAGGCGCTTATATGATTTCGGCTGTTGCCGAGATGTATGACATCCATCCCCAGACGCTGCGCCTCTACGAGCGCGAGGGGTTGCTCAAGCCCAGCCGCACCGAAGGCAACACTCGTCTCTACACCGACGAAGATCTGCAGCGCCTTGAATTCATCCTCTCGCTCGCCCGCGACCTGGGAGTCAATATCAGCGGGATCGCGATCATTCTGCAGATGCGCGCCCGCATGGAGGAAATGCAGTTTCAGATCCAGGATTTTGTGCAGTATATCCAACGAGAGGTTCTGACCCGCGCCACAGCTGCCGCCGATCCCTCCAAAGGCGCAATCGTTCCGCTGCGCCGGCCCGTGGTCGCGTCGCTCGAACCCGTACGAAAAAAAGATCCGTCGAAGTAGCGTCCGCATTTTCGGCCGGCTCCTCGCAGATTTCACAAGATTTTCATCTCCGCGCAACCATCTTGCTTCCATTAACGTCTACGTTGAAGCCATGAAACCGGAAGAATGTATATCTCCAACGGCTGCCGAGTCGGCCGGTTCGCGGTCGTTTGCCGCAAACGGAATACGGGGCAGCAAGGCGCTCACGCTGCGCCTGGAAGGCGTGAGACTGGGAAACGCGGTCGTGCTCCACTGCGAAGGACGATGCATCTTCCGCACGGATGCGCACACTGTCGCCAACGTCATTTCCGAGGTTCTGCCCATGGCGCGTCAGATGGTAGTCGACCTTAGCGAGGTCGTTTCGTTCGACAGCGGCGCTCTCGGCGAACTTGTATTGACTCAAATGTGGGCCAACGCAGCCGGATACGCACTGCTGTTTGCCAGCCCCAGCGATTCCGTTCGACGGCTGCTTGAAAGCACGAACCTGGTTTCCGTTTTCGATGTTTTCTTCAGCGTGGATGACGCCATCGCGGCCATGCACCCCGAAGAAGTGCATTCGGCGTAGCCAGCTTTGCTAAATTTGTCGAACAAACCAGGCCCCGTAACCACTGCCTGCATCGTCGTGGAAGAGCGGCCCTTCAGGGCCGCGTGCCTCCTGCCAAATGAATTCGGGCTTTAGCCCCAGTATGTCCCAGAACCTACTTCTCCCGCTGAAAGCGATAGCGGCCGGCTTTGTCTTTGGCCACCTGCTCGGCCACTTTCAGAAACGCGCGGCCGACGTGCGACAGAGCCGACTCCTGCCGGTAAACCAGCCGCAGCTTGCGCTGAAAATGCAGGTCGCGTACAGGGATACGTACCAGGTCTCCACGCGCAATTTCGGTTTCGACGCTGATTTCCGGAACCAGCGCGACCCCATTCCCCATGACGACGAAGCGCTTGATTGCCTGGAGAGTAGGCAACTCCACATCCATGTGCAGCGGCGTCTTATGCTTCTGAAACGCCTCAATCACCTTGTCGCGATAAGGAGACGTCACAATGTGTGCCACAAATGATTCCGCGCCCAACTGCCGCACACTGACTTCTCCCGCCGACGCCAGCGGATGCCCCGGCGGCACCACGAACGCCAACTCGTCCAGATACACCACCACCGACTTAAGCTGCGGCTCTTGCGGATCGTAGGAAAGCACACCCAACTCGACATCATGCTTCAGCACATCATCCGGGATGTGGCTGCCCAGCGAGCGCCTCACCGTGATCTTGATCGCCGGATGCAGGCGGCGAAACTCCGCCAGTACCCGCAGAAGATAAAGCGCGGTAAATTCGTTCGCCGCGATCGTCAGCTTGCCCTTCTGCAGTTCGCGCATTTCGACTAGCGCTTCCCGCGCGTCCTGGCGCAGGTTGACAAGCTTTTCGGCATATTCCTGCAAAACCCGCCCCGCGTCTGTGAGAACGCCATCGCGCGAGGACCGGTCAAACAGAGGCTCGCCGATCTCGATCTCAAGCTTGCGGATGGTCTGGCTGACCGCCGATTGCGTCCGGAACAGCTTTTCGGCGGCCCGGGAAAACCGCCGCTCGCGCGCGACCGATAAGAAGACTTCGAGTTGCGAGATTTCCATGGATAACCGCCTATCGACCTGGAGAGCTGTTAATTATGAATTGAGCATGATCCATTAGCGTCACTTATACTATCTCAACTACTAATCATCCTGTAAAGATAATAAACTTTTCTTATTTATCCCTCCTCGCTACCATTTAAGCAGCGACTACCTCTGGAGGGTTCAGGATGGATCGGGCACGCATCACTATTTTTGACACCACGCTTCGTGACGGCGAGCAGTCACCGGGCTGCAGCATGAATGTTCAAGAAAAGCTGCGACTGGCTCAGCAACTCGACCGCCTCGGCGTCGACGTTATTGAGGCAGGATTCCCGATCGCCTCCGATGGCGACTTCGAGGCAGTGCTCAAGATCGCGGCTTCAGTGCGCCGTCCGATAATTGCCGGCCTGGCCCGCGCCTGTACGCCTGATATTGACCGCGCATGGCACGCTTTGAAGAACGCGGCCCGCCCGCGCATTCACGTTTTTCTCGCTACCTCCGACATCCACCTCAAATACAAGCTGCGCATGACGCGCGAACAGTGCATTGCGCAAGCGACACAAGCCGTCCGCCACGCAAAGTCCCTATGCAACGACATTCAGTTTTCGCCGGAAGACGCGACGCGAACCGACATTCCATTCCTCTGCCAGGTTGTTGAGGCCGTGATTGCCGCTGGAGCCACGACCATCAACATTCCCGACACCGTCGGCTACAGCATGCCCGAAGAATACGGGCAGCTGATCCGCACGCTGCGCGAAAAAGTTAAGGGGATCGAGAACGTGACCATCTCCACGCACTGCCACAACGACCTCGGTCTGGCGGTTGCCAACTCGCTCGCAGGAGTTCAAAACGGAGCGCGCCAGGTGGAGTGCACAATCAACGGCATCGGCGAGCGCGCCGGTAACGCGTCGCTCGAAGAAGTCGCCATGGCCATCCGCGTTCGCGCCGACCGCTATCCGTACGAAAACGGTCTCGCCACCGAACAGATTTATCCTTCCAGCCAGATGCTGGCGGAGATCACGCGTGTGCCGGTGCAACCCAACAAAGCCATCACCGGCCGCAACGCCTTCGCGCACGAGGCGGGCATTCATCAGGACGGAATGCTCAAAAACCCGCTGACGTACGAGATCATGACGCCGCAATCGGTGGGTGTGCCAGATTCGCGACTGGTTCTCGGCAAGCACTCCGGCCGCCACGCACTCGCGCTGCGCTGCCAGGAAATGGGATATGCCTTCGATCGCCGCGATCTCGATGAGGTTTATCGCAGATTTGTCGTTCTTGCCGACCGTATCAAGCGCGTGCAGGACAGCCACCTTCTAGAACTGATTCGTGACGTTCAGAATTCCGGGGGCGCCGATGCTTCTTCACAGAGCAAGAAGTTTCCGCCTGCCCCTGCCACCCTGTCTCTGACGCGAGCTGCCGCGGTCGCCGCCGGGGCGCGTGATTCCATTCCGGCTCAGATCATCGCCGGTGCGAGCCATGGTCCCAGCATCAACACCTTCGGCGAGCATCACGGAGATCAGGAAGATTATCTCTGGGGCGTGTGATCATCCCCCGATTCGATCGCTGGCAGGCTGCGGAACTAGCATGGCTGGGGAACTGTCGTGGCTGCGGGAACGAATCGTGGAAGAGCGGTCCTTTAGAGCCTGCCCTGAGCCTGCCGAAGGGGCCGCGTAAATCGAGCAGAATCATTAGGGCTTTAAGCCCGGGTGGTCGTGTTTGGGCTGCGACCCGACTTTCTTATGCAGCCTATTTCGCCGACGAGGTCACGCTGACCAAAAAATTCTCCGCATCCTGTATCCTGTCCGTCTAAAGCGAGTCTCAAATGCAACTCCGCATAACATCTCTGCCCGGTGACGGGATCGGCCCCGAGGTAACAGCGCAGGCCATCCGCGTTCTCAAGGAAATCGCCAATGGATTCGGCCACGACCTCGCCATCGACGAGAAAGAAATCGGCGGTGCCGCCCTCGCCAAATTCGGCAGTCCACTTCCCGACTCGACCATTCAATCGTGTCTGGCCGCGAAGGCCGTTCTTCTTGGGGCGGTCGGCACTCCGGCCTACGATCATAATCCTCGCGAACTTCGGCCCGAGGCTGGACTCTTGCG
>JBELAC010000046.1:0-23962 GCA_049509215.1 Terriglobales bacterium
GACGCGGATATACGAGTACACCCTTTTCTATGCGGCGAATGAGTTCAATGACGGCCACGGCAAAAGTGCGGTCCCGGAGTTCAAGCTGCGCGTGTTTGCCAATGCCATCAAAGTGACGCACAACTGGGGCGTCCCCTTCCTGGGCGGCACCATTGAAAGCCAGATTGGCGTGCCTCTGGTGTATGAACAATTGCACGTGGCCACGGGTAAGTATGCCGCGTTCGGGCTCACGAATGTGAACGTGATTCCAGTGAACGTGAACTACGAGAAGGGCAGCCTGCACTGGTATTACGAAGTCGATATGTTCCCCGCAGGAGCCGGCTATTCGGCGACCCATGTCGTGAATATCGGGCAGCACAACATAGCGATTGCGCCGACCGGGGGGATCACGTGTCTGCCGCTGCACGGCAAGGCGGAGTTCAGCTCGCGCTTCATGTATATCTTCAACGGATACGACCGGGCGACGCACTATCACAGCGGCAACGAGTTCCTGTGGGAGTACAACGCGGATTATGAGATTACAAAGAAGATAGCGGCGGGCTTCAACGGCTATCTCTACCGGCAGACGACGAACGATACATCGCAGGGGGCAGCGTTCGACGGCGGGTTTCGCGGCCGCGATTTGGCGCTGGGTCCTCAGGTAAGGTGTCCTCTGGGAAAACGCGGGGCGTTTGCGCTCAAGTACTACCGCGACACTCTGGTGCAAAACAAGCCTCGGGGCAACGCGTTTTGGTTCCAGTTTTCGCTACCGATTGGGAAGAGCGCTTCATAGGGAGCGCGCCCATGCGCAGTCGTCTTACTTATCGGCGTACCCGGGGCCTATGTGGAGACTTGAAATATCCTCCAGATAAACGCCGGTGGCATGGGCTCCGGGAGCGGAGTCGCGGGTTGACGTGAACACAAGCCAATGCCCGTCGGGCGAGATCGAAGGATAGCCATCGAAAGCATCGTTATAAGTCAGCCGTACTTGCTTGTCGTTGTACAGATCCCCGAGAAAAAGTTCGTAGTTATTCGGCGGGAGCACCTTGACGAAGACATAATGATGTCCATCAGGAGCGGGGAACGGAGACCAGTTCGTGCCGTCGTCGTGTGTCAATGGCGTCAGTCCGGTGCCATCTTCCTGGATGGTGTACAGGGTCATGGGCAAGGGATGTTTCTTGGCAACGGCATCTGCTGTGCGCCAGGCGCGAAAGATTATGGTCTTATTGTCGCGGAAGATGAAAGCGCCGCCGGGCTCCCGGCCGTCGAGATGAGTGATTTGAACGGGATCGCTGCCGTCCGGTTTCATCTTCCAAAGCTCCATTTTGCCGGAACGTTCGCTACCGAATAGGATCCACTGACCGTTCGGGGCGACGGACACTTCCGCATCATAGACCGTATTATTGGTCAGTCTCTTTACATCGCTACCATCAAGGTCAGAGGTGTAAAGCTCGGCTCCCTGTGGATAGTCGGTCGGATTCGAGTAATTCGACTTCGCCAGCTCCGCGTGATCCTTGGTGGACGTCCAGATAATGCGCTTGCCGTCTGGGAAATAGAACGAGCAGGCGTCATCGCCCTTGTCCTCGATGCGGCGTATGTCTGTGCCGTCAATCTTGAGCGTATAGACACGAAAGCCGGAGTCGCCTTCGCGCTGGGCGTTGCCAATCAGATGAGTGCTGTCCGGAGAAAAGTAGAATTCTGCGCCACGGCCCAGGTTGGGGATCCGGTGTACAGGCAGTTCCTGGTTCTGGGATGGAGCAGGCGCGGCAGCAGCGGGGCTGGTTTGGGCCGCGGTTACATAGAAGCCGAGCAGCAGGATGAGCGACGCGAGCAATAGAGTGCGCAGCAGAGGCCGCCGAGTGATCGCGATGTCAGAGAAAATCAGATACCTCATATCGTTTTAATTCCTTTCTGAATTCGTTATGACCTGACACAAGAAATCGCAGTCAAGAAGTCTGTCCTGCCGACTTGACCTAAAAGAGGATCTTTAGCGCCAACTGCACGTTAAACGGCTCACCAGGGCCGATGCCGGGTAGTCCGAATTGCGAGCCATTGGTGTATCCGATGGGAATTCCGAAGTTCCCGTATCCTGGGATCGCAATCAGCCCGTTGGCGCCGGTGAAGGTTGGGTTCCCGAGATTTATGCGGTTGAACAGGTTGAAGATCTCGACTCGAAACTGGCTCGAGATACGCTCGGTAATGGGTGTGTCCTTCAGAACGGTGAAGTCCACATCGCCGAAGCTTGGACCGAACAGTTGGTTTCGGCCCATCGTGCCAAACTCGCCATAATTCACCGTGAAAGCATTAGGATTGATCCACTGCACGGGCTGATGATCATGGACACTGTGCGAAACTCCCGCATAAGGGTCACCTATGAGATCCGGACGGTCTGTGTTCTCGCCCGTTCCGCTGATATCGCCATAGGCGTCGACCGTGAACGGCAACCCAGACCGAAAGCTGAGCAGACTACTGATCTTCCAGCCGTTCGAGAGAAGCCGAGGACCGTGCGAAGATCCTGGTAACTCATAAAGAAGATAGGCCGTAAAGTTGTGTCGGGTGTCAAAGTCGCTGTTCCCGTGCTCCCCGGCCGGATCAAAACTGTTTTGCGGCAACGCTGTGAAACTGCCGTAATCCAGAGTATGAGCGAACGTGTAGGAGAATTGCGAAGTCAGACGATGCCACGACGAGAGCTTTAGACTGGCTTGCAGCGAATTGTAATTTGAAGTTCCCGAGCTCTCGAGTTCGTCAATCACTCCGAATTGAGGAAACTGTGAGTAGTAAGGCCGGGTCGGATTGGGCGCGCCTGGAGCAAGAGTGAAATCGCTGCCCAGCGCCGCCTGATTGAGATCTCGCAATAACAGCAGGTGCCGCCCCGAGCTTCCAACGTAACCCACTTGGGCAACTGCCGCTCGGCCCAGGCTCCTCTGCAAATTGAGGCTGTAGTTGTAGAGATAAGGTGTCTTGAAATTCTGGCTGACAGAAAACAGGTTAGAAGTGCCGCTCGCCCATGGGATCAGCGAGCCGTTCGTCGGCAAGGTGAAGAAGTTATAGGTGAGAGTGGGAGCAGCATTGACGCCGGCCGGGTTACCTTGGACTCCGTCAGGACCTCCGTTGTAGATAAAGCTGTTGCCCAGGAAGGGCGAAACGTTGACGGTGTCATAGGCGATTCCGAAGCCGCCGCGCAGCACGGTGCTGCCATTATCAAAGGGTTGGAAGGCGAATCCGACACGCGGGCCAAAGTTCTTCCAATCGCTCGGATAGAGCGACTTTATGTCTGCACCGGCCACAGCAAGTCCTCCCGCCACACTCGGGATAAAAGTCGAAAGGTCCTTATTGCCGTCGTGGATCGGGCCACTGTAGTCGTAACGCAGGCCGAGATTGATGTTGAGTTTGCGGGTGACTTGAAAGTTGTCCTGCCCGAAGAATGAGAATCCATTTGTGAAAACTGTCCGCGCCGGATTGCCGGTTACGATGCTCGACTGATAGACGTCACCGGCCATGAAATCGGCCAACGCCAGTAGGTTTCCGTCCGTGATGTTGGGGCTTGTAGCCCAGGGACCCTGGGAGCCGTTGAAGTTGAAGGTTCCGCGCTGACCTTCATGGTAGAACTCGTCCACTTTTGTCCGGCGGAATTCTCCACCAAAACGCAACTGATGTTTGCCCACGTTGTAGCTGACGGCATCGTTGAGATGCCATGTCGTATCCTCGCGTCCGGAATATGGATTCGGGCCGATCGGGTCGAAAGCCCCGATCGTGATGTTGGGCGCGCCGGCGAGTTGAGGACTGGTAACCCCGGTGTTCAAACCCAAAGCAATGGGGTTGAAGTTCGTGTCCGCATCGGCGAGTGACTGGTCAAAATAGTTAAAACCAAAGACGAATTGATTCGCCAGCCGTGGCGAAAATGTCGAGTTGTACACCAGCGCCCAATTTTCCACGTGCATGGGAGAGGTTTCGAAATAGGGTGACAGGAAGGAACTCGTGGGCGCAGTCTGGTGACCCTGTGCGACAAAAGCCCGTAGCGACACGTGGTTGCCTTCGTTGAAAGCATGGTCCAGTTTCAGGATGCCATTGTTGCTATACCCGTTCTCGGTGCCTGGATTGAAGTAGTTGTCGGCTTGAGCGGGACCGTTCAGCGCCGACGCCGGCCACAACCCGGCCAGAAGATTCTGCGAAACTGGATTGACCGGAACCGGGGCGTAGTTGCCATATGCCTGGTTGGCGTTCGTGAGTACCGCCACCGCCTCCGCCTGGTACGCCAAAGACGGTTCCGTGACTTGCGTGGGATTCAGGATGTCAAAGGCCTGATGCTCAAAACTATAGAAAAAGAACGTTCTGTTCTTGATGATTGGGCCGCCCACGGTAAAGCCGTATTGCTGATCCCTCAACTTGTTCTTTGCCACGAAGACCGGTGATTCTGCCAGCGCTTCGTTCCGGTTGTAGTAGTAAGCAGCTCCGTGCACGCTGTTCGTGCCCGATTTCAGTACTAGGTTGACGGTCCCGCCGGGGTTCCTTCCGGTCTCCGCGCTACCCTGGGTTACCAGCGAAAATTCGTCGACCGAATCCAGCGGCAGGAGCACGCCGGGAACTCCGTAGACCCCGCCCTGATTCACCGCTGATGTATTGATCCATGCGTCGTTGTTGTCTGCGCCCTCAATCTGCCAATTGACCTGTGTGGCCTGCGAGCCGTTGATTGCACTCATAAAGCCCACGCCATAGCCTGCGTAGCCGGGAGTGACCGTAAGCAACTGCGTGAAATCCCGTCCGTTCATCGGAATGGTCTCCACCGTGCTAGTCACCAAGTCCTCGGTTTGCACCGATGTTGTGGTGTCAACCGAAAGGGCGGCGGCAGCGACATCGACCTGGGTTGCAACAGAAGCGACGGCCAACTTCAGCGGCAGGTGGTAGATGCTGCCCGCGCGCACAGGAATCTGCAAAACTCTAAGGGTGTCAAAGCCGTTCCGGGTCACGCTCACGCTGTAACTGCCCAGCGGAAGATCCTGAAAAGTGAACTCCCCCGCCGATGTCGTAACCGTCGAGTAGATCTGGTCGGTTCCGTCGTTTTCCGCCTTCACTAGCGCCCTCGCCAGCAGCGCTCCCGAGGGATCTTCGACTGTGCCATGGATCCCGCCCCGAAAGGTCTGCGCCAGTGCGGGCTGCGGGATTTGAATGAGACCAAAGCCAAAAGTAAAAAGTGCGAATCGGATCAGTTTTAAACTTCGAGACGCCATTTCCGAGAATCCTCCAGGAAGCAAGCTTCTAGCATTTGCACCTTGACGTTCCGCGATACCGTGCCGGCATGTGCTGCTGGAAAAAGCACCAGAGCGCAGGACGGCGTCGGCTGAGCGGCGCCGGGGTGCGCACGGCTTAACCGCGTGTCCGGAGACGATACAGGCAAATGTCTAGTATGTCAATCGACTTAATTGTATATGGAAATGCGGCAACAATGTCGACAGCGTTCCATTGGCGGACAGGATTAGCCGGCAGACATGGACGGCAAGCCACGACTGATAAGGAAGTAAAAAAATGGCTCCAGCGAAACAAACGAGCGGAGAACAGAGCTGACATTAAATTCAGCGTGAATTGGGCCTGAGCGAGAAGCAAGCACTTCTGGCCCTGCAGCCACCAGAGCCGACAAAGACGAAGGTCTTCGCCGATGCTGCCTGCTGTTGCCGGGTCGGGACAGATCACGCGACGGGCCTGAAAATCGGCCATGCTACCGTCCTTCAATCGTATATACTTTCCGACTACTGGCGCTTCCCCAAGCGCCTTGGGTGGCCATGGTAGAGTCTGATTCATTGGCATCGCAGGTCAGTGTTCTGAAACATGGATGATTCCGAGTCACGGCCGGATGGAAAACCCGTTCCCAGAAAGCCTGAAAGAGCGGGCGTCGGCACTCCCTTTGCCGGCGAGAGTTCTACGAGCGGTGTCCCGGTATCTCCGCAAGGAGAACCTCCCCGTAGCGAACCGGACCCTGAGGCAACCATTGTCGATTCGGGCCACCCGTCGGATCAGGCCACGCAGTTTGATGTCGATGCAACCATTGCTCCCGGAACCTTCGTTCGCCGGACACCGCCACCTTCCGCCAGCAAGATTTCGGGGATATACGGTAGCGCGGCCGTATTCCAAGTCGGCGATGTACCTGGGGGGCGATACGAAATCCTCCAATTGCTCGGCGAGGGCGGCATGGGCGCGGTCTACAAGGCCACCGATCGCGAACTCGATCGCTTCGTCGCATTGAAGGTCATCCGACCGGAACTAGCTTCGAATCCCTCCATCCTGGCGCGTTTCAAGCAGGAG
This sequence comes from Terriglobales bacterium, assembly GCA_049509215.1. Taxonomy (GTDB): domain Bacteria; phylum Acidobacteriota; class Terriglobia; order Terriglobales; family Acidobacteriaceae; genus Acidiflorens. Next base: position 6,277 of record JBELAC010000046.1, read on the forward strand.
TTGCTGCTGGCGCACCAGGTCACGCACCGCAATGTGATCCGTATTTACGACCTCGGAGAAGCCGAGGGCGTGAAGTTCATCACGATGGAGTTTGTCGAGGGTAAGGATCTGCGAGCCCTCATCCGCGAGAAAACGAAGTTCTCTCCGGAGGAAGCGGTGGATGTCATTCAGCAGATGTGTCTGGCACTGGATGCTGCGCACAGTGTGGGGATCATTCACCGGGATCTTAAGCCACAGAACATCATGCAGGACGGTTCGGGCCGAATTCTGGTGATGGACTTCGGGTTGGCTCGTACCGTGGAAGGCGATGGTATGACCCAAACTGGAGCACTGGTCGGCACCATGGAATACATGTCGCCAGAGCAAGCCCTGGGCAAAGAACTTGATCAACGTTCTGACATCTTCGCCCTCGGTCTGATCCTGTACGAATTGCTCACGGGCAAAACACCCTTTAAGGCCGAGAGCGCGCTGGCCAGCCTGATCAAGCGGACTCAGGAGCGCGCGGTTCCAGTTTCGGATGTGGACGCTCATATCCCCGGGGCGTTGAGCGGGATTGTGAGCAAGTGCCTGGAACGCGATCTGGAACAGAGGTACCAGAACACTTCCGCCATTCTCGCGGACCTGAACACGTGGAAGGATAAGAGAGCGGCGGGCACAATCAGTTTGGATGCGAGCGTTAAACCCTGGGGACAGACTCTTCCATGGCCGCTCATCACTGGGATTCTGACTGTCCTTGCCCTTGTCATTACCGGCTACATGTTTCGCGACCAGCTTTTCAGGCCTGCGCCCAGCGCAAGATCTGCTCCTGCCGCGCCCACGATGTCGCTGGCGATTTTGCCGTTCCGCAATGCTTCTGCCGATCAGAATTTGGATTGGCTTGGTCCGAGCCTTGCCGACATGCTGAGCACCGATGTTGGGCAGTCAGCGCGATTGCGCACTGTGAGCCCTTCAAGTTTGCACCAGATATTCAGTGACCTGCGAATTTCCTCGGCTACTGTGCTTGACCCGGCGATGATCCGCCGCGTGGCTGAGTTCAGCAATGCCGATCGTGTGGTATGGGGGCAGTACGCCAAGTTTGGCGACCAGATCCGCATTGATGCCACGATTCAGGACATCAAGAGCGGGAGCGCGGTTCCGCTGAAAATTGATGTCCCGAGTGAAAAAGAGATCCCCGGTGCGATTGATCGTCTGGCAGAATCCATTCGCCAGAAACTCGCACTTCCAGAGGATGTGCTGAAGGAACTGAAGGCCAGTTCCTTCCAACCGATTTCACAATCGGTGGCCGCATTGCGCGACTACAACCAAGGCATCGGTTTGCAGCGCGACGGGAAAACTCTGGAAGCGCAGAAGCAATTCGAGGCCGCGACGAAGGAAGATCCGGCCTTCGCGTTGGCGTTTTCAAAACTGGCGCAGACCTACAGCAGTTTGGGCTATGACGACCAAGCAGAGCAGTCCGCCAGGAAGGCCGTCGAGTTGAGCCACGACCTTCCCGAAGCGGAAAAGTATTTGATTTCTGCTGTCGAGTTGCAGGTCGTCAAGAACTATCCCGAAGCGATTAAAGCTTATGAGAATCTGGCCAAGGTTTCGGCTGATAACTCTGATGTGAAAGCTGCGCTCGCGAGCCTTTACCAGGATTCGGGCGACCTCGTGAAAGCCCGCGACTATTACCAGAAAATTCTTGCTGCCAATCCCAAGGACGTCGCGGCGACAATTGACCTTGGCCGCATTCAAATCAAGAGCGGCGACGCCCAAGGCAGCCTTGATCCCCTCAACCGCGCATATAGCCTGGCCGTCCAGGTAGACAATCAGGAACAGAAGGCCACCAGCCTGCACATGATGGCGGTAGCCTACCGGATGTTGAGCAAACCCGAGGAAGTTCTGCGCAACGAACAGGAGGCGCTCACGATCTGGCGCCGTATCGGTCAACAGCGGGGGCTGGCGTTTAGCCTGAATGAAATGGCAAGAGCTCAAGCCGCTCTCGGTAAAACCAAGGAGGCGACTTCCAACTTCCAGGAAGCGTTGCAGATTCGGCGTGAAATCGGCGACAAACGAGGATTGGGCGACACGCTGATCGATATGGGCGATTTCGCCGACACCCGCGGTGAGCACGATGAGGCGCTCAAGATGTTCAAGGAAGCCTTGGCGCTGGAGCGGGATATCGGCAACGAGAGCTTGCAGGCGATCTGTCTAAACAACATTGGCGCCGTCTACTCAGAAAAAAGTCAGTACGATGACGCTCTTACCTATTTCCAGCAAGTGCTGCAACTGCGCGAAAAATCGAAAGTGCCGCAGGATATCGTTGAGGCGGTTCACAACCTGGGCCAGACCCTGGCGAGCATGGGGCAGTACGAGCAGGCCATTACCTACTACATGCGGGCACTCGATTTGCGACGCAGCATCAACGATGCGCACGGTGCGGCCATCGACTCCTATGGCCTGGGAGGTCTGTTCGACTATCAGGGACGGTTCGGTGCTGCCATTAACGCCAAGCAAGATGCCTTGAAAACGTTGCGCGATCTTAAGGACGGCAGCTCGCGGGTTCCCGAAGTTCTCAGCAGCTACGGCGAGTCGCTCATCCTCGCTGGCCGCGGAGACGAAGCGAAGGCTCCTTTGGAGGAAGCGCTGAAACTGTCTCGCGAACAGAAGAATGATGACTTGGTTGCGCAGACGTTGCAGTTTCAGGGTGACGCATTTTTCTATCAGGGAAGTTTCAATGCTGCTCGTCCTCTTTACGATCAGGCATTGCAAGCCGCCACGCGCGCCAAAGACCCGGAACAGATTCTGCTCGCCAAGATAAGCCTGGCTGAAGTTGACGTTCGTGAGAAGAATGGACGGCAGGCCATTCCAAAACTGCGGGCGCTGATGCAGCAGGCAGATGAGTTGAGTTTGAAATACTCTTCGGTGGAGTGCTCGATTTTCCTGGCGGAAGCAATGATGCAAACCCGTGACAATGCCCACGCTCGCCAGGAATTGCAGCGTGCCCTGCTGCTTGCGGACAAGTTTGGACAGCAATCGCTCAGCGCACGCGCGCATTACCTGTTAGCGACGATCGCACACGATTCCGGCGACAACGCGGAAGCCCAGGACCACTACCGCTCCGTTGCCCATACACTCGATGCGATGAAGAAAGAGGCCGGTGCCGAGAAGTTACTGCAGCGCTCTGACCTGAAACAGATGTACGAAGAATCTACCCACGGGTCGCAAGCCGCAAAGAGCTAAGAACAAGACATCTGAAGGTGCAGCGATTCCGTATCCCGCTTCAATCTCGGCCAGCATGCTGTCGGCGAGTTTCCGCAATCTCGATCAGCTGGGCCGCGATTGTCTGTTCTCTTCACTGCGGGATGGTGCAATAGCCCAAGATGGCATATACTGATGTATATGCCAAAAGAATCCGCGCATCCGGAAAGGCCTATGCAACGCAAAGCGAAAGTATTCATGAATAATCGCAGTCAAGCCGTCCGCTTGCCCAAGGAATTCCAGTTCAGCACCCAGGAAGTGTTCATACGCAGGAAAGGAAGCGAGGTGGTCCTTTCTCCTCGACCCTTTGATTGGTCTGCCTACCTTGCTGAGGGACCGGTTGCGTCAGCGGATTTCATGGGGGGTGTCGACGATCTGCCAGTGCAGGAGCGTGAGCCGTAATGCCGCGCTACATGCTGGACACAGATGTTTGTTCCTACATCATGAAGCGCTCGAACGATGCAGTTCTCAAGCGTCTACAGAAAGTTCCCGTTAGCGACGTGTGCATCTCTGTAATCGCGAAGTCAGAGCTCCTGTTCGGAGTCGAAGTGTCCCCTCGACGACGGCAGGATGAAGCTGCGCTGACTGCCTTTCTAGGTTGCGTCGAGGTTCTGGATTTTCCCGACATAGCATCTCTGCACTACGCTCAGATTCGCGCCGCCTTGAGGACCCTGGGGACAATGATCGGAGCCAACGATTTGTTCATTGCGGCCCACGCGCGAAGCCTGGAGTTAACGCTCGTCACGAATAATACGCGAGAGTTTGCGCGGGTTCCTAAGTTAGCGATCGAAAATTGGACAGTGGTTCCCTGATCAAGTCCCGGCCTGTATGTTTGTCGTTGGCGAGGTCGGAAGTCGCTTTCGCGGAACACGCTAATCGACCATCACTCTACGGAGACGGGATTGTGACTTGCACCATGTTGGAGTAGCTGCTCTCCTGGCCCTCCGAGTTCACCGCAGTGACCACGTAGTCGTAAGTCTGTCCCGCCGTAACATTGTTATCTTGGTACGCAGTCGTGGCGTCACCCGAGTCGATCTGAGTGTAGCTCGAACCCGATGAAAGCATGCGGTAAACGTTGTAGGTGACCGCGCCCGTCGAGGCGTTCCAGGTGAGGTCGACGTAGTGCTGCGCGGCCGCCTGGCCCGTCCCAGTCAGTGCCTCGGTTGTGGGCGAGTTGGAGGCGGTGCTCGTAAATGTGAGCGTTGCGCTCGAGGCTCCTGAGGCGTTGGGTGTGAAGGTTACGGTGAAGGGCGCGGACTGGCCAGCGGCAATCGTTGCTGGCAGCGTAATTCCCGACAGGACAAATTCGCCGCTGCTGCTGCTGGCCGAAGACACGGTTACCGACGATCCGGTTGCGGTCAAACTGCCATTGAGGGAAGCGCTCGCGCCGACCGTTACGGTACCGAAGCTCAGCGTGGTGGGCAAAACCGACAACTGTCCCTGGCTCGTTCCCGTCCCAGAGAGCGCGATGTTCAGCGGCGAGTTCGAGGCGGTTGACACGATGGAGAGAGTTCCACTGCTGGAACCGGAAGCGGTCGGAGCAAATGTCGCCGTGAACGTGACGCGCTGGTTGGGCGTGAGCGTAGTAGGCAAAGTGAGCCCGCTGATCGAGAAGCCTGTGCCGGAGATGTTGGCTTGTGAGATGGTGACGGAAGAGCCTCCCGTATTGGTCACAGTCTCGGAGAGATTCGTACTATTGCCGACCTGAACGCTTCCGAAAGCGAGACTCGTGGGATTGGCGCTCAACGTACCTGGAGTCACGCCCGTGCCGGAGAGTGGAATGGTCAGGCTGGGATTGGAACCATTCGAGGTGATAGTGAGAGTTCCGGAGGCTGCACCTGCGACCGTCGGATTGAACAGCACGCTGAACGAAGTAGTCTGCCCGGCGGCCAATGTCAGAGGCAGAGTGAGTCCGCTGTAGCTGAAGCCGGTGCCACTGGCAGATGCCGCCGAGATCGTGACGCTGGTTCCACCATTGTTGGTTAAGGTTTCCGTCTGGCTGCTGCTGGTTCCATCCTGAACATTGCCAAAGGCAATGCTGGCGGGATTGGGCGAAAGGTCTCCCTCGGTTACACCTGTTCCAGAAAGTGGGATGGTCAGCGTGGGGTTGGATCCGTTGGAAGTGATCGTGAGAGTGCCACTGACTGCTCCAGCGGCGGCGGGAGCGAACTTCACAGTAAAGGAAGTGTTCTGACCCGCGCTCAATGTGAGTGGCAGAGTGAGTCCGCTATAGCTGAAGCCGGTGCCACTGGCGGAAGCCGCCGAGATCGTGACGCTGGTTCCACCGTTGTTGGTTAGGGTCTCCGTCTGAGTGCTGCTGGTCCCATCCTGAACATTGCCAAAGGCAATGCTGGCGGGATTGGGTGAAAGATCTCCCTGCGTCATTCCAGTACCAGAGAGCGGAATGTTGAGGGTCGAGTTCGATGCGTTCGAAGTGATCGTCAGATTGCCGCTGACGGCGCCGGCGGCGGCCGGAGCAAATTTTACGGTAAAGGTAGTGCTCTGTCCGGCGCTCAACGTCAGAGGCAGGGTGAGTCCGCTGTAGCTGAAGCCGGTGCCACTGGCAGAAGCCGCCGAGATGGTGACACTCGTTCCGCCGTTGTTGGTTAAGGTCTCCGACAGGCTGCTGGTGGTTCCATTCTGAACATTGCCAAAGGCAATGCTAGAGGGATTGGGCGATAGATCTCCCTGAGTGGCGCCCGTGCCGGTCAGTGGAATGTTGAGGGTCGAGTTCGACCCGTTGGAAGTGATGGCGATGTTGCCGCTGACGGTTCCGGCAGCAGCGGGAGCAAACTTCACGGTGAACGAAGTGCTCTGGCCGGCAGTCAGCGTCAGGGGTAGCGTAAGTCCGCTGAGGCTAAAGCCGGTGCCACTGATGGAAGCGGCCGAGATGGTAAGGCTGGAGCCTCCGGAGTTTGTCAATGATCCGCTAAGCGATGCTGAGGTTCCGACCTGCACGCTTCCGAAGCTAAAGCTTGATGGATTTGCTCCCAATTGACCTTGCGCAACGCCTGTTCCGGAGAGCGGAATTGCCAGAGTTCCACTACCCGCGTTCGAATTAATGGTGAGAGTGCCGCTCGCGGCCCCGGGTGCTGTGGGAGCAAAAATAGCATTAAAGGCAGCGCTGCCTCCCGGATTCAGTGTGACAGGAAGACTCGGGCCGTTGAAAGTGAACCCGCTGCCCGTGACGCTGGCACTCGACAGAGTTACCGCTTCTCCGCCTGTGTTCGTGACCGAAACCGCTATGGTGCTATTGGTGCCCACGGTGACGTTCCCGAAACTCACACTGGCGGGATTAGCGCTCAACGATCCGGGCCCAACGCCGGTGCCTGATAAAGGAATATCGAATGGGGAGTTCGATGCATCCGATGTGATGGTTAAAGTTCCACTTGATGAGCTTGCTGCCACGGGGCTGAAAGTTACATTGAACGAGACGCTCTGGTTCGGGCTGAGCGTTACCGGAAGCGTCAATCCGCTGCTTGAGAACCCGGCTCCGGTGATGCTTTCCTGCGATATGGTGACGGTTGATCCGCCCGTATTGGTCAAGGTTTCCGATAGTGTTGAACTCTGGCCCAATTGAACACTACCGAAGCTAAGGCCTGCGGGATTCGAAGAAAGCGTTCCGGCACTCTGATCGAGTTTGCCACCACCCAATGCCTGACAGCCAGTGAGGGCGACGAGGGCGAGAGCGATCAAGAGCAAACTGAGCCGATTGCGGCGCGACAAAGGGCGTTCCCTCCGGGATCACCGTCGCCCATCGGTCGGTACGTCCTACCGAATAGCACTAAGCGACGATGATCTGGAGTATAGGAACCGGAGGGGACTTTCCGAAGGTATCGAAGGGGAATCCGAGCCGTGGCAAGTGGCCCGGTACTCTAGTTAACGGCAATGGATACAAAGACTTGGGGTGAAATCAGAACTGTCAATAATCAGAAGTGCATGGGCCCAAAATCAGGCTTTGTGCAGGTCGCTGATCCGAATTCCGTTGCCAGAAACCTTTGAGGGAAGAGAATCCGATCCAGCGGACAGCCTTGCAATCGCTGGTGCGGCGCTGATTTTCCGTGGAGTTTTCACACTGCGGTGTCGCTCGTGCCCCGCCGAAGGGGAGTATTCCTTAGTCCGGTTCAGGAACTCCTCGGCGCGGTTTTGAGCCTCCGCGATTTCCTCGTCTGACATGTTGTCGCCAATGCTCTTCTTGCCTTTCTCGATTTGTTCGAGCAGAGGCGAGGCCGCCTTTTCGGCAAGCAGATACCACATGTAGGCCGAAACAGAGTTTTGCCTTTGCCCATCGATCTCAATCACTTCACTGAAATGCTCGGCCAATCGGAGTTGAGCGGCGAGGCTGCCCGATTCCGCGGCTTCGATGATGGCAGCAAAGGCGGGGCCGCTTCCATTCGCTGAATCGCGCGATTGTGAATTGTTCATCGTGCGATAGAGCAACTCGGTGCGGCTGGAGACACCCAGTTTGTCGAAAATGCGGAAGAGATAATTCTTGACGGTATGAGGGCTGATGCCGAGAGTCTTGGCGATTTCGCGGTTTGTCATGCCGCCCGCCAGGTAATGAATGACTTCCCGCTCGCGAACCGAGAGCAGGTCAACTCCCTCATGATTGGTTGCGCGAATCAGGGGTGAGTTGGCGAGAGCGGCAAGAACATGTTCCAGTTCGGTGCTGTTCGCCCAGATTTGTCCGCCGTGGACGGAGCGAATGCACCGGCACAGGTTTTCTAATTTCTCGTTCTTCGAGAAAATCCCCTTGGCGCCAGCCCGGAAACATTCGAGGACATCGTCCGGGCGGGAGGAGTCCAGCAATACTACGCCTTTAATCTTGGGGCGAAGCGCGCGCATTTCGCGTAACAATTCGGGCCCGCGCCCCTGCCGATCGTCCAATGCAAAACTGACCAACGCGACGTCAATGGGAACGCGCTCAACAGCCGCCAACAGGTCATTGGAATTCGAGGCGGAGGCCACGACCTGCAGAGTCGGGTCGTTGCGCATCGCGTCAGCGAGCAATTGAGTGTGAATGCGGGTGGAATCCGCTACCACAATACTGATAAAGTCCGAGCACCTATCCGCATGGGATGGCATCGGGCCCTCCTGATGTTTAATAAAATTGGCGAGCCCACATCAGCGTTTCGGGGGAAAACGCTCAATCAAACGACCGACAGTACAGTAGGGGAAGGTGTACTACAGCAAAGACGGTATCATCAAACCCCGGAGTTAGCAAGAAGTTGGCTTGCAACTTATGCAAGTTCATGCGTATCACTGTTTTTCCCAGAGTCCCCGTGTCGCCTGGACCCAAGCTTGCAACTTCCTGCAATGGTTCGCACGAGATCAATGGTGCTCGTCCCGTTAGCAAGATGGTAATAAGTGTAATAAAATCATGGTATTACAGTTAGCCTCCGGAGTAAACTCTTCTGATTTCGATTCTCCGCGCCAACGGTCGCGCGATCGACACCACTCCCGTGCCAGAGAAAAGTGTCTCCTGGTTGCTTGGGTATGGTGCCAGGAAGTCTGCCTACGGTACCGTTAGGACCACACGGTCAGGGCCTTTCTACCACTTGCACTCTCGTGCAAGGGCCTTTAATGTTCAGACACGCTACAACCAGCACGATCAAGTTAATTACTTCCCCCCCAAAGAAACTCTTCCCCCGAGTTGAGGAATTACTGTTGGCAAGCAGGCGGTCCCATTGCGATGGGACCCAGAGGGCGAAGCTTTGAGCACTTTGAATCAAGTTCTTAATTCCGGCGACGGGTTGAACGTCTCATGCGGTGAGGAAATGCGCTGGTATGCCCTCCATACGCGTTCTCGCCACGAGAGAGTTGTAGAACATCGTCTTCGTGAGTTTGGAATGGAGACCTACCTTCCGATCACACAGGAAGTTCACCGGTGGAGTGATCGCAAGAAAAAGGTGGAAGTTCCGCTGTTCAGCTGCTACGTATTTTTGAGGTGCGCGCTTACTCCGCAAGATCGCACGCAGGTTTACCGGATCGATAGCGCCCTGGGATTTGTGGGCGGCTCCGCAGGGGTAGCGATTCCTGACGATCAGATTGAAAATGTTCGCATGCTTCTCTCGCGCGCTGCGCCCTGGCGATCCCATCCTTTTCTCAAAGTGGGTCAGCGAGTCCGGGTCCGCGGAGGCGCGTTCGACGGTGTGGAAGGTATTTTCCTATCGGAAAACGGCGACCACAGCCTGGTGATTTCCATTGATGCAATCCAAAGATCCATGGCCGTGCGCATTGACGGGTACGACGTAGTACCGGTTTAGTTCTCTCCGGTTATCTCTTCTTTTGTTTCCTTCTTTTGCGGGGCATCTTTTCTACTGCACTCCGTGCAAGGGCCGACATGAACCAAATAGAAATTGAACAGATTGGCGAAGAGCTGTACTTCGTGGCCGCCAGTCCGGCCTCGCGCCGGTTGCGGACGCAAGCCGAGCTTCTTGCACAGACCGACGTACCGCTACTGATCACCGGAGAACCGGGCAGTGGCAAGGCTACGGTTGCACACTTGATTCACTCGCTTTCGATCCGTTCCAGCTTCCCCTTCGTTAGAGTCAGCTGCGCCGCTCTGACGGCAGACCTTCTGGAAAGCGATCTGTTCGGCTACGAGCACTCGGCCATAACTCTCCGGAGCGATTCCAGAGAAGGTAAGTTCGAACAATGCGCCAGGGGAACGATACTGTTGCAGGCGATTGAGGCGATGCCGGGTTCGGTACAGTTACGGCTCTTGAAGCTGCTCCAGACGCGAGAGTTCGTGCGCTTTCGAGGACACTCCGTTGTGGGTGCCGATGTGCGTATCATGGCAACCACGTGCAGTGATCCCGAGGTTGCGGTAAGCGAGGGAAGACTGAACGAAGATCTTTATAACCGCCTCAGTGCTTTTGAACTCGATGTGCCACCACTCAGGGGACGGCGCGAAGAGATGCCACTCTTACTAGGCCATTTCATGAATCGCCTGACTCGCCATTATGGTGTGCCCGCGCCATCTTTTTCGGACGCCTTGTTGGAAGCTGCACAGCGACACTCCTGGCCCGGTAATCTCCGTCAACTCGAAATTTTTGTGAAGCGCTTTCTGGCGTTTGGGGATGAGTCGGCAGCACTGGAGGAATTAAACTTCAATCCTCGTTTCGACGCGGTGGATGAGCGGCGGAACGGAGGCACGAATGGAAACGGCAGCAACGGTGACGCTGGAATAGCTGAGAAATCGTCATTGAGATCGCTGGTCCGCCACGCGAAAGGTGAGGCCGAGCGCAATGCGATTTCGCATGCATTGGAAGAGACCCACTGGAACCGCAAGGCGGCCGCGCGGGCACTGAGCATGAGCTACCGGGCACTCCTGTATAAAATTCAGGAGTATCAGCTCATTCCGCAAGAAAGCCTTCCAATCCGCGGCCAGCGAAATAGCCTCGGGAACGGAAGCCGATGAACGCTCGAGGAGCAATAGCTATGACGAAAGGCATGAGATTCAGCCTTCGTATGCTGGTGTTTGGCGTGATGCTTTCTGTCGTCGCTTTGGCACAGTCGAGTGCCTCCGGACAACAGTCGCCGAGGGCAGATAAAGCAGATAGCGGTACCCAGAATCAGTCGGGCGGAGCGAAGGCCGGACACTCGGACGACGCGTATGTGATCGGTGCGAACGATGTCCTGGCGATCAATGTGTGGAAAGAACCGGACATTTCGCGCTCGGTTCCGGTTCGGTCGGATGGGAAGATTTCTTTGGCCCTGGTCGGAGAGATTCAGGCGAGCGGACAGACTCCTCTTCAACTGGAACAGGAAATCGCGAAGCGGTTGGCAAGCTATATTTCTGAGCCGGAAGTTACAGTCATTGTGACCGACAGCAAGAGTCAGAAAATCAATATTCTGGGCATGATCGCTAGGCCCGGCACTTATTTGCTGACGAGTTCGACGACTGTGCTGGATGCGATCGCAATGGCGGGAGGCTTCAAGGATTTCGCCAAGCAGAAGTCGATCTACATCTTGCGAAAAGCCCCGGACGGAGGCGAGAAACGGATTCCGTTCAACTATAAAGATGTGATTAAAGGCAAGAACTCGGAACAAAATATCCGGTTGCTGGCCGGTGACACCGTGGTGGTTCCGTAGTTGCGGCAATGAATATTCGACGTTATTTCGTCGTTGGATGTGTAGTGGCCGGACTGGAAGTTCTCGCTGGGGCGCAGAATCCACCGCAAGATCAGATGTCACAGACGCCATCGACTCAAAGTTCCGGCAGTAGCGGTTCGGGAACCGCAACCACGGCTCCAGCGGCCGAAATTTCACCGTTGGCAGGGTTGCTGGCCGGGATGGGAGGAGATGTCGAAGACACGAGCGGACAGTTGCCGCAGATTCCTGCCTTGCTTGGCGGCCGGGGAATGTCAATGGCCTTTGTCTCGGAGATGGAACGATCGAATTACCTGCGCGGTGGCGTGAACGTGGGTGCGACTTATGACTCCAACCCACTGCTGCTGTCAAACGGGGAAAGCAATACAAGCGAGACAATCTTTCCTAATATCAAGATTGAGGAATCGACGTCGCGAATGCGCTGGAGTCTCGGGTACGCAGGCGGTTTGACCGTAAATCAAAAATTGACCACCCAGAACCAGGGCTCGCACAGCCTGAATTTCGATTCGCAGTACCGGTTGAGTCCGCATTTGAATTTACGAGTGGCAGAAAACTTTTCCATGACTACGGGGTTTTTTGACGCAGGCAATGGCGGAGAAGTGGTGGCAGGATCGGGCGGTCCGAACGCGAGCCTGCTGGCGCCACTGTCGACGCAGATTTCGAGTTTGACGACCGTGGAGACGAACTATCATTTCGCGTTGAACGACCTGATCGGAGCGAGCGGCTCGTATTATGATTTGGACTTCACGAACGCTCCCGCGGGCACGCTGCTGTCAAACTCGCAAACTTCATCGGCGTCGACGTTCTGGCTGCATCGGATCTTCCACGCGGATTGGGGAGGCCTAAGCTACCGTTTCGACCGGATTACTTTCGATCCCAACAGCGAAACTCGAGTTCACAGCTTTTTTGTTGTGGATACGCTAAGCCTTTCCAATCGATTCACGCTGAGTGGTTTCGTCGGACCACAGTATTCAGAGAACCAGGGAATAACTCCCCCTGCGTTGCAGGTGACCGAGACAAATCAGTGGTCGGTTGGCGGCGGAGTGGAGGGGAGTTGGAGGGCTGAACATAACAGCGCGTCCGTGGGCTATTCCCGATCGATCAGTGACGGTGGTGGCGTTTTGGGCACGGTGCTATTGCAGTCTGTCCATGGGGCCTTGCGCTGCCAATTAACTCCGACATGGGCTGTGGCTTTTCTGGCCAGTCACGGAACGAATCAGGCGTTAACCGTACCTTTTGTGACCGCGGCGAGTTCAGTCAACTTGACCTCGGCGGGCGTTTCGGTGGAGCGCACCGTAGGAAAGAGCCTCGGGCTGCGCATGGGCTACACGCACGATTTTCAACAGCAGTTTGGAGTACCGGGGCAAAGCCAAAACAGTCCCCTCCAGACGCTGGATGCAAGCCGGAATCGATTTTTTGTGACGCTCTCGTATCAGTGGGCGAAACCCTTAGGGATGTAAGCATGGAAGAAGAATTACAAGAATCAAGGCAGCCGCTCGACTTCGGCGAGATCAAGGGAATGATTCGCCGCCGGCGGTGGCAATTTCTGGTGCCGTTTTTCTGCGGCTGGTTGCTGGTGTGGGGAGCGAGTTGGGTAATCCCTTCAACCTACAGATCAGGTACGCTCATTCTGGTGGAGCAGCCGTCGGTGCCAGAGAAGTATGTTGTCTCGAATATCGACAGCGACATTCAGCATCAATTGGACAGCATTACGCAGCAAATCCTGAGCCGCACCCGCCTTCTCCGCATCATTGACAATTTGGGACTTTACGCTCAGGACCGCAAGCACAAGAGTCCGGATGACTTAGTGGAGGCAATGCGGAAAGACATCGAAATTGAACTGTCGCACGGCGACGACAGGAAGCTCTCCGCCTTCAATATTTACTACACGAATCGCGATCCGAAGATGGCGCAGGCTGCAACGAGTGAACTTGCGAATCTTTTCATCACTGAGAACCTCGAGCAGCGACAGGAGCGTTCCGAGAACACGACCAAGTTTCTGCAGGACCAACTCGATCAAGCGCGCGCAAAACTCGAGGCGCAAGAAGCAAAATTGCGTGTGTTTAAGGACCAGCATCTGGGTGAGTTGCCGACTCAGACGCAAAGCAATCTGCAGATCCTGACCGGCCTTCAAAACCAGTTGCAAACAAACCAAGACTCACTGAACCGGGCCAAGCAGCAAAACACGTATTTAGAGTCGCTGATCAATCAATATCGCGCGGTGAATAGCAGCTCGAAAAACGGTGAGACAGGCCCTGCAGGATTAGCCGAAATCGACAAAGATCTGGATCAACTGAAGTCGCAATTGGCGGATTTGACGGCGCATTACACGGATAAGCATCCGGATGTCCGCAAGACCAGGGAACAGATCGCTCGGTTGGAAAAGACGCGCGAACGGGTCTTGGCCGACATGAATAATCCGGCGAATAGTCCCACTTCGACCCCGGTTGCCCCAGCGTCGCTTGATCCGAAAAGCGCGCCGATGCTGGAGTTAGAGAGTCAACTGAAGGCCAACCGCCTCGAAATCTCGAACCGGGAAGCGGAAATCAAGGATGAACAAAGCAAAGTCAACCAATATCAGGCAAGGTTGAGTATGGCCCCGGTGATGGAACAGCAATATGCCGACATCACGCGCGATTATGATCAGTCCAAGACCGATTACGAGTCGCTCTTGGCCAAGAAGAACCAATCGGAGATGTCAACCGACTTGGAAAAGACACAACAGGCTGAGCATTTTCGCATGTTGGACCCTCCGGACCTTCCGGGAAAACCCTATAAACCGAACCGGCTGATGCTGTGCGGCGCGGGATTGGCGGTGGGCCTGGTTCTGGGGGGAGGCTTCGCTTTCGGTTCCGAAAAGCTGAGCGGCAAGATCTACACGGAGCGTGAGATCAAGAAATTAGTTCCCTTTGATGTCATTGGGGAGATTCCGGCGATCGAGAGCCCGGAGGAACAGTTGTCCAACCGACGCGGTGCGTGGTTAGCGGGTGCGGCGGCGGTGGCGATTCTCGGTGTCATCCTGCTGGGATCGGCAGTCACGTACTTGTACGGCTAGAAGACATGTATAAGAGCTTTTACAATCTGCAGCGCAACCCATTCGAGATCACTCCCGACCCGTCGTTCTTGTTTCCCACGACTCGGCACAACGAGGCTCTAGCTTCGTTGTACTACGGAGTGACCGCTCACAAGGGCTTCGTTGTGCTGACGGGCGAAGTGGGTACGGGGAAGACGCTCATTGTCCGTTCGCTGTTGGCCTTGCTGCAGCGCCGGGATGTCGCGTTCGCTCTCATCTTCAATCCAACGCTTTCGCCCCTGGAATTCGTTCGTTACATCGCACTTGATTTCGGGTTGCCGGTTACGGGCAAGGCTAAAGACGAGTTGATCCACGTGCTCAATGGCTTTCTGTTGCAGAGGCACCAAAAGGGATTGACAACCTTACTGGTAGTGGATGAGGCGCATCACCTTTCGCCGGAAATACTGGAAGAGATCCGGCTTTTGAGCAACCTGGAAACCTCGCAGCGAAAGTTGTTGCAAATTGTGCTCGCGGGCCAGCCGGAACTCGATCAGAAGCTCGATTCCCACGAACTCCGGCAGCTAAAACAGCGAATCGCGCTGCGCTGTCATCTCGACCCGCTCAGCCAGCAGGAGACCAAGGAGTATGTGGGCCGGCGTCTCAAGATTGCTGGGGCGATCGGTGTAAGCGAGATTTTTTCCGGACCTGCGATCGCGGCCGTGTTTCACCATTCGCGTGGAATTCCGCGGTTGATCAACACCATTTGCGAGAACGCACTGCTCTCTGGATATGCCAAACATGCGCCGACAGTTACGTCCGAAATCATTGAAGCAGTAGCCCATGACTTGCGGCTTGGTGTGGTGGCAGTGGATCAGCGAAGCGATGGCGGCACCGTCGAGCTCTCGCAAGAGGAAGAAGAGCGAACGGAGCTCCTGCGGGCGGTGAAAACTTTATTAGAAGCACGAGAGCGCATGCATGCGGACACAAAGGGAAGGCTGCAGTAGGACTAGGTCTCATTCATGAGTTATATATTTGAAGCTTTACTGCGGGCGGAGGCAGAGAGGTCGGGAGGAATCCCGCCGAAGAACGCTGACTCGGTCGCAGATCTTCTGCAAAACGTAGAAGAAGAAATCGATCGCAAGCAGTCACACGCCGAATCGCCATCATCGGCGAGGGCCACGTCTCAGGCTGTCGATTCGTTCGCTACCACAAAAGTGCTCTTGCCGGCGTTAGTGGCTGATGCCCGGCTGGTGTGCATGACAGATCAGGGAAGTTTGGCCGCTGAGAAGTTTCGCGTCTTGGGATTAAAGCTGCGACATTTGCGGGAGCGCCGCAAGCTCAAGCGGATTGTGATCACGAGCAGCATTCCCGAGGAAGGGAAGAGTTTGATCACGGCCAACCTCGCGCTCAATCAATCGCGAAGTAAGGTGCTCAACACGGTGCTTGTCGACGGCGACCTGAGGCGCCCAGAACTAGGAAGTCGGTTCGGCTTTAATCGGAATCTTCCCGGACTTAGTGAAGTTCTTCGCGGGGAGCGCCAGTTGATTGAAGTCGTGTACAAGCTCGAAGGCACCAACCTCTGGTTTATTCCTGCGGGTGTAACTCCGGAGAATCCGATCGAGATCATGCAGTCGGGTCGGCTACAGCAGTTGCTGGAACAACTGGAGACGTTTTTTGATTGGATTATTATCGACACGCCCCCGGTCTTGCCGTTGGCGGATACACCTCTGTGGATGAAGCTGGCGGACGGAGTACTGCTGGTAACTCGTGAAGGCGTGTGCGAGCGGAAGCATTTGGAACGAACGGTCGAGGCCATCGATCGTTCAACGATGCTGGGAGTGGTTGTGAACAGTTCTAACAGTAACGAGCAGAACTATTATTACTCACGCTACGGTTCGGGAGCCAACGACAGCCTGTCGTCTCCCGAGGTCGACAACTAAAGCTTGGCTTTTTCTTCCCTCTAACTCAATCGGTCCGATTCGCAAAACTTTTATTAAAGCTAGAGTGGTCTTTATGGCCACACATAGCGCGAGGAGATGTATCTGTGTCGTCCACACTTAGGAAAACACGATCCGCGAATAGCGGTCCCCAACACCAGCGCGTGCCAGAAACGAAGGAAATCCTGACTGAAGAGGTCTTCCGCAGGATGATCTCGCTGGAACGGAAACGCAGCGAGAGAACACAACGTCCCTTTGTCCTGTTGCTGATGGACACAGGGCACAAGCAGCCAGCGGCCAAGAACGGGCGGATTCTGCTCGATATCCTCTCCGCCCTACAGACTGCCACGCGTGAGACCGATGTCATGGGTTGGCATGAGACGAATTCTGCCGTGGGAGTGATGTTCACGGAAATCTCACTGGAAAGCAACCTCATTTTGAGCACGATCCTGGCCCGCATCAGCGACGTCTTGCGCGGCCGGCTCAGCAGCGAGCAATTCAGCCAGATCAAGTTCTCGTTTCACTTATTCCCGGAGGAATGGGATTCGGACAATCCAGACCGTCAGAGCAATCCGACCCTTTATCCAGATCTGCACGAGCGCGACACGGCTAACCGCACGGGCCGAGCGATGAAGCGAGCCATGGACATTTCGGGAAGTTTGCTGCTGCTAGCGATCTTGTCACCGGTGTTCTTTATTATCGCGGCGGCAATCAAGCTCACTTCGCGGGGGCCGATCTTATTCCGTCAGCAGCGCATCGGCGAGCACGGTACGGTATTCACTTTTCTGAAGTTCCGATCGATGTATGTAAACAACGATGCAAGTCAACACAAAGAATACGTCCGTCAGTTGATTGCGGGAAAGGCGTCGAAACAGCCGACCAACGGGGCCGGCGAAGGCATTTTCAAGCTCACCAATGATCCTCGGATTACTCCCGTGGGGAATTTTCTCCGGCGGACCAGTTTGGATGAATTGCCGCAATTCCTTAATGTGCTGCGAGGCGATATGTCATTGGTCGGTCCGCGTCCGCCCGTGCCCTACGAAGTGGAGGCCTACGAGACTTGGCATCGCCGACGTTTGATTGAGGCGAAACCCGGGATTACAGGGCTCTGGCAAGTACAAGGACGTAGCCGAGTTGGATTCGACGACATGGTCCGACTCGATCTTCGGTACGCGCGCGATTGCTCCCCTCTGCTCGATCTGAGGATTTTGCTGCAAACTCCCAAAGCGGTGATCGCCGGTAGCGGCGCCTGTTAAGACCGACAACCCCTTCAATCCCTTTGAAACTGAGTTTTAGGTCAACAGGATGTCCTTCTCGATCCAAAAGAACCATTCATCAGGGAGAGTCTTATGATTAGGTTTGGTGTTATCGGCTATGGGTACTG
>JBELAC010000047.1:0-23961 GCA_049509215.1 Terriglobales bacterium
CTGTAGAACCGCCGCGGGCAGTTCCGCAACTTTTTCTCGCACCGTTTTGACCAAAGCGTTCCGGGAATCAACTTCCAGATCCGTCAGTAACTGCGACCCGTCGGATTCCACGCCTTGGTTGGTGATTCCTTCGGTGTCTTCTGCTTTAACGTCTTGCACCACAACTGTCGAGCTGTGCTTATCTTTATGTACATCGGCAGGCTGCCCGACCAAATTACCCGCCCGGTCGTGGAACTGAAATTCGATCTCCGCCGACGCCGTCAGATCAATGGTCTTTTTTGTGTAGTGATAAGTCTCAATCACAGTCTCTGTGCGGCTCTGCTCCGTTGTATCCAGCTTATGCCGCAATTCATCAACGCTCTTCTGCGCCTTCTGTACAGCATCATTGGCGTCTGCGATGACTTGTTTCTTCTTGTGTTCGGCTTGGTCGTCGGCGAGCGCGTGTTGCGCCGAGTTGAGCTGTTGTTGAGCGGATTCGTAGTCGCTTTCAACTTGCAGCCAAGCCGGACTTTTCGTTTCGTGGGTGCCGGCCCGGTATTTTGATTCCGGCGCCTCGAGGTTCGCTTTCTTGACCACCCGGTGTTCAAGCACCTCTCCGACTAGAGTGAAATCCGGATGTTGAGACTCTTCAGCCTCCCCAGCATTCCGCACAACTGCAATCGACAGCCCGGAGGAATCAAGGCCAGCAGTGATCGCGTCCGCAAGTTGATCGGCGAAACCATGGCTGTCGCGGCGTGAAGTCTGGTCGCGAACCACGATGCCGATCGTGAGTTGGGTGCGGCGTTGATAGAGCGGTTCGTAACGTGCCATCTGCTCTTTCAAACTGTCAAGGTCCGCGATCCCGTAACGGACCGCCTGTTTCAGGTAGAGCCATCCAACCACAGCTCCCGATCCAGCAGGCTTCTGCAGATATCGATTGGCTTGGTCGAGGTAGTAAGCGCTGATCTTGCCCGAAAGAAAATCGCGTTTCACGGTGATCGCGGGGTCATCTGCCAGAGAACTGGCGCGATCCCAAAGAACATAGGCCTCAAGCACTGCATTCTCATCGGCCGCGTTCTTGATCGGAACGTGCGACTCCTGGAGTTTCTGTGCGCGGTTCACAGCGGCGCCGATATAGTCTTGCGACAACGCCGCGAGGTGCTGTGACACCAGGGCGCGCTGCTTCTCAGGCAGGTCGGCGAGTACGTTGTAGGCTTCGACAATCTGATTCTTCTGCGCGTACTCGTCGCTTTCCTGAATAGCGGCATCGGCCGCCCGCCGATTGCGTTGGGCCTCGATTTGCGCCGCAGCATGATCGGCCGCTGCCCGGACATCCTTGCGCTCGGGCCGGACGGCCGACGCTTTATCAAATTCCTGAATTGCTTTTTCCCAGTCCTGATGAGCCGCGAGTTTTTGCCCGCTCTCGTAGTGGTTCTTGAACGCCGCGTTGATCACGCTCTCCACGCGAGGCATTTCCGAAGCGAATGCGGCGTAGGGACCCAGCGAATCGACCGCCTGATCGTAGCGCGCCTCCATGATGAATACCTGCGCGTTCACCAGGGTCTTGTCGAGCTTTCGCTGTTCGGCCGCCATTTCGCGCTGCAGATTCAGCAGAGGCGCATAATCGGGCCGAACTTCCAACAGGCGATCGAGATGCTGCTTGGCCGCAGACAGTTGGCCATATCCAGGTGTATGGTCTTGCACCGCTTTTCGATAGGCCTGCAGCCGTGTCTGGTCGGCCCGCGCCAGAGTGTCCAGCTCGCGTTCAATGCTGTCCATGAACTGCGCCGCAGGTTTGTAACCGGGAGACGACTGGCTCGCAGTTTGCGCCTCAAGGTACGCCTGCCGCAGCGTGGCGAGATCTTGCGCCTTGGCGCTGGCGGAACTCTTATACTGCGCAAGGGCAGCTTCCGCTGCCTGCTGATGAAATCCCGCGATCGCATCTTGAGCGGAAGCTCGGCGCGTCGAAGCGGGATAACGGGTTAGGAAATCCTGCCAATCGCTGACGGTGTTCGCTCGTTGCGCCCGCAGGAAGTCGGCCAGTTCGACGTCCGGAGCAGCAACAAATACGATCTGCACCCCGGGTTTGAATGTCGGGATCACCGCATCGCGTGGTGACGCAGAGACAAGTGTGCCGCGAATCATGGCTTGTTCGGCCGCCGCGGCCGGCATCAGATCAACGCCGCGTTCGAGTTTCAAATTGTCGGGAACGATGCAAAAAGACTTCCCGCCCGTTTTCAGCGTGAGTACGCCGTCCGTTCCGCGCTGAAGCGAGCTGGCGCCGGCCAGCGAGGCGCGCGGAAGCCCGTTATAAGTATTCTTGTCGAGCCTCGGAACGCCATCACAGTTGCGTACTTCGGTCTTTCCATTCAGCGTTGCGTCGGTGAGCTGCACGTACGCGACGCCCTGGGGACCGTCGAACAAAACCACGGCACTCAGCGAGGCATCTTTGCCATACGTCGCGAGCGAAGCTCCCAGAAACAAAGCAATCGCGATGCCGCAGCGTTGCGGCCGAACAATTCCGCTTGGCCGTTGCGAACGGAACTGGGAAAAAATGCGCTTCCAAAACTTCATAAAGGTCTGCAACATACATTTTGCTCGCGGAAAGGAAAGGCTGAACCAAGATCGAAGGCCCAATCAAAACTAAAGTAAGTAGGAAGCAGAAACCGGCGGCGCTATGATGAAAACTGGCCGCGGGCTTGCTTAATAACTCCCGCGTTTGCGCGTGTTTGCATGGATCGTCCCTAAGAGATTTTTAATGGAATTGACAAAGCCACCGAACAGGCCGGTTGAGCAGGCCGCATCGACCACCTTAGGCCGCTACCAGATCCAGGAAGAACTGGGACGCGGTGCCATGGGAGCGGTTTACAAAGCATTCGATCCGGTGATTGCCCGCACCGTTGCGCTCAAGACGATTTTGATCGACGATCATGCTCCCGATCGCGCCCAGATGATCGAAAGACTCAAGCAGGAGGCCAAAGCGGCTGGCGGGCTCGATCATCCCAACATCATCACGATTTACGACGTTGGTGAGGAAAATGGTGCCGTTTATCTCAGCATGCAGTTCGTCAAAGGAACCACCCTTGCCGACCTGTTGGCGGATGCCGGCGTACCTCTGCTCCCGACTTTGCTCGCATGGGCTGACCAGATTCTAGGCGCCGTCGGTTTCGCCCACGCCCGCGGCGTCATTCACCGAGACTTGAAACCAGCCAATATCATGGTGACCGAGCAGGGAGCCATCAAAGTCCTCGACTTCGGCATTGCAAAAATCGAGAACACCTCGATGACGCAGACCGGGCTTGTCATCGGCACACCCTCCTACATGGCCCCCGAGCAGATTGCCGGCAAGAAAGTGGATCATCGCGCCGACATTTTTTCCTTAGGCGCCGTCTTCTACGAGTTGCTGACCCGCGAAAAGGCCTTTGCCGGCGACATTGCGACCATCCTTTATAAGATCGTGAATGAGGATCCTGTCGCGCCCTCGCTGATTAATCCGGCCATTCCTGGCTGGATCGATGCCGTCATTCGAAAAGCCCTCGCCAAAGATCCAAAGGATCGATTCCAGAGTTGCGAGGAAATGCGGAGGGCTTTCCTCGATCAGTCTGTTCGCGCGCCGCTCAACCGGCCTGCCAGCGTTCCGGTTGAAAAGGTTGTCGCTAGCCGGACGCCAACTCCCGCCAACGCTCGTCGTGCCCCTCAAATCCAGGAAGCTCGGCCACGAATCTGGCTGCGCCTGGTTCTTGGCTTAGCCCTCGCCCTCATCGCCGCGGCGGGTTGGGCTTTCTATGTTCGTTCCACCACCGGAGCACTTCCGCCATTGATTGCGCAGCTCCATAGCAAAATCACGCCAGCACTGACGATAGCCGCCGCCAGGTTCAATGAGTACTCAGCTCAGGTTCTTCATCGTGCTCCCGACGGGCACAGCGCCAAGCCCGCCCTTCCGCAAAATTCAGAGACCGCGAATGCGCCGTCAACATCGTCACAAACGCCAGCGGCCCCCGAGTCCTCAGGTCCCACACCCGGAGCAACCTTGCAGCCGGTCGCGGCCCAGTCGTCAATCGATCATCCGGCAAGTGACAACGCAACCGTTTCAGAAACACCGGCATCATCTTCACCAACGGAAGTTTCTCAGAAGACGGTTGATTCATCCCAGACTGCTTCCCCTCAAAAACCTCAGTCCGGCGACAACGATCAACCTGCCGCCGACAACCCAAGCGCGCGCGCGCCACTCACCCGGCGTTCTCCTTTTAGCGACGATGACAAGCAACCGGCATCGTCAGCAGCATCGAAGCCATCTGCAGCTCGAAAGCGCGCTCCGGACCAGCCTCCGTTGACGGTCGACGGTTTCAGCCGGCACGATGTCCCGGATCTGCTGCGCCAGGCCGATTCCTACGCGGCACGTGGCCAGGATCGCCTGGCACGTTACGAATACGGACTTGTTCTAAAGCTCGATCGCAACAATGCCCAGGCGCGTGAAGGTCTACGCTTACTGACCGCTTCGCAGTCGCGCTGACTCACGATTGTGTGATCGGCGTGGCGTCCTTCGGCGGCTCCTGGGCGGCCACCATGGACGACAACACTGCAAGCACCGACGAACACGGTCCGCCACGAATCGCCACAAAACCGCTTGCGCTAACCGGCGACAGTGATCCCTGTAGGTTCTCCTGCAAGGTCCTTGGTGGCGTCTGTCGCCGCCCGCCACGGTAATAGCAGATCGTCTTTTCCATAATGCTTGTGGTGGATGTGGGCGGACGCCTGGAACTGTTTGAAGCGAAGTGGACGGAACTGCCAGATGTCGGCGATACAGTAAATCTCGATTCCGTGCGCAACGTGGTGGGCAAATCACGGGTAGCCTCTGGTGCGGTCGTCTGTCGCGCGCCAAACGGCTTTCCGCTTGCGAATGGATTCCGGGCGCTACCTGTGGCCGAACTCAGCTGAATTTCCCGCGTCGAGAATGCCCAGGTCGAAGAGATCGGGAGGGTGTAACAGGAAAATTTGACATTCCCCGGACAGCTGAAGAATAAGCCGACGCGCGAAGGCCAGTGTCAAGGCTTTTCGACCGCGAACGCGGCGCGCGAAGCGCGGCCTTGACACTGGCCGGGCCTCGGCCTACACGCGGAAGGGGTCAGCGCTTGTGCCTGTTCTGCCCCTGTCGCGGGTGCAGAGTCTTTAGGCTGTATTGGCCAATTCACTCCCAGAGGTTTGCCGGTAGAGCCTGCCCCAACCTTAGTTACACCAGCGTCCAAAAGCACGACGCTCGTCTCGACCGCTCTTGAGACTGCCGGACCCAGAGCTTGTGGGTCTGATTGCGCAGAACAACAGCGTTAAGTGGAAGCTCCTCGCCATTCGCGCTGGCTACATTCGCCTTGGCTTGATCGGCAAGTACTAACCCCGAATATTTTCCTAAAAGATAATGTAACCTGCCGATCCCGCTTGCCGATTTGCATAACTGGCTCCCTTCCCTCGCCTAGCCTCTCTCGTCAGCGGCTGTAGGGAGAGCTTGCTATGCTCTGGCTGTTGGCTGAGCAATGGTGGTCGTGGACACATCGGCGGTGCCGGTGACTCAAGTCACTACAACGGCGCTAGCGTTTTGTTCGGCCAGTGACGATAGGGTTGTAGTGAACTGTCTTGACCGAATTGTTCTCATGTTTCCCTTTATCGTGCTAGGCTTTGCGGGTTGTGGCGGCGGTTTCCCTAACCCGAACGCTCCTTCTTACAGTGTTTCTGTGAGCCCTCCGTCGATTACAGTTGCTGCGGGATCCACCACCACTTTCACCGCCTTGTTTACACCCAGCCACCCCGAGGCCGGCTCACTGACTTGGTCCGTAAGTCCTGCCCGGGGGGGAACAATCACCAGCGCTGGGGTCTACACCGCGTCCGGAACCGCGGGCAATTACACCGTTGTCGCGACGTGGACCCCGTCGAATCCGGCAGGTGGCACCACGGTTAGCGGTTCGGCAGCGGTCGACGTGCTTCCGCCGGTCCAACCGGGAGCGGAGCTCAACACCGAATTGGTCCAGGCCTCGGGCGCCATCCAGGTGTCGGGCGCGATTCAGAACGCTGCGATCGTTGGCCAACTTGTACCCTCCGCAATCTCAATGGGGCCTGACGGTAATGTCCAAATCCGCAGCGGCTTCACCATTCCGGTTGTGTGCACCGCGCCCAACAACAGTTGCCCATAGCCAGAGGCCGAAGGCGCGCTCTGGTCTGGCAGACGGTCAAGAAAGCCGGACTATATCTCGTAGCGGCGCGCCTAACACTTCTACTAACCGGCGCCATTACGGGTGGTCACTGCATCTTGTCTTACTGTTTTGTATCGCAGAGAGCATATCCAATACAGGCGGTGATCAGCTCCGTTATTTGGCCGCTAACTCTCGCTCACAGTCACAGACACAATATTAGTAAGTACTCAGATTTATTATAAGAATCTTGTTACTCGAACGCTTTTGGCGGCACATTCACCGCTTGGATGCGAGTCGCGGGTTAGTACCATCTAATAGTTTTCCCGGTCCAGCTCTCCGCAAGACCCATATTCCGTATTTCGCAATGCCATGAGTTTGGTGCGCAGGTTGCTGCGTAGTCGTGGGGGACTACCGCATCGAGGTCACTTTGCGTGAACGGGCGATGAGAAGTCGTTTCCAATTAGAAGTCGTTCCCAATTAAGTGTCGCGTGGTTCCGTCTCTATCCGGCATAACTTGACCTCAGGGCTGGACGACCACCCACGAAACGACCGGGATAGGGATACGAAGCAGCAAACGACATGCGTACAACTCTGTTCGTTTTTGCGCTCATCTCGATCCTTTGCCTGGTTGGCAAGGCTTCCGCCCAGGTTGCGGATCCGGCGCCCAGTCCCGCGTTGGCATATCAAGGGCGTCTGCTTGAGTCGAACGTGCCCGCATCCGGCGCACGGTCATTCGTGTTTTCGATTCTCGATTCCCATGGAAACCAGCTATGGACTTCGGGCCCGCAAACCGTGACCGTGACGGACGGGATTTACGGCATCGTGCTGGGCGCCACCGGTATGCCGGCTCTCCCTGCCTCGCTGGATCTCCAGGCCGACCTGCACCTCCGGGTTATTGCTGACGGAGTTCAGCTCTCTCCCGACGTTCCGCTGATTCCAGCTTTCCAAGCCAGCGCTGCATGGAATGTATTAAGCCCATTCTTGGGCGACATAAGTGGCATCCAGCAAGCCATCTCCGTTGATAAGTTGCAAGGCACGCCCCTCGACCTCGCTGCGGGGCCCTCGAGCGGAGAAGTGCTGACCTTCAACGGAACAAGTTGGATCGCTGCCGCCCCCTCGGGAGGAAGTCAAGGCCCTGCCGGACCTCCAGGACCGCAAGGTCCACCAGGCCCATCGGGCGCGACCGGCGCGACCGGTACCACCGGGCCGCAAGGACCCACCGGTCCCACCGGACTGGATTGGCTGGGAACCTGGAACAGCGGCACTGCCTACGCTGTCAACGACGCCGTCGTCTACAACGGCTCCAGCTACATCAGCATCCAGGCGGGCAGCAATCAGGAACCAGATACCAGTTCTTCCTATTGGACTCTGTTGGCCCAATCGGGAGCAGCCGGTGCCACCGGACCGCAAGGCCCGCAAGGTACCACGGGCGCCACGGGTGCAACCGGGCCAACCGGACCGCCGGGTCCTCAAGGCCTCACAGGATTAACTGGAGCCACCGGGCCGCAAGGCCCCACCGGGCCGACTGGGGCAACTGGTCCCCAAGGCCCGCAGGGCGCAACCGGCCCCGCCGGCCCTTCCACCGTTAGCTACACCTCGAACGGAAGCACGATTAATCTTCTGCAAAAATTGACCACGGTTTCCTCCGCGTCGCGTGCGGCAGATGCGACAACGTCCGACCTCACGGGGCTCACGGGAATTGCCAGCAGTACAGCGGCGGCAGACGCCACCGTTTTGGTGAGCGTATACGGCACTGCCTCATGTGTGTTTGACGGAGCCACAACCGCCGGCGACTACGTCCAGTCCAGTACCACCGTTGCCGGAAACTGTCACGATGTCGGCGCATCCTATCCCACGGCCAATCAGGTGCTGGGATTCGTCCTCTCCTCGAATGGTTCCGCGGGCGTCTACAGCGTGTTCCTGTTTGGCGTGGAGATTCGCGCCAATGCCGCCGCTCCGGTCAGCTCCGTCTTCGCTCGCACCGGCGTCGTCACCGCCAACTCCGGCGATTACTCCGTCGCCCAGGTTACCGGAGCCGCACCCCTCGCTTCTCCCACCTTCACCGGCACCGTCACTATCCCCACCGCCGCTATCACCACCCTGAGCGGCGCTCCCAACTTCTCGGGAGCCGCCACCGGCCAGACCGCCTCCACCGCTGACAACTCCACCAAACTCGCCACCACCGCGTATGTGCAGGCCACGAATCAGGCCTATGCCCCGCTGGCCTCGCCCACCTTCACAGGTATCGTCACCACGCCAATACTGACGCTAACGGGGAGTCTCCCATCGTCCACGTCCACCGGACTGCTCAATTACGGAACTCTGGGATTCACCGACTCGAATCAGGTCATGGCGTTTCAGGGGAGCGCCAACAGCTATATCCAAAACGTGCTGCAAAACACCAACTCCGGCTCGACGGCAAGCGCCGACTACATTGTGTCGAATAATCTCTCCACGGGCAGCACATACTATGGCGATTTTGGCATCAACTCCAGCGGATTCACGGGAACTGGTTCCTTGAACTTGCCGAGCGCAACGTATCTTTACGCGGCCTCCGGCGATCTGGTACTCGGCACCTCCGCGGCCAACGGAATTCATTTCGTGGTCAACAGCGGCAGCACGGATTCGGCGTCCGTCTCCAGTTCCGGCGGGTGGACATTCGCTTCCGCCCCCATCCTCCCGCTGACCGGGTACCTGTACGGCAACGGAGCCAGTGCGGTGACCGCCGCAACCACCATCCCCATCGGAAACGTCGGCAGCTCGGGCTTAAGCGGAACTTCCCCGATCACCATCAACTCCGCTGGAGCGATTGGCTGCGCGTCTTGCCTGACTTCGCAGACCTATCCCGGCGCGGGCGTTGCCAATTCGACGGGATCGGCATGGGGCACCAGTTACAGCGTCGCAGGAGCCGGAGCGGGTCTAGTCACCGGGCCTACCAGCGCAACCACCGCTGGACACGTAGTAACCGAGCAAGGTACTACAGGACAGATTCAGGATTCAGGCACGGCGCTGAGTTCTCTTGCACCGCTGGCTTCGCCCACCTTCACCGGCACCGTCACCATCCCCACTGCCGCGGTGACCACGTTCAGCGGGACACCGAATTTTTCCGGAGCCGCCACCGGCCAAACCGCATCCACCGCCGACAACTCCACCAAACTCGCCACCACCGCCTACGTCCAGAATCAGGGCTATCTCGCGAACGGCACTGCCGCCGGCGGCGATCTCAGCGGCACCTTACCCTCTCCCACCGTCGCCAAAATCAACGGCGGAACCGTCCCGGCTTCCGCTTCGGTCCTCGGCACCAACAGCAGCTCTCGCCCCGTCGCCGCCACCGCCGATCAAATCGAATCTCCGCTCGTCTGCGCCAACACGAACGGCTCGGCGACAGCCCAGGTCTGTACCACCTCGCCCACCTTCACTCCCGATGCCAACGATTGCATCATCTACTCCACCGCCACTGCCAACACCGGCGACTTGACCCTCAACGTCAACTCCTCCAGCGCAGCCCACGTTCGCAAATGGCTCGGGGCCTCCACCCTCGCTGCCGGCGACATGCCCGCCAACCAGCAAGTCGTCGCCTGCTACGACGGTACTTACTGGGAAATGATGACCATCGGCAACGCCCCCGGGGGAACAGTCTATCCCGGCGCGGGCGTTGCCAATTCGACGGGATCGGCATGGGGCACCAGTTACAGCGTCGCAGGGTCCGGAGCGGGCCTGGTCACCGGGCCTACCAGCGCAACCACCGCTGGACATGTAGTGACCGAGCAAGGTACTACAGGACAGATTCAGGATTCAGGCACGGCGCTGAGTTCTCTTGCACCGCTGGCTTCGCCCACCTTCACCGGCACCGTCACCATCCCCACCGCCGCCATCACCACCCTGAGCGGCGCTCCCAATTTCTCGGGAGCCGCCACCGGCCAGACCGCCTCCACCTCCGACAACTCGACCAAACTCGCCACTACCGCCTACGTCCAGAATCAGGGGTACGTCACTTCCTCGGCTGGGGAAGCAACTGTTGCCACGGTCAACTTGACCGGACAATCCGCGGCCATCTCTCAAACCACACTGTTCACACCCGTCACCAGCGGCCTTTATTCGGAGATCGCCTATATCAACCAGATCGCCCCCTTTTGCACGACGGTCGGCTCTGGAGAAATTCATTTCTACTTTTACTGGACGGATTCCGGCGGGGCCAACAATAAGGCAGCTGTGATGAACTTTGTTACGGGTTTTGCAGCGGACACCGAAGTGACGAGCAATTTCACTTTCTACGCGATCGGCGGCCAACCGATCTCCTACGCTTTCTTTTACACGCCTTGCACCTCGGGCACGGCAATGTACGACGTCCACATCGCCCTGAACACAAACTGATATGAAGACCTTCCTTACGTCCGCACGGAATGCGCTTTCCGCCCCTTGTGCCGTGAATTCGGCCACTTTTGCCAAACCATCGCTATTGCCATGCGGCCGAGCAGAACCATCTGCCAGCGCATTCGATTCGAAATCGCCTGAACAGGGAAGAGAGCGATGCGACGCACTCTGCGGTTCTTGACGTTCTCCATGCTCGTGTTCGCTCTTGGTGACGGGCATAATGCCTATGCGCAGGCCCCCCCAGCAGCAACTTCGCCGCTCATAAGTCAAGTCGAAGTATTCGCTGGCTACAGTTCAATACGCGCCAACACGGTGGTTAGTAACACGCCTTTGCGTCTCCAAGGAGCGAGCTTCGAAGCGGCATTTTCCGTGAATAACTGGCTCAGTCTGGTGGGAGATTTTGGCTATTACCGACAGTCCAACATCGCGGCCCGTGGATTCAGCCTCACTTTACAGAGTTATCAGTTCGGCCCGCGCCTGACGTGGCACAATCGCACGCGCCTTACCCCTTTCGGAGAGCTGCTTCTCGGCGGAGGCAACGCCGGGGGCACGCTTTATACGCGCTCGCTGGGAACCGGCATGGCTCCCTTGGGGCCAAACAATGGCCTGCTGCTCACCGAGGGCGGGGGGGCGGATTGGCGGGTGCGTCCCTGGATTGCGGTCCGCCTGATTCAGGCGGATTTTATTCAATCATATTTTCTCAACGGCACCGGCAACGACGACCGGCAAAACAATCTAAGGTTCAGCACCGGAGTCGTCGTGAGGTTCGGCAATAATTGACGGAAGCGCGAGCACGACTCATGTCGTGCCGGGAAAGCGAAGCAGTTCGCGTTCAAGCGGCACTCTCTCGCACTTTTTGGCACGCCATTCCACAAACAGCACTCGCGCGTGCGCCGGATCGAATCGCACGGTACACTTACGGCACGCCCAAAGATCCCTCTTCGGCGCCGCCTAGCCTTGCGTTCTGTAACACTGCTAGGCACGCGCCGCTCTCCATTAACTCTGTCGCTCACAGGAGTGGGCTTAGAAGAGCCAACAGGGGCGGCAAACGCAGCGGAATTTCACTGAGTTCAACACGGCAGCTAGATTTCTGTCCATGACTGTCAGCAAAGTTCGAGCAGGAACTTCTGGATTCGCTTGTCCTCAGTTACGGCGCTCGCGTCAAGGCTGAGCCCACCGCGTCTGAGAATCTGGCTGTGTGATCCCCGAGTCAATTGCGGATCGCTCTCAGGTCTTCTTGGATATTTCGCCTCGGTGGCCGGCTTCAAACAGAACCTTGTAGCCGCGCTGGAATGATCTCAAGTGGGCATCCATCGCAGACCGCGCTTTTTCCGGATTACGGCTGCGAAAAGCCTCCAGGATTCTTGCGTGCTGACTAGCGGCCTGCTTCATCCCCTGTCGGAGCAACAGGCTCTTTTCAATCAGCTCCGACATGCGCTCACGGACGCTCGTGAGCAGATCGTTGAGAACGTCGTTTCTGGCTGCCGCACCCATGGCGAGGTGAAATGCAAGATCTAAATCACGGAATTTTCGGGCGTCATCTATCGAGTCGTTCATTTGCTCGACAATGCCTTCCAAGTTCTTTAATTCGGTTTCCGTGCTGCGGGAAGCACACAACGCGGCCATTTCCGTTTCCAGAACCAGTCGCGCTTCGGCAAACTCATTAAGCTCTCTTTCGGTGGTCAGCAGACCGCGATTGAGCCAAGAATTCGTCAGATAGACGGACGGCTGATCAGCGACAAAGCTACCTTCGCCCGCACGGGCGCGGACTAGACCGATAAAGGAAAGAGAGGTTAGAGCTTCGCGAAGGCAAGATCGACCAACTCCGAATGCTCGACACAGTTCCGCTTCGGAAGGCAACTTGGAGCCTGGCTTCCACTCTCCGGCAGTGATTTTGCCAGCTATCTCCTTTGCCACCAATTCACTAAGGGTAGCCCGGGAGAGCGGCTTTACGTTTGTTGCATTTGGGGATAGTTCGCGATCCATCACATTGAAATGTAGAAACCACGCACTACGCTGTCAAGCGTATCGCATTGGGTGAATTTAAGCCCAGGCCATAACTAAGCGAAGTTCCCTATTGTCAGACAAGATGATAATACGCTAAAGTACCTCAGGTTCGGTCGAAAAGTGACCAGAACCGATGTTCGCCGAGCGCAATCCCCAGTTGATGTTTCCGCGGGTCGGCGACGGAGGTGCCACGTGAGCGCAACCAAGTCGTTGCCCACCCTGCCAACTGCAAGGCGATCCGACGCTTCATCGCCCAAACCCAACCTGATCCTTTCTTCCATTGTTGTTGTAGTAGTTGCATTAATCGCAGCAGCTATCCTGAAGATCCAGCCGCTGGCTGTCCCCTGGCAACAGAACTACGACCCAACTGGACATTGGTTTCTCTCCACCCTGATGGCAGCATTGCCGGTGGTAGTTTTGCTCGGATCGCTGGCTCTCGGACATGTGAAGGCTCACTATGCCGCTCTCGCGGGACTTGCCACCGCACTGCTGACTGCGATTCTCGGATTCCACATGCCAGTGCGACTTGCAGCGACCACTGCGGTTTATGGAGCTGGCTACGGACTGTTCCCCATTGGCTGGATCGTGCTCAACGTGATCTTTATGTATCAACTCACGGTCGAATCCGGCGAGTTCAACATCTTGCAGCACAGTCTGACCGGAATCACCCAGGATCGCCGCCTGCAGTTGTTGCTGATCGCATTCTGCTTCGGCGCCTTCTTTGAAGGTGCGGCCGGGTTTGGGACACCGGTGGCGGTAACGGCAGCTCTGCTGATTGGGCTCGGGTTCAAGCCGCTACAGGCCTCGGGCTTGTCACTAATCGCGAACACAGCACCAGTAGCTTTCGGGGCACTCGGCACGCCAATTATTGCGCTCGCAAAGGTGACGGGAATCAGCGAAATGACACTAGCGGCAATGACCGGCCGCATTCTGGCCCCCTTCTGCATTATTGTTCCGTTCTGGCTGATTTGGGCGTTTGCCGGTTTCGAAGAGATGCTGGAAGTGTGGCCTGCGATTGCCGTCGCGGGTATCTCATTCACAATTCCGCAGATTCTCGTCTCCAACATGCACGGTCCCTGGCTCGTCAATGTTGTTGCCTCGGTTGTGTCCATGATCTGCCTCATTGGGTTCCTGCTGGTCTGGCATCCCAAGAAGATCTGGCGATTTAAGGACGAACAAGGCGAGGAAACATCTGGAGCGCAAGTCTATTCACGATCCGCAATCACGCGCGCCTGGATTCCATGGGTTATTCTCAGCGTCATCGTCTTTCTATGGGGCACGCAGACGGGAAAGCTCTGGATGAACAGTCCCGAAAAAGTTTTCCCATCGCTTGCCCTGAAATCGCCAAAAGCCAGTGAGATCACCAATCCACAGTTTCCTGTTGTCGGTCTCAATAACCTGGTCGAGCGCATCCCGCCGGTGGTCGGGAAACCCACGAAAGAGGGCGCTGTTTACAGTCTGAACTGGCTAAGTGCGACTGGAACCGGCATTCTGCTGGCCGCCCTGTTCTCGGGGCTGATTATGGGTCAAGGGATTGGAACCATCGTCTCCGTATTTCTGAGAACGATTGTCAAGGTGAGATTTTCGCTACTGACAATAGCAGCGATGCTTGCGATCGGGATGCTGACCCGATACTCGGGCCTTGACGCCACCATGGGCTTGGCCTTTGCTCGCACCGGACATCTCTATCCGTTCTTTGGCACCCTGCTCGGCTGGTTGGGCGTCGCTCTTACTGGCTCCGACACATCTTCCAACGTTCTGTTTGGAAGTTTGCAGAAAATTACGGCGCAGCAGGTGAACGTTTCACCCGTTTTGATGGCTTCGGCCAACAGCACCGGCGGCGTGATGGGCAAGATGATTGACGCCCAGAGCATTGTCGTAGCTTCGACTGCAACGCAATGGTATGGCCACGAGGGCGAAATTCTTCGCTATGTCTTTCTGCATAGCCTTGCCCTCGCAGCCTTGGTGGGCGTGTTTGTCTTCCTGATTGCGTACGTTTCGCCATTCGCGAACCTAGTTGTTCGCTAGGAACGGGGCGCGGCCTGCCAGGGAGGGGAGCAGGCCGCGCAAGCTGGCTTCGGGGGACCGCATTCAGGGTCCGCCGCTGTGAGGAACCGATGACTGCCGCTGTCGACAGTTTCAAGAAACGCGCTGTGGCTGTCGGTGCTGAAGTCGAACATGTCGAGAACGAATCGCAGGCGCTGGAGTTCATCGTCGGAGTACTTCTCCACGCAGGGATTGCTGACTTGCCCGGTTCCTACGCCGTTTGGGCGGAATGCCCGATGATTGATTCTGCTCATCGTGGACAATTGAATTCACGTACCCCAGGAATTCGATTCGATGTGACGCGCGAAAATGCCGCTCAAGCGAAAGTTGGCATCAGCCAAATGGACTGGGCCCTCGCCGATACCGGCACGCTGGTACAGATCGCGGAAGAGATTGACAAGCGGCTCGTTTCCACTTTGCCTCCGATTCATATTGCAATCCTTCCAACACCAAGAATCCTACCCGGACTCTCGTCGGCGCTTGCCAGACTCGACCCCACGAAGATCCACTACATCTCATTGATCACGGGGCCCAGCCGGACGGCCGACATCGAACGGGTGCTGACGATCGGTGTTCATGGGCCGTCACGCTTGATCATTGTGCTGGTCGACAACACGGCGGTGGCCCTGTGAACAACGAATTTAAACAATCCATTCTTGACGCACTGAACAACTCCAATCTTGCTGGCGCGCTCGGGCGTTTTTCCGAGGCATACCGTACCAGTCGTGCCAAAGCGTATGAAGGTATGGATTTCGAAGCTCTTCGAACGGAGATCGCCGAGATCAAATCGAGCGCTGCCGAGGGCTTCGAAAAACTCTCGAACATGTTCCAGAAGAACGCCGAGGCTCGGGGAGCGAAGGTCTTTTGTACCAGCGATCCGCAGGCAGTCCGGCAATACATTCTCAAACTGGCGAAGGATCGAGGCGTCAAGACCATCGTGAAGTCCAAGTCCATGGCTTCCGAGGAGATTCATCTCAACTCCTATTTAGGGCAGGCCGGCATTGAAGTGGTGGAAACGGATCTTGGGGAGTGGATCATTCAACTGGCCGGGCAACGTCCCTCCCACATGGTGATGCCGGCCATCCACATGACCAAGGAAGAGGTAGCTGAAACCTTTAGTGACAAGGTCGAAGAGGGACAGACGCCCGACATTCCGAAGTTAGTCAAGTTTGCGCGAAACAAGCTGCGTCCGAAGTTTCTGGCGGCAGAAATGGGAATCACTGGTGCCAATATCGCAGTTGCTGAAACGGGAAGCATCGTGATTGTGACTAACGAGGGCAATGCTCGATTAGTCACCACACTTCCGAAAATCCATGTGGCTATCGTCGGCATCGAGAAACTGATCGAGCATTTTCAGGACGTTGTGCCCATCCTCACGGCTCTCCCCCGCAGCGCAACTGCGCAGTTGCTGACCAGTTACGTTTCGATCATCAGCGGGCCGGTGGCCAATACCGACGGCTCTTCTAAAGAACTGCACATCATCCTGATGGATAACCGGCGCAGTGAAATGTCGCGCGACCCGCGGTTTAAGCAAGCGCTGCAATGCATTCGCTGTGCCAGTTGTTTGAACGTCTGCCCCGTGTATCGACTTGTCGGCGGGCATGTATTTGGGAAGGTATATACGGGAGGAATCGGGGTGATCCTCACCGCATGGTTCGATGCGCTTAAACAGTCGAACGAGATTCAGAGTCTTTGTATCCAGTGCGGGAACTGCAAAGATGTTTGCCCGGGCAAGATTGACATCCCCGATTTGATTTTGGAACTGCGGCGACGATTGACCATCGAACAGGGGCAACCGCTGGTTCAGAAGGCAGCCTTTTCGATCGTCAACAGCCGTCGAATGTTTCATTCTGTCCTGCGCACAGCGTCGATTGCTCAAAAGCCATTCGCCAAGGATGGATTTATCCGCCACTTGCCCCTCTTTCTAGGCAGCATGACGGAATTCCGGTCGCTCCCGAGTATCGCGGATCGCCCCTTTCGCGATGTCTTCCAAAAGAATAAACAGCCGGAGTGCAAGGAGAAAGCTGCTCTCTTCGCAGGATGCCTGATCGACTTTGCCTACCCGGAGATGGGGGAGGCAGTTGTGAATGTTCTCAATAAGGCAGGCATCGAAGTCACGTTTCCCGATAAACAGACCTGCTGCGGAGCTCCGGCACGTTACAGCGGGGCGTACGATGTGGCGGCACAGAATGCGCTCGATAACATTCAAGCCCTTCTGTCTGAGGACGTGAAATACATAGTATCGGCTTGCCCCACATGCACAGTAGCACTCAAGCACGATTTTATTGCGAGTCTTGAAAGTACGGGTCAAGTCGATGCGCTGCCTGCCGCTCGTGCACTAGCCGACAAAGCGATGGACTTCTCTTCGCTCATAAGTTCTTTGGTTAAACAAGGCAGGCTCAAATTTAAGAAAGGGATTACCCCGACAAGATTCACGTATCACGACTCCTGCCACCTGAAGCGAACGCTTCATGCCGAGCAAAATGCCCGCAACCTGATGAAGCAAGCTGGTCATGAGCTGGTGGAAATGCAGGAGTCTGATATGTGCTGCGGCATGGGAGGGTCTTACACATTGAAGCTCCCGGAGCTCTCGGCGCCGATCTTGAAACGCAAACTCGATCATATCGAACAAGCCAACGTGCCGCTTGTCTTGATCGATTGCCCAGGATGTGTAATGCAGATTCGAGGGGGACTGGACAAACGCGCTTCGGATATCACAGTTGAACTTACAGCGCAGAGATTAGCAGATATGTTTCAGTAAGGACAGTTGCGCGACTACCTGGTATGGGACAAAATCATTCCAGGCCATGATCTCACCATGAGCTAGAAGTTGAACTTCACCGCCCCCTGAACAATTCGAGGCGGGGCTGCTTTCAGCACGTCGCCGAATGCTGGACTGTTAATGAGGCGCTGCAATGCACGTTTCTTCTCACGGTAAGTTGCTTTCTTGCGTCTATAAATGCACCCACCCACGCTGCAATGCGGTGATGCCTGCCTGCGGTCGCTTACATTCAGGCGCATCAGGATTGTGCTGACGTGGCTCTTGACCGTTGCTTCGGTAATGCCGAGGGACTGAGCAATTTCCTTGTTGCTTTTGCCGGCAACCAGCAAATGCAGCACCTCCAGTTCACGGGCACTCAAGTCGGAATCGGGCATACGGGAAAGAGCGCCGGCAACCGGCGGCGGCAGGAAACGCTTGCCGGCATGGACTCGTTGCACGGCTTCAACCAGCGTCTCCTTTAATGATGTAGCCCTGGGCTCCGGCTTCGAAGGCGCGGTGAATGTCTTCGTCTCCGTCGTATGTGGTTACGATGCTTCTCGGGAATATCCGACACGTTAAGATGTTGGCATTGAAGAGAGGGCACGAATGGGTCTGAATGTGAACCTTGGCTCGGGAGTGGTGCTCCTGGTTTTTGGCATCGTTATGTTTGTGCTGGGCAGACAAGCGAATGTGAAGCTGCATCGTGCCGGGAGCGCGGCAGGCACCGGCACAAAATGCGGAAGGAAGCCATGATCGCTGGCATCGTGAACCGTGAGTCCGCGGACAGCCGCATCGCCGCACTTTTCCGGGAGAAGTTCGGAGCCACCGCGCGCATTTTCCGCGCACCAGGACGCGTCAATCTGATCGGTGAACACACGGACTACAACGACGGCTTCGTGCTGCCGGCGGCGATTGGCTTCTATGCATGGGTGGCAGCGGCGAAGCGGCAGGACCGGGGCCTCAGAGTGTACTCCGATCTTTACGACGAAAAGATCGCGTTGTCACTCGATGGACTGGCGAGTCCGCCGCGCGGGCATTGGAGCGATTTTATTCGAGGCGTGGCGGCCACTCTGCAGGACGCGGGGCACAAATTGACTGGGGCCAACGTGGTGATTCACGGAGAAGTCCCTCTCGGCGCCGGGCTGAGTTCTTCGGCTTCGCTGGAGGTGGGCGTGGCCTTGGCGCTGAGCAGCGTGAGCGGGATTGAAGTGCCGCGCCTGGAACTCGTGAGGCTTTGCCAGCGCGCTGAGCATGAATACGTCGGCACGCGGTGCGGGATCATGGATCAGTTTGCCGCGTGCTTCAGCGAGGCTGGACACGCTCTTCTGCTGGACTGCCGTTCGCTCGACTATCGACTCGTTCCGATTCCGCCGAATCTCCGCTTGGTCGTTTGCAACAGCATGGTCCGCCACGAACTAGCGTCCGGGGAGTACAATCTCCGTCGATCAGATTGCGAAACGGGAGTGAAGCTTCTGCAGGCGCATTTACCGGGAGTGAGGGCGCTGCGCGATGTGGAACTTAAGGATCTCAAGCACGATTGCTCGGTGCTGCCGGAGCGGGTTTATCGCCGCTGCCGTCACGTGGTCACGGAAAATCAAAGGGTGATCAAGGCGGTTAACGCGCTGGAGGCGGCCGACGCGGAGCTGTTTGGCCAGCTGATGTATCAGTCGCATGCCAGTTTGCGTGAGGACTACGAAGTAAGTTGTAGGGAGCTTGACTTGCTTGTGGCTTTGGCATCTACAATCCCTGGCGTGTTTGGAGCTCGCATGACCGGCGGCGGATTTGGCGGATGCACGGTCAATCTGGTCCGCGCCGAGAGCGCGGCAGATTTTCAGGTGCGGATCGCACAGACGTATGCCAAGGAGACAGGCATTGCGCCGTTGGTCTACGTTTGCGAGCCGGCACAAAGCGCCGGGGAGTGGAACCGCGCGGGAAGCGATCGCGCATGACGCTGGAGAAACTTGCTGCCCAGCCGCACCGCCGATTCAACCCGCTCACGGGTGAATGGGTCCTGGTGTCTCCGCATCGCAACGAGCGCCCGTGGGGCGGGCAAAGGCAGACCGCGGGGACTGCTAAGGCTCCGGCGTACGATCCGCAATGTTATCTTTGCCCGGGTAACCTGCGGGCGGCCGGGGCGCGCAATCCAATCTATGCCTCGACATTTATTTTCACAAACGACTTTGCAGCACTTGTCCCCGACGTTCAACCGGCAAGACACGATGACTCAGGGCGGGGATTGCTGCTCTCGGAGAGCGAGGCCGGAACCTGCAAGGTAGTCTGTTTTTCGCCGCGGCACGACCTGACGCTGGCGAGGATGACGGTTCCGGAGGTTGGGCGTGTGGTGGATGTATGGGCAGAGCAGCACGCGGAGATCGGGTCTCTGCCCTATATCAACTACATCGAGATCTTCGAGAATCGTGGCGAGATCATGGGCTGCAGCAATCCCCACCCGCATGGACAAATCTGGGCTAACCAGACCATTCCCAACGAGCCCCGCAAGGAACTAGAGTCGCAGTTAGCGTACAAAGAGAAGTACGGCACCTGCCTGCTTTGCGACTATTTGGAACTGGAAACAAAGGCGGGGGCTCGGATGGTCGTGGAGAATGGTCACTTTGCCGCGCTCGTGCCGTTCTGGGCGGTGTGGCCGTTTGAAGTGCTGCTGGTTGCTAAGCGGCATACCGGCGATTTGGTGTCGCTCGATGCGGCCGCGCGCGAAGGGCTGGCCGACATCTTCAAACAACTCACCGCGCGGTACGACAATCTGTTCGAAACCTCGTTTCCCTATTCGATGGGTTTTCACCAGGCTCCGACAGACGGCGAGGCGCACTCGGAATGGCATCTGCACGCGCACTTCTATCCACCGCTGCTGCGCTCGGCGACGATCCGCAAGTTCATGGTTGGATATGAAATGTTAGCCAGTCCGCAGCGCGACATCACACCAGAAGCTGCGGCCGCCACCCTCAGGAATCTTTCTGCAACCCACTATGCCGACGTCAAACCGCGGTAAGAACGGACGCCCGCAGCGTTCCAGCCCTACGGAACAACCGAAGAAGGCCAGACTGTCAGCCTGTACACGCTCACAACCGACAGAGGCATGAAAGTTGCCGTCACCAACTATGGAGCCACCATTGTGTCTCTAAAGGTGCCCGATCGAAGCGGCAAGGTCGAAAATGTCGTGCTCGGTTACGAGAAGCTGGAGGACTTCGAGCGCGGGCGGCTGTATTTTGGCGGAACGATCGGCCGCTACGCCAACCGAATCGCACACGCTAGGTTCACCATTGGTCAAATCGATTATGTTCTTCCCATGAATAACGGCGACAATACCCTTGACGGTGGAATCAGGGGCTTCGACAAGCGCGTGTGGATGGCCACGGACGTCTCCAGCGATTCGCAGCAGGCGGTGGAGTTCACTTACCCAAGTGAAGATGGAGAAGAAGGTTTTCCCGGGAACCTCACAGTTACGGTTGTCTTTGCCGTGCCTTGCGACCGCAATGAACTCCACATCGATTACGTGGCGGCAACGAGGGGCAAGGACACCTTCCTAAATTTAACCCGTCATTCTTATTTCAACCTGGCGAGAGCCGGGAACGGCGACATTCTGGGTCATCAGTTGATGGTGCGCGCCAACCGATTTACGCCGATTGACGCTACGCAGGTGCCGACTGGCGAGCTCCGCGACGTGGCGGGAACGCCGTTCGATTTCCGCCGCGCAAACCCGATTGGAGAGCGCATTGACGAAAATTGCGCACAGCTGAATTTCGCCGGGGGCTACGATCACAATTTTGTGCTCGATCATATAGCGCCAGGCTCGCTGGACTTAGCCGCGGATGCTTATGATCCGTCGTCCGGCCGTGTGTTCCAGGTTTTCACGACGGAGCCAGGAATGCAGTTCTACAGCGGCACTTTTCTGGGCGGCCCGATCCAAGGAAAAGGGGGAGGAGCGTATGGGTATCGCGGAGCCTTCTGCCTTGAAACTCAGCATTTCCCCGATTCACCAAACATCTGAACTTTCCTTCAACCGTGTTGAAGGTGGGAGACTGTTTTCGGTCAACTACCGTTCACCGATTCTCGACTCGTTAACCTACCGTACCCATTTGCACCCATTATCGCTCATGGCAAAATTCGGAACTACGACGCAGGCTCAGGCCACCCGGCGACGTGCTTGCGACGATGGGCGGAGACTTTCAGGGTCTCTGGATTTCTGTCCGCGTCTGTACTGGATCAGACCGAACAGTCCACCCAGCACTGTGAACGCGATCAGGACGAAAAGCACATCCCAGTAGTACAGAGCGAAAAACTTTACGATGTGCCGCCCGTAGTGCGCTCCGAGATAGCCAAGGATGGCGAAGCGAACGCCGCGCCCCACGGCGAGGGCGGTCAGAAACTTCCTGGTGGGGTACTGCATGGCGCCAGCGGCCAAAAGCATGGGCACGATGGGAAACGGCGGCGGAAGAAGAGCGGGGATCGCAATTGCCGCGAAGCCCCAACGATCAAAAATCGTGTATACCTTATTGGTCGTCTTCTTCGAGAACCTCTTTTCCAGAGTTTCTTTGCCACCTTTGCGAGCAATGCGGTAGGTAAGATAGCCGCCCAGAACAGCTCCTGCGGTCGCCATGATTGTGTAGTAGACCCACAGGTCGGAATGGTGGGCCGCCAGCAGAATGGTGACGATGTCCGTGCTACCCGGCAGAGGGATGACTGAGTTGTCAACGAGGCCGAGCAAAATCAGGCTGGGTCCGCCGAGATGGATCAGCCATCGCAAGGCGCTCTTTTTCGAAACAAGCAGGAGGATCGCAAGCAAGTACATCTCTTATTCCATAGAGCAGGATCTCGGCTGCCAAACTACAACATTAAAAGGCCGGCGTTCCCCTAATGGAGCGGCTCACGCACTCCCCAGTTTCTAAGAGGAGCGCCGGAAACCCCACACGTAAGACTGTGCAATTTTGAACAGATTTCCGAATCGGCGCTGTTGTAACTTCTCTTCACAAGAGCTATGCGGCCTCAGATATCGCCGAGGTCGGAACGCTCGTACTACTCGTGGCGCAGCATAGTCTGCGCCATTTTTCTTCAGGCACGGGTCGGCGCAGATTACACAGGCGAAGCGTAAGCATTTGCCTGGGTGCAAGACACAGGTTCAAAGGAAAGCCGATCATAGTTTGTCCTGCCTTCGACCATCGTGTGGTTCTTGTCGACGGTGATCTTGCGGGCTAGGCCGAGGTCGGAAACCTGCACGTTTCTCAGTGGGATGTCGACTCCTTCGCCGATGGCCTTGGCACCGGTAACCAGGGCAATTTCCCGCAAAATGCGCTTGCGCTGCTCTCCGAAGCCCGGTGCCCTTACGGCAGCAACCTGCAGGGGACCACGCAACTTGTTTACGACGAGCGCAGCCAGCGCCTCACCCTCGACATCCTCTGCGATTATGAGCAGCGGCTTGCCAATCTTTTTAATCTGCTCAAGCAGAGGGAGCAAGTCTTTCTTGCAACTGATTTTCCCTTCACTAATGAGAATGCAGGCGTCCTCGAAGGCAACTTCCATGCGTTCGGGGTCGGTGATGAAGAAGGGTGAAAGGTAACCGCAGTTAAAGCGCATGCCGCCAACCTTCGGTTTGTCGCTGGAAACGCGGGGGACCATTCTCCCGTCGAAGATACCGCAAGCATCTTCCGCGCCGGCCAAAATGTGGTCGTCTACTGTAGCAAGTTCCGCAGCCATAATTGTCCCTCGTTTCTAGCCTGGGTTGGTTTGGTATCACTGTCGAGTATGTTCCCTTTCTGCATTGCATGATGGTCAGTTTTGTACACACTCTGGGATAAAAACCGACACATGGCCCGCAGCCTTATTGAATTTATTGGGGGCGAGATTCTTGGAAGAGGGAAGCCGATTTGCAATCGGGACGCCACGTTGTCCGTGCCCTTGCAATTCTCCGAAGTGAGCCATCCTGCACTGTATTTCGAAAGGGGTTGAGCGAGTCTACGTAAAGATCACAGAGGACATTATGGCAAAAACAGCAGTGGGTTTATTTGAGAATCCAGGCTAGGTCGACGAGGTTGTCCGTGAGCTTGAGGCTATCGGTTTTCCTCGGAATGACGTCCGTATTTTGGGCGAGCCGCTGGAGATGGCGAGCAGCGGAGTCATGAGCACTCCGCACACCGATTTTGAAGTGGATCTGATTCGGGATCTCAGAGCGTTTGGGGCGAACGAAGCGCACGCGGAAGCTTACGTCCAAGGAGTGCGGCGTGGCACATGTCCGCGCACGAACTCACCAGACAGGCGCACGAGCGTTCCATGAATGTACACAAGTTGGCCGAAGAACTTGCCACAAAAAACGCGAAACCCAGCAAGGCGTGAAATCGGCAGGCTCATTGCGACTAGATCTTGTCCCCAACCTTAGACGCCGCGTAGTTCCTTTGCCTGGCTTACCGCTCCGCCATCTCCTTTTCTCAATTCACGGAAAACGATTGTCGAGAGGATGGTCATCCCGCCCAGCACGAAGAACGCGCGGTGAATGCCGTGAATAAATTGCGGCGGATTTGAACGATAGCGGTCGGGAAGGAAGAACACAGTCACCAGCGAAGCTGAAGCGACGCCGAAACTGATGGCCATCTGCTGCATGGT
>JBELAC010000048.1:0-24283 GCA_049509215.1 Terriglobales bacterium
TTTTTATTGGCTGGGAGAGAAGCAGTCCTATCTATGGGCGATCACTCCACAGAAGACCAGCTTGTTTACCCTTCCTCCGGGCAAGGAAATCGACGACACCGTGCAGCGGTATCGCGAGTCTCTCAAGGTGCAGGATGTTCTCGCATCGGCAGACAAAGACGGGCTATCGCTTTATCAAACGCTGATCGGGCCGGCAAGCGAGTTATTGAAGAAGGACGCGAAGGTTTTCGTTATTCCCGACGGCAGCCTGAACAGCCTGAATTTCGAAACTCTTCCTGTCTCTGAACCGAAGACGTCCGAACTGAATACGTCCCAGCCAAAGCTGCATTATTGGATTGAAGACGTGACGATTGCGGATGCCAGTTCGTTACGAATCCTGGCCGCACCGCGCGCGGATAAGCAGAAACGGGATCGTACCTTGTTGATCGTTGGGGACAGCGTCGCGCCGAACGAAGAATATCGAGAACTGCCGCTATCCGCTGCGCAGATGAGAAGGGTTGAGAGCCATTTTCCGAAGCAGGATCAAAAGATACTGACTCGGGAGGAGGCGACGCCATCAGCGTATTTGGCCAGCAATCCCCAGAAGTTCTCCTATATTCATTTTGTCGCGCCAAACTCTATGCGCGCGTCATCAAAGACCAGAAGTTGCGGGCCGACCTTGTCACAATCTCGGCGTGCTACAGCGCGGGCGAGCGTTCGTATTCGCGCGAGGGACTGGTCGGCCTGTCGTGGGCCTTCCTCGCAGCCGGCGCCCACAACGTAGTTGCCGCCTTATGGGACGTGTCGGACGCCTCCACCGTCCAACTCATGGACAAGTTTTACGATGAACTGAATCGCGGGGCGAGCCCCGATGCCGCTCTGCGCACCGCCAAACTGTCGTTGCTGCGGGGCAGGGAGTTCCACAACCCCTTTTACTGGGCGCCCTTTCAACTCTACGCGCGGTTGGGCTGAGGAAGTCGCGCAAAACGGCTTACGCGAGCGATCACTCTTCGCTCACATAAGCTGAGCGGGAGAATTTCCCCGCAGTGCGGTCTCAGTGCTCACTCCTGCGTCAACTTGGTGGAAGACGCGTGAGCGGAGTTCTGCCAGCTTCGTTGTCGCGAGGATGTTTGACAGTTTGCTATTACCTTGGCCGAGAATCGTTGGCAATCGTTCATTGCACTGCCCTTTGCGTCAACCATCGACGAACCGTCGCGTCTTCTCAGGGAAAATGCATGCGCTTGAGCAATCCAAATTCTGGCTTGTGGATGTTGCCCGACGTAAGCCCCTCGCTTCGCTACTTCTCAGCCTGAACTTGGGCCTCAGATGCAACGCTTTCGTCAGTTATTTACTGGCCTCGTCTGTGCCAGACCTCGCATCCGCGGCTCAACGCTTCCTCAATTCCGTAAACAACGCCAATGATTCCTGCAACGTTCTGGCCTGAATCCGCACTATTAGATAAGTCGAAGTTGGTCCTGACTTGGCACTGCGCGCCAGCTTGCAAGCCATGAAGCGCTGGCTTGACAAGGTCATTCTGACTTCTCTGGACACTACGTCCAGGAAATCCCGGGAAAAACCAAGACGGCAACAAACTCAAATCGAAAGGAAGTGAGTGACATGTTTAGCAGAGACTTAATGGTCAACCTTGCTGCCGCTCAGGGGGCAGCAGCCGATCAGTTAATTTTTTGCATCCGCGCTTACAGTGGCGGAATTCCTTGCAATGTGTGTACCGGCACCTGCTGGGACACCATCCCACGCTGTGGTGGCTACAGCGTCCTCTGCGGCGACAGCCGCGTGTATCTCCCAGCCGTAGAGGAGGCCCAGCAATTGAATGCGCTCAAGACCCAGCTGAAGCAAGCCTTGGCTGATATTGAGAAGCAGGAGAGCGCTCTCCAGCCGCAGACCGTGGCCCAGGTCGAGGAACAGGAAGCCAAGCTCCAGGAAAAGCTCGCCAGCCTGGCCCAACGCAAGAAAGAACTGGGGAAGAAGTAAGGCAACCACCGAAAGTGAACCCAAAGGAGGAGCCGCTCAGGCGAAGCCGTCCTGAGCGGCCCGATCTTCCCCATGGAAATCAGACTTGCAAGAAGTCTCCGCGAATTGCGCCTGCGGGCCAGCCCGGCTTATGA
This sequence comes from Terriglobales bacterium, assembly GCA_049509215.1. Lineage (GTDB taxonomy): Bacteria > Acidobacteriota > Terriglobia > Terriglobales > Acidobacteriaceae > Acidiflorens. The sequence continues at coordinate 2,106 of JBELAC010000048.1, forward strand.
GTTGATCTTGTTCGACCGGCTTTCGCCCGCCGAGCAGCAGGACTTGGCGGGTCTCGAGCGCGATCCCGATGGCTATGGCATACTGCGCCCGCGGCACGACCCACGCCTCAGCATCAAATCCGCATCCCGCGACATGGCTCTTCTCTGGTTCACACTCCAAAGTCCCGCCGTGTTGCCGCGCTATGTGAGGCAGACTCTAGGCGAACAATGCGACCAAGTGATAGGACAAATGGTTCTGGACGGTGTTTTAGCAGTCGAAGTGAATGGCGAGCTGGTCTCCGGCCCCGGGGCGCGCACTTTCGTCTGCGCCGACCGCCCCGAGTCGGGGCCCGAAGGTTGTCTGGCCGCGCTTTCGCGCCGGGCTCTGGAATATGCCGAGGCGCTCGAAATCACCGATGCGCTTGAGCTGTCGGCGCGCCTTTACAACTACAACCACCTGCCCGTATCGCCGGAGTGGCGGCGGCGGTTGTGCGATCAGGCCGCCGTCGAACATCACCTGGGCATTGACCACGGTGCCACCGCGCGTTTGCTCGAGAGGGGTTGGCAACGTCTACCCCCCGCCGGACCGGGCCGGGGATGGATTGCCTGGCAGTCGCAGCCAATGCGTGACAACCACTCCGCGCCAACAACCTACAAGCTCTATGTGAGTCCCGCCTTCAGCCAGGTGCGCGCTGCATTTCAGGTCACTGCGGATGCCACCGCGCTGTCAAAGGCCTTTCACTTGAAGGTGGGACGTGATGCCTACGGCCTTCTGCGACCCGACAAAATCGTGGTCTACTTCCGAGAATTCTGCGAGCTCCAGGAAACCGCCGCACGCATTCTGCAGAATTTAGAGCGATGTCCAGCGCACGGTGTTCCGTTCACTGCGGAGATCGCGGGCGCGGGCTTGCTCTCCTGGGGAATCGATCCGCCGGAGGAGAAAAATTCCGTCGCTTGGCTGGAGCGCGAAAGTTGGCGGCAGCGGATTTGCAACCAGCTAGGCACTGCGCTCTCGCTGGCCAAGGTCTCTACCCAATCGGAGATCTTGGCCTGGCGTTTTGCCATGGATCGATTGCGTCTGGAGGGTATTGATACTGAAACCTGGGCTCCTACCCGTGCGCTGGCATGGGCGGGGCCCTCCCGGAGATAAACCAATGAATCTCACCGACACCTTCGTCCTGCCTGCTGGCACGCTGCTTCAGCCCGCTGGAGAGTTACCGGAGGATCTTCGCCGCGGAATCGGCTCTTCGGATGGTCACTTCGCCCTTAGCCGGCCGAACTCTCGCTCCCACTCCAAAGTGGTCGACGCCGAGGCTGCCGCGCTCATCTCGCTGTTTGAAAAGCCCAGTACTATCGCTCAGGCGGTGGCGCGTTTTAGCCGAGGCAAATCCGTGGACGCTGAACGGCTGCTGGAAGAATCCCTGCCTCTGTTGCAGTCCTTGATCGGGGCGGAGTTGCTGGTGGGAGCGGACGCCATCGGCGCTTCCGAACTCCGCCCCTCGTTGTTGGACGAGAATCTGGTGGATGGATGGACCATCCTGCGATGTGTCCAGATGCTCGAGGATACCGAGGTTTATCAGGCCCGCAGGCCGCACGGCCGGTTGGGCGCTCTCAAGATCGCGCGCTCCGAGATGGGTAATGCGGGCCGGGCAATTGAGCGGGAGGCGCGTATTCTTTCGGCACTCGACGGCACCATAACACCCAGAGTGTTTGCCACCGGCGAGTGGAAAAGCCGGCCTTACTTATTGATGGAATGGTTTGCGGGAGCCGACGCACATTCCGTGTTCTCCGAGTTCCGCCAGCGTTCCGACGGCGACTCGCGCCGCCACTTGCTCCTCCTCGCCGGCAGGATTCTCGACGCATATGCCCATCTGCACGAGCAAGGTGTAACCCACGGGGACATTCATCCGCGCAACATCTTAATTGACCGGCACTACACTGTGAAGATTATTGACCTGGGCCTGGGGCAGCGGATCGACGATAGCGAGGGCGACCACACGATACACCGGGGAGGCGTCAGCTTCTTCTTCGAGCCGGAGTTCGCACGTGCGCTCTTGGTAGGCGCGCCGCCCCCACCCCCAACCCCCGCCGGCGAACAGTATGGGTTGGCGGCGCTGTTGTATCTCTTGCTGACGGGCGCGCATTATCTGGATTTCCTCCTTGAAAAAGAAGAAATGCTACGCCAGATTGCCCAGGCACCGGCCAGGCCATTCCATCAGCACGCTGTGGAGGCGTGGCCTGATGTCGAACGCTGTCTCGAAACAGCCTTGAGCAAGGATCCCGCGGGGCGTTTTCCTTCGGTAAAAGACTTCGCCCGCGTCTGGCAATCGATCGCGACTCCGCCGTCGACGGGTCAGGCAGCTCCGCTCGAGGATAAGACTTCGAGAGACTTCCGCGGGGGCCTGCTCCGCAAGTCCGCCATCGGAGGCTCGTGGATGAAAGGTGAGTCCTTAACTCCTCCCACGACGTCCTTGAATTACGGCAGTGCGGGCATAGCCTGCGCCTTATATCAGATGGCCTGCTCCTCCGAAGATGCCCAACTTCTGGCTGCGGCCGATGTTTGGTCGGTCCGGTCGATCCGCGAAATCGGCAACGAGGGCGCATTCTATAACGCGGAAATTGAGATCATTCCAAAGACCGTGGGACATAATTCTCTCTATCACAGCCCCGCAGGCGTCTACGCCGCGCAGGCTCTGATTGCGCAAGCCAGAGGCGACATCGCGCTGCAGTGCGCGGCTACAGAGGCCTTTATGCAGCTTTGCGCGCAACCCAGCACGTTTCTTGACGTGACGCTTGGGCAAGCCGGCTTGTTGCTCGGCTGCGTTTTCCTGCTCGACGCCATGAGCGGCCTGGAATTGGTTGATCGCGTCGCGGAGCAGCAAACTAGGTTACTGGTGCGCGGCCGCGAGATTCACAGCCTGCTTTGGCGGACACTCGACGGATATGCGGCCATTCGTGAGTCCAGGGAATTGACCAACCTCGGCATTGCGCATGGATGGGCCGGGCTTCTCTACGCCTCGCTGTGTTGGTGCTCCGCGTCGGGGGAGCCGCTTCCCAGTGCGCTGGGCGAAAGGCTGCAACAGCTTGGCGAATGCGCCGCCCCCATGAGTCGCGGCCTACAATGGCCGTGGGATCTTGCCTCCAGAGGCGACAACCAAGTCAGCGGATCGATGCCCGGATGGTGCAATGGCAGCGCCGGGCAAGTGTTTCTGTGGACTGCCGCGCACAAGGCCCTGGGGGACAATCGCTATCTCGAACTCGCCGAAGGCGCAGCATGGTACGTTTGGGAGACGCCGACTGCGATCGCTAACTTGTGTTGTGGCATGGCGGGACAGTCCTATGCTCTGCTCAATCTTTACCGTCATACTGGCGACGCGATCTGGCTGCGGCGCGCCCGCGATGTTGGACGTCTAGCAGCCGCCAGGACTCTCAATTCCCACCTCGATGCTCGATCGGCTCCGCCCGACTTGCGCCCCGAGAGCCTGTACAAAGGCGACTTAGGTGTCGCCGTTCTGGATGCTGACCTCAGCAGCCCAGAGTATTCCCACATGCCAATGTTCGAGCGCGAGCCATAAAGTAAGGGGTATTGCGAGTTTCAGTTTCGGTAGTGAGCTACTTTGAAACCCAACTCACTTTATTTTTCTTTCTCACACTTGAAACACATTCCCTTGTCTCGCATGAAATGGCGTTGAACCAATTGCAGACGTTACGCTTTGAGCCTGTTGCCGACGCTCCAGTACTAGATCATCCTTCAGGCAATCGTCGCAAAATGGCGTACCTGGGTCGGCTTCCAAGTAGTGTTTGACCTTTTGACCTGATCATAGTCATGGCTTATGCCGCTCTTTTCGCCCTCCGCTATTCGTAGGCCTCCGAGAAGGCTACAAAGTCTTCCACGTTCCACAGCCGATCCGTGCCGCCAGTCGCCATCGCTGGGCTCGGAAGCGGAATAAGCACTACATTCTCAAGTTTCATGAAACGACTAAGATGCTGCGCACACTATCTGCTAGCGGGCTATCCGGCGACACCAAGTAAAGTGGCGGAGGCTGCCCGGAGGAGAGTATATGCAAAGTACAAGGAAAGCTTGGATGGGCGTTACGCTTTTGATAACCATGGTTGGGTTCGCCGGATCACTGGCGGCACAGGCAAGTAAGGAAATCACAAGCCCGACAGAGGTTAAGGCCCGCCAGGCATGGGCAAAGACAATGCATCACACGCGCGCACCCAAGGAAGGATGCTTCCATGCTTCGTATCCCAGTACTCAATGGCAAGAAGTTCAATGCGCTCCGCCGAACGGATGGCGGTCAGCTCGGCACTGGAATCGCAACCAGAAGGAAGACAGCCACGTGCAAGTAGGTGGCGCTACCTATCCGAGCAATGACATTGTTGCTCAGGCTCCCTTGGGACATTTCTTCAGTCTTGTTGAAGGCAGTTTCCTTTCGGTGCCCGGCGCGATGACGCGTGGCATCACAAGTGAGACAGGCGTCGGTGTTGCTGCCTACGGCGGTGGAGGCATTCTTGGCGCAAATGAATATTCGCTGCAGCTCAACACCAATATCGCTCACAGCGCCGCTTGCGGCAGTTACTCGTCCTGTCTCGCCTGGCAACAATATGTGATGGCGACGAACACACCTGTATCTGTGTCAAGCGGTGCTTTAACCAACGAAACCCAAGTCTTTATTGAATATTGGTTGTTCGACTATGGCGTGGATACTGGTAACGGGGCCAACATTTGCCCGAGCGGCTTCTTTGATAATGGACCGGATGTTGTGGTTCCAGGAGGCACCGGTGACGATTGTGTGCAGAACACCCCGGCAGCGACAATCCAGAGCGGCCAGTTACCGATTACCGATCTTGCCGACCTGACCTTGTCCGGCTCAGCAACAGCCAATGGAACCGATTATGCTACGGTGACGTATAGCGGCCAGGGTTATACGGCATCGGTCGCAGACAGCGATACCGATATCGCAAGCATCTGGAACCAGGCTGAATTCAACGTGGTAGGAAATGCTGGCGGCTCGGAAGCCCAATTTAACAGCGGTACTGTCATTTTTGTGCAGACCGAAGTGACTACGGTTGGTTCGACGAGTGCGCCATCTTGTGTATTCAACGGTGGTACGACCGGCGAATCAAACAATCTTAACTTCGTGCCGTCAACAGCTTCGCCTGTTTGCTGCGCGTACGGCGGGACCGATGCGCGGATCCAGTTCATGGAAGTCTACGATACCCACACTCACAATGCCAGTTGCGGCAGTTCGAGCATTACGGGCGAGCCGCATATCACCACCGTCAACGATGTCTACTACAACTTCCAGGCCGCGGGCGAGTTTATCGCTCTGCTCGATTCCGACGGAACCGAGATCCAGACGCGTCAAACGCCCATTCCAACTCTGGCCCCCGGCAACTATGACCCCAGTGGCATGAACAACGACGGGCTGGTCAGTTGTTTGGCAATGAATACGGCGGTCGCGGCGCGGGCGGGAACGCATCGCGTGACCTATGAGCCAAGCTTCAGCGCCGCCTACGGCAAAGGCCCATTCGATCTCCGCATCGATGGAAAAGTCACCACGCTCGGTGCGGACGGCGTGAATCTGGGAGACGGCGCGCAAGTGAAGAAATCAGCAGCCGGAGCGGGCATCGAAGTGGATTTTGCGGACGGCAAGATCATGACCGCGATTCCTTCCGGAAGCTATGACACCATGAATTTGCTCAATGTCCAGCTGGAAAAAACCGGGCTTCTGAGCGATGGCGATGGACCTGAGGGACGCGGAATCGCGGGCTCCGTTCCGAAGGGAAGCTGGCTGCCGGCTCTGCCGACTGGAGCGTCGCTGGGTGCAATGCCTTCCACCCTGCACGAGCGCTACGAGACTCTCTACAATAAATTTGGAAAGGCATGGCGCGTGACCAGCAAGAACACCCTCTTCGACTATGCTCCGGACACATCAACCGCCACCTTTACGAACACGAAGTGGCCGGTTGAGAACGCCAAGACATGCACGATTCCGAACCAACCAGTCATCAAGCCGGTGAGCCCGGCGGTTGCCGAAGAAGCCTGCAAGTCGGTTTCCGAGGCAAAACTGCACGCCAGCTGCCTTTTCGATGTGCAAGCGACGGGTAACACCGGCTTTGCCGAGACCTATAAGGCGAGCGAGAGCGCCCATAAGATCTTGAGCGTCAAGCCAATTGACGTTCAGCGCTTCGTTCCTGAAGCCAAGTAAGGAGGCGGGCCGTGAAGGATGCGTGCGCAGCGGCCTCAGAACGCAAGAGGACGGGCCGATGGTCTAGGTTGTAGTCACATTTCAGCGATATTAATTGCACGGCGGTCGTCTGAGGGCGGCCGCCGTTTTTGTGTGCGAGATTCTGGTGTGAGGGTGGAGAATCTGCACACAACGCACCGCGCGGTCACGCAATCAGGGCGGGGGGCATAATCCATCCCTTGGTATTCTCACCCCGTCAACGAATGGCCGCTGGTCCGAGCGCGCGGAGGTCCTCATCGTAGACACTGCAGGCAATGCCGCGACCCCCCAGACGGTCACCAGTTTGCGCAGGCGGGCGTTTCCAATCCAACTTCTCCGCCGCCACATGTAATCGTTGTGCGCGGGCTCGAACCATGCCACCGAGGCGTTCAATGGCCGGCAGCGGTGGACGGACGATGTGGCGCACCCGAAGTTCTTCGGGTACGGCGGTCACCAGCGTTGGCCCACCGTCGGTGGCAAGCGCCGTTGGCAACAGCCAAACCGCAATTTCCCGAGAGTGGATCCCGACAACTTGCACCGTGTACGAATCGGTGTAGTACAGATGGTTGTGCATTCCAACCAGGCCGGGGATCACCGTGTAGCCAGAGCGGTCCATACGTCGCGCACCCGGAGGGATTTGGGCGGACGCATCCGGGCCAATGGACTGTATTTTGCCGTTCGTGATCGCGGCCGCTTGGTCTTCCTTCGCCGGCGCACCCGTTCCATCGATGACTCGGACATGGTCAAGAACGAAAACTGGTGCATCGATACTCACGAAGTCCGCGACATCACTCGCCTTCTGGGCTTGGGCAACGGTGGTCGCTGCAAGGAGCAATGAAGCAATTAGAAACAGGAGACGCATCGCAGACCTCGCAAGATTCCGCCATTGAGAATTTGTCAGGAAGGCCGCAATTTTACACCAGCGTTTCTCGAACGTGATTAGCCGGGCTTGGCAGAGATGGCGTGGCCTTCAGTTTTGGATTACTTCCGGCTAGCCGACAATACACCCGGAATACGATCAGGGTGGAATCTGCGTGGGCGGAATAGGAAAATGTGAGCGGTTTGGAACAGACAGTCAGATTCTTACCGAATAAGATTATGTGGTTTCACCTGGATGCTCCAAGTTCTCAGGCCGGAGCCCGAAAGCCCCGAGGGTTCGACATCAGAATCGGAAGCAGTATCAAATCCCAAAGCGAAATTTCAGACCGCCGCAAGGCGAGAATCTTCGGAGGATTCCATGAAGAGAGTATTCCTGTTGATCGTTGTACCGGCCCTGCTGGCCGCTTTGGGGTTTGCACAGACTCCCGCGGCGAGCATCAATACAGACCAGACCATTAAGGGTTGCCTGGCGGGCTCCGATGGTAACTACACAGTTATGGAAGACAACACCGGCCACATTTTCAAGATCACTACCGACAGTGTTGATTTCAAGCAACATCTGGGACATGACGTAACCCTCATCGGGCACAGAACAAGCGGGGCGAGTTCCGCCGCCGCTGATAACAGCTTTGCCGTTACCGAACTGAACATGATCTCTGAACACTGCGCTGCCGTCGCCGCCGCGCCCACCGCGACTGTCACCACGCCTGCGGAGACTACCGTCACACCGGATGCCGCCGCTGGCGCTCCCGTTGCCGCTACCAGCAGTACAGTTGCGGAGACTGCCATCACACCCGCTGTGGACGCAGCTGCGCCTGTGGAGCCTGTCGCTCCACTTGCGGGGGGACCTGCGGAGACCGCCAGCGCACCCGTTGTGGACCCAGTTGCGCCCGCCGCGATTGTCAGCACACCGACTGCTGCCGCCGCTGACCCAACGCGACTGCCAGCAACTTCTCGCAAATTGTCAGCACCACCGGATGCAGCCGCCACCACAACCGCTGTGATTGCCAGCACGTCCTCGGAGACTGCCATCACACCGGATGCAGTCGCCACTACACCCGCTGCGCCCGCCAGCACGTCCTCGGAGGCTGCTAGCACACCGGATGCAATCGCCACTACACCCGCTGCGCCCGCCAGGCACGGAGCTTTATTTCTTTTGATTTTGCTTGCCGTGCTGGTAATCGTTATTGGCACGCTGGTCCCATTCCTTGGCAGGTGGAGAAAACGGAAAATGTTGGAGCGGACGGGTGCTCAAAATCTTTCTTTTACCCGTGAAGCGAGCTCCGACCAAGACAAGCCTGAACAGCCACGCAAAGCTGCCTAGGCTGAGTGCAGAGTGATGATTCCGAGCATTGCGCCGGTGGCCAACGCTGTCGGCGCTTGGGCTCTTTTTAACGCCCAATAGAAGAGCCACCCTGCAGGTGGCTTTTCTCCTGTGCCTGTCAGGCCCTATAGGCGGCCTCACAATCCCCTGCGACGGTTGTTGTCGTATGGATTTGGATGTCTTGTCGCCAGTCTGCTCGCGGATTGTGTCCCGATGACGAGCAAGCGGGAAGTAATCCCAAGGTAAGTTGCCGACCACTCGGGAGGTGACGCGATCTTCGTAAACGTAAGCGCGTTTCTCGGTACTAATCCGACGGACGGACCGATAACTTCCGGCTTGCCCGTCACACATCTGGCGCAGATGTGAAAATGTCGAGAGTGACCAAAGGTGCTGTTGCGAAGCGACAATTGCCCTCAGATGCTGTGGTTCGCTACTACAGTCATCATGGCTGTCGGCGCAGAACCCGAGCTACGCGGAATGAGCCGACACATTCGCCTGAATTGTGCGGAAAAACAATTCGCGGTCGGGGCGGGTAGCGGTGATCGGCCAGCCTGCACTGATGCCCCCATCCACGACCAGGTTCTGTCCGGTCACGAAACGCGACGCATCGCTGGCCAAAAACAGCGCCCCTTGCGCGATATCATCCGTGCGGCCGACATACTGCAGCGGTTGCCATCTTGTCACGACAGAACCAATGGCGGCTTCGGCAAGTTCCGGATGGTCATCTGCCTCGTCCGGCTGCATGCCCATGAACTTGGCGAAGGCTCCAGTAGCAATCATCCCCGGCGAGAGGCTGTTCACTCGAATTCCTTTTTCACCCAACTCCATGGCTGCGCAACGCGTCAAGTGAATCGAGCCTGCCTTCGCGGCTGAATAGTAGTATCCTCCCAGTCCGGCGCGGAATCCATTGACACTGGCCACGTTGATGATGCTGCCCGTTCCTTGTACGGCCATCACGCGCGCTGCATATTTCAGTCCCGCAAGGACGGCGCGCAGGTGCACGGCTATCACCGCATCGAACTGCTCCAGATCAACGTTGGCAATGGCGGCATATTGCGAACTTCTCCCGGCGTTGTTCATCAGGCAATCGAGGCGACCAAAGCGTTCCGCTGCATGGTCAACCATCGCCTTGACGTCGGCTTCGACAGAGACATCGGTGCGGATGAAGCTCGCGGCATCGCCGAGCTTCCGTGCGAGCTTGTCTCCCCTGTCTTGGCGACGGCCGGCAATCACAACCTTGGCTCCGTTAGCGACGAAAACCTCGGCGGTACGAGCGCCGATCCCGCTCGTCCCGCCGGTTATAACCGCAACCTTTCCTTCGAGTGGCAACATGGCAATAGACTCCTTGTGCTCGGCGGCGAGGCCACAAGTGCAGACGGCTAACCGCGACAAAGTATTGGACCCGAGAGCGGAAAAGTCTCGTTCCGTTCTTCCAATTTCCTCATTTCAGCCTGGCGCCCGCGGTGCGCACGACTACCCCATTTGCCTGCGCGCTTTTCGAGGAGATCCATCCAAACAAACTCACCGCTGGTATCTTTTCCGTCCCGGGTCCTCTTTTCCTTGACACTGGCACAGGCCACGGCGACATTGCCGAACACCTGCACTTCCATAGGTCCATTTTCAAACCACTCGAGTTTGTCATGGAAAGATCTGAAATCGCTTAGAAGGGTCTCCTTAGTGATAACCTTGCCGGAGGATCCTACGGTTGCCCAATCGTCGGCGTAGATCTGATTGAGCTTGTCGATATCGCCGGCCACCATTGCATTCCCCATATCCTGTTCGAGTTGCTTGATAGTATCGACAGCGGTCGGATCACTAGCCGGGGCGCTCCCACCCTTGTCCATTGCCGCCGCTTCGCTGATGCTGACGCTCGCCCACCCTAGTAACGCCGAGAACAACAACGCTGTGAACCACTGGCTGAAAACGCTTTTGTTCTTCTTCATTATGTTGCCTCCTCAGAGACCTCAGCGGTCATTGCTACGCCCGCAGTATCCGAGAAGCATAAGACCGCTGTCCATGACCTCCGAGGTCATGGAGAAAGGCTTGCTGTGGAGCAGCCAGATGCTAAAACGCTCCGTCAGTCAAGCGACTTACCAGGGCACGCGTGGCTTCATCTGCAGGGAAGAAACTTTCGATGCGGAGCTCTTGCAGTCCAACGTCCAGGGGCGTGCCCAAGCTAGTGAGGAAAGAAAAAAAACGAAACGTTGAGTTCTTCCACCTGTAGTTGATGGTCAAGAACGGTGGAGGAGCGCCATCCAAATCGAGCATGCGCCAGCGGCTCGGGACCTCCGGATAGTCGAGCAACTCCTGAAGGAGACGCTTCAACTTCTCGTCTGATGGATTGTCTGCAACTTCCCGATGTAGCCGCCGGATAATGCGTGCGGCGACCACATCCCAGTTCTCGATGAAGGGGCGCAGCCCTTGAGGATGGAATACAAGACGGACTCCATTATGAGGCGTCCCAGAATCGCAGCCAGGGAAGAGCGCAAGAAAGCGCTTTGCGCCCGCATTCATCTTCAGCGTGTTCCAATGCCGGTCCAGGACGAGTACGGGATAGGGCTCAAGTTGCGCCATCAGAAGCTCTACTGCGCGACCCGCCGCTTCTGCCTCAGGTGTGTCGAGATTAGGTGTGTCGAGATTGGTGTGACGATAAAGTGGAGCATAGCCCGCTGCCAACAGCAGCGCATTGCGCTCGCGCAGCGGAACCTGAAGGGCCTCGGCGAGACGGAGGACCATCTCCCGGCTCGGCTGTGCGCGGCCAGTCTCGACGCAGCTCAGATGACGCATCGAAATCTCTGCATCGAGAGACAGGTCCAATTGGCTGACGCGCCGAACGCTGCGCCAGCGACGTAGCAGGACGCCAAAACTCATATTAGGCATTGTAGTGACGGGTCGGGATGCGGGGATCACGGTTCGAATTATAGGAGGAATTATTGTCCGGTGACCAGAAGCAGGCTTTCCGAAGCCAACGCGGACTCTGTCTGGGATTTCGTCCGGAATCTGCCGTTCAATTCGTGAATGGTTGGCAACCCGGAAGTTATCCGCGACAGCGAGCCATGTAGGTCACGATAAGTCGGGTTGTGGGAAGTGATCGCGATTGCTCCCGCAACTCGGAAGTGATCCACAACCGGGAGTTGACGAAACCTGCGTTTGCACAAGCGTGCGTTTTTTTCGCCTTGAAGGTCAATAAGTGCTAACCGGATTTAACCACAACTAAGACGGATGGCGGCCAGCAATACGAGGCTAGAGGTGGGGTGGTGGGCTACTTTGAAAATCTGACAAAAACTAAATAGCTCAGCAGGTAAACCAAACCGACTAACCCGTAAAGGCGTATAAGAGTCGGATACCACGGCTTCATCATCAATGCAGACATCCATTTCCATCTCCGCCAGTACCAACTGGAAAAATCAACTTGTAACCATCGTTCCCTAGAATAGTCCGCAACGGTTTCAGGCGCGATAAGGCTAAACGCACAAAATAAGCAATCCAATCAGCGTGAGGCCATCGGTACTCGATATCATCGAAGCCGCTCTTTCCGCCCTCCGCTGTTCGTAGGATTCTCAGAGAGCAATCAAGTCCTTCCGGCGCGGAATGTGGTAGCCGTCGTTGGATATTGTGCCGCATGGACGTTGAGCGCATCCTGGGCGAGATCGAGCAGCTTCAGGAGATGGTCGAAGCGCCAGATGTTCGGCCACTGAGCGCAAGCGACATCTCTGCTGCCAATCGAAGGCACGACGAAAAGCTTGCGCAGAGTCCTTGGTTTCAGCTTTGGCAACGGTATGGGGTCTGCTGCCGATCTGAGCCTCCCGTGTTTCGGCTAGGCGAAACTGAAGGCTAACACTCGAGAAGCTGGAAGTGGTCAACGTGATCCTCCTAACCGCACCCGTTATGTGAAACAGTCTGCCCTTCGGCTGGCCGGATAGATCGAATTCCTCTTGACTGGTGCTACGACCGGTTTGCAGAAACTCAAACTTTCGTATCGCCGAACGACACGCCCGGAATCGTGTACCCGACAGCTGACCGAGCAGTTTTGGTTTTGAGAAAAGAGCGGGCCCCGCTCGGGAGGCCCGTTTTCTCAGACTCACCTTTCTCAGAGGTGCTATTGAACTCCTTGCATGGACTTCACGGGGTGCAAAACGCTTTCCACGGGTGACGGCATCCTGACGAAACTACCGGGAGAGGCTGGGGCGGAGGCCGCAGTTTCGAACTTCTCGTTCATTGAGTCTGAGGCAGGAACGAGAACGAACGCGTGAGTGTCGCCTGTGCTGGTCGTACCAAACCCGGCAATTACTCCCGCCTGGTTGATTGTGTACGCCACGTTCAGCGTGAGAGGTGAACCAGCAGGGATCATGGCATTGAGGTCGCTCATGGTGCCCTTCTGCCAAACGAACGCGTGCGCGTAAGCCGAACCGCTAAGCGTGATTGAGCCGGAGCCGCCAACCGCTACGCCGTGATTGTTGATGCCCAGCGCAATGCTGCCCGTGTCCGTGCCGACAGTTCCCAGGAGTTTCCCGGTTCCCGATGGATTCCACGCCGCGGCGATGAAATTCGTGTCGGTGGCGTCCGTATTGGCTCCCACGATGGTTCCGGAATCGTTGAGCGTTGTCGCTTCCACAAAGTCTCCGCCCAGCGATGTCAGCGGAACTTTGTTTCCACTCGTCCATAAGAAAGACTGCACAAACTGGTTGGTAGAATCGAGCGAAATCACGGAGACCTGCCCGCTGCGGTTGATACCGGAGGGCGTGGAGAATGCTCCGCCCAAGGTTCCCAGGTCGGTCATCGCGCCGTTCGACCAGAGGAAGGCGTCGTCCTGGGGCTGATTGAAGGGCGGCTCCGGTGGAGTGTTCAGAAAAGCGATGCCAATGACCTGTCCGCTGGCGTTTGCGGTCCATGCCTGGGAATCGGTGCCGCCTAGCGTGCCAAGGTCTTGTATCTTGCCATTCTTCCACGTCGTCGCGTGGAGCTGAGTGCCGTAGTAAGAATATGGATCGGGAGTGGAGTTATAGGCATAACCCACCACCAAGCCGTGGTTATTGACGAAGTTGGCACCGCTGTCGGAACCGCCCAGGTCGGGGAGTCTGCGAATCTTCCCATGAGTCCAAGTCACCGCATGGTTGTAGAGCTGGCCGTTGTAAGGACTGACCTGCCCGTCATTGGAGATCCCGATCACCAGGCCGGAGCCGTCGATGCCGAGCGCGTTACTTCCGCCGCCGCCGTTGTTTCCGTTCGGAAGGGTTGGCAATGGGACGAGATTCCCGTCACTCCACAGGAAGGAACCGGCATAGCCTGAGGAGTCCAGAGAAAACCCCGCCAGTTGGCCGCGAGTGTTGAGTGCCGAGGGAGTGAAGTCACCGCCGGTGAAGTCGAACGAGTAAAAACCGCTGAAGTTTCCACCCAGCGTTCCGACATCGTAAAGCGTGTATTGGGTGACGACCTTTTCGGGCGCGGCCTGCGCGGTGGCAGGTGAAAACAATCCGGCGACGAGCACGAGCAGCATGGCATAGAGGCAAAATCTGAGGTATCGCATATTTTTGAATCTCCTGGTCGTTGGCGAAGTTCTCAACGACGGTGCGAAGACAGCACGATGTAAGCCAGTCGATGGTTGTGGTTCTGCAAGGTGGTGGTTTTTCGTTTTGTGCGTCCCGAGTTCGTGCAGGTCGTCGATCGGAAAAAGTGTTTCGCGCCGAGGAGGGTGCGCGTTGTAACATTTCGTAAGTTGAGAAGCACAGGCGGCATGCGACGCCGCTAGCGATGCGTTGCAGACGAAAAGAAATACACAATTGCGGAAATATATATGCGTTGCGGTAGAGTGACGGCGGCGAGCGAAGACATGAGCAACGAAACTCGCCAATCGGCGCCGGGTTGCGGACCATGGGAAGCGCTCGGGGCAAAAGTGCATTTCATCACCACTCTGGAGCGACTCGTCCCTTTTTCCTCGAAAATGATCGCGCTTGGTCTCATACTTGCGATAATGGCGAGTGTTCGCAATTTGATTGGCGGTAACGAAGTAAGAAAACAGGAGCCCAAGAAGAGTGGCGACCCACGTAAGTAACGCTGCGATCTCACAGCCCAGAACGGAACATCAAGGGCCTTCGAGCGAAGCTGCGCCGGCAAACAATGTGCGATTAAGTTCCGGACAATCGTCGAGTGGCGAACCCGAACTGCCGCTGCCGGTGCGAAACGCCTGGACAATCTGGATTCTCAGTTTTGCGCTGTGGACAGTCTTTGCCCTGTTCACCGCCGCCGGCTCGCACATTTACTGGATTGCCGCCGGCGGGCAACCACCGGCATGGGGGCTGCTGCTCACTTGGAACTTCGGCGACGCCTACACCTGGGCGCTGTTCACTCCCTTCATTTTTTCCCTCTCAAAGCGTTACGGTTTTGGTCTGCGCAACTGGAGAAAGCCGTTTCTGTTTCATGTGCCGGCGGCGATCTTGTTTGGCTGTGCGGGCGCTTTGCTGGCCACGCTCTGGATTTTCCTGCTTCCGTGGAGCCGGAGTCATCCCTTCGCGCCGTTTCGAGTGCAGGTGATAGGACTGTTTTGGGGAAACATCCCGCGGTATTGCCTGATTGTGGCGGTAAGCCAGGCCGTTACCTATCGCAACCAGTATCGCGAGCGTGAGCTGAAGTCGTCGCAACTGGAAATGCAGTTGGCCCACGCGCAGCTGAATGCGCTGAAGATGCAGATCGAACCGCATTTTCTGTTTAATGTCCTCAACTCGATTGCCACTTTGACGAGAAAGGACGCTGCTTCGGCGGAACGAATGACGCTGCAGTTGGCGGAGCTTCTGCGCATGTCGCTGCAGAACATCACCCGGCACGAGGTGCCGCTGCGGCAGGAACTCGACTTTCTGGAGTGTTATCTGCGAATTCAGCAAACACGATTTCAGGACCGGCTCACCGTTCATTTCGATATCGATCCCATGGCGCTGAACGCGGCCGTTCCGCATCTGGTGTTGCAGCCGCTGGTGGAGAATGCCATCCGGCACGGAATCGGTCCGCGCCTCAGTGCAGGCCGGATCGAAGTGCAGGCACGCAGGCAGGACCAGCGCCTCATACTGCAAGTGCTGGACGACGGAGCGGGCCTGCCTGTTGGATTTCGGCAGAAATCGGAATCGGGAGTCGGGTTAAGCAATACTCAAGCCCGCCTGCGGCAGTTGCACGGAGACAATTTTGAGTTCTGTTGCGAGAATCTGCCAGGCGGTGGCTGCGGCGTCAAAATCCTTGTGCCATTTCGCGAAGTGGAAGGAGTGACGAGAGACGACCGTGCCCATACGAACGCTAATCGCTGACGATGAGCCTTTGGCTAGGGAGCGGCTCCGGTTTCTTCTTGCCGATGAGTCTGATATTGACGTCGTCGGCGAATGTGCCGACGGCAGGAGTACCGTCGCTTTTGTTGAAAACAACGCCGTCGATTTGCTGCTGCTCGATATTCAAATGCCGGAGATGGACGGCTTCGAGGTCCTGAAGGCGATTGCACCGGATCGGCTTCCGGCAGTTGTTTTTGTGACCGCCTATGACCGCTACGCATTAGACGCCTTCGAAGTCCACGCCCTCGACTATCTTCTGAAGCCGGTTGCGGGGGAAAGAATAAAGGCGGCACTGGACCACGTCCGCGCCGGCCAACAAACGCAGCTCTTAAGCGCGGACATCCAGCGCCGGTTGGCGAACCTGCTTACCGAACACGAATTGCGCGGTCGCCGGAATGAACGAATTTCGGTAAAGTCCGATGGCGAAATCACTTTCCTCGCGGCCGAGGAAATTGACTGGATTGAGTCGGCGGGAAATTATGTAACTCTGCATATCGGCAACAAGACAAAATTCCTCCGCGAGACGCTTTCCGCCATGGAGAAGAAACTGGCATCTCACGGATTCGTGCGCATCAGCCGCTCCACCGTTGTCAACACGGCCAAGATTAAAGCCATGCGGTCCTCGCAATATGGAGACTACAAAATCCAGTTACTCGACGCCACCGAACTAACCCTGAGCCGCGGCTACCGCGAATCGTTTTTTGAGCTGGTTGACCTGCCCTGACGGCAAGTGCAGGATCGCCAGCGGAGGGTGGGGAACGGGTGCTCCGCCCAGTCCGACGGGAACTCGGGGTAACAGGTTCACAATTCCGTCCGCGCGACGCGCAAACCAGAAATTGAGGCTTGGCCGAGTCTGATAGCCTCGACGCGCTCTCACAGCAGCGTATATATAGTCAAATCGCGGCTAGCCGCAGTCTGACTGAACTTGTCCATTACTTTCGCTTTTGCTGGCGATTTAGTCCGAGCTACGTTGGCGTCCCAGCAGCGCGTTTATGAACAGCTTCCGGTTGGCTCACCAACTGGAAGCGACCGGGCCCCGCGCTGTCTGGGCGGTATGCCAGGTTTCATTCGTCGCGCTCCGTAGTTCACCTGCGCTAAAACCTGAACTTACGCAAGCGCGAAGCGATGGTTCTATTTTTCTGCAAACTCCAGCAAGATCGAGGCCTTCGTTTCCTTGTCCGCGGCTTCAAATTTCCACTGCTTCACCGTGTCCAAAGCGCTCTGCTCAAAGACCGGATTGCCGCCCACCAGTTTTGCAGACTTGACGGATCCGGCGGGAGTGATGACCACTTCCAGCTTCACTTTGCCACTCAGGTGCATGCGCTTGGCCAACTCCGGGTAGCTCGGAGCCGTCCGAGCAATCACTTTGCGGTTGAGGTCCTGCCCCAAACTGGCTCCGCTAAAAATCAGACTCAACAGCAAAACGCAGAATGCGGCACAGCGAGACCAACGAAGGCCCCATCGTGCTTGGTCGTATTTTTCGCTTGTCAACACAGGCTCCTTAGCCGCACCGCACTAAAATGCATAGCGCAGTGAGAACTGCACCAGTCTTGGTGTTCCCACGGTGTTGGTAATCTGTCCGAATGAAGGACTCTCGATGTCCGTGATCGACGGTTTGTCGAAGACCGGATGGTTCCATACGTTGAACATGTCGGTGGAGAACTTGACGCTCTGCCCCTCGCTTACAGGCCAGGTCTTCGCCAGCGACATGTCCCAGTTCTGTTGGAACGGTCCGCGGAAAACATTGCGCCCCAGCGTGCCGAAGCCCGTCGAACCGTCGATTCCCACCACCGGTGCCGGAACAAACGCCGCTGGTTTCAAGTATTCATTAATCCGCTGCTCGATGCTGCCCGAGGTCTGGGCGCTGGCGATCGTGTACCCCGTTGCGAGGCTGGGAGTCGCGGTGTCCGGAACCGTTGTGCCGTAAGCCGAAGCGCCAGCCGAGTCGGTGACTCGGATCGGCAACCCCGATTGAAATACCGAAATGCCACTCAAAGACCAGTGCGCCAGGACTGCGCGCTGCCATGGACGGGCATGCGAGAAAAACATTGAGTCGTATCGATAGCTGAGCACCAGCCGGTGAGTTCGGTCAAAATCCGAAAGGCCCTGCGGCAGCTGCGTCTGATCGTTCATCGGGTACTGGTAAACACCGGCGCCAGTTGTCACCACCGGATCGATTGACTTCGAGAATGTATAGGCCCCCTGGAAATGAAATCCCTTGGCAAACTGGTGCGCCAGCGTGGCCTGCAGCGAGTTGTATTTCGATGTCGCCGCATTGTTGAACAGGAAGTATCCACGCGGATTAAGCCCCAGCACGGGAGAGCGGGCGCCCACGTTGAGTTCCGTGTTCTGCGTGATGGTGTAGGTGTTGCCGTAGACATCTTGCACAGTAATTGGGCTTTGGGTGCTGGCGAGCCGCGCCTGCATGGGGTCGAGCATCGCCGACAGATGCGTGCTCTTGGCTCCCACGTACCCGAGATCCATCACCCATGCGCCGGGCAGGCTTCTCTGAATGCTCAGGTTCCACTGTTGCGTGTTGGGAGAAACGTAGTGCTGGGGCGCCGACATGGCAGTTTCGTAATACGTGCTCCCGCTGAACACCGGATACATGTCGGGATCCGAGGTCGGTTGGCCGTTGGCCGGATTGATGAACCCGGCCAAGTGCGAGGGCTGGGGCACGAAATTCGGATCGATCACTCCGCCTTGGGGCAACAGGCCATTGAACAAAGTTCCCAGCTGGCCGGGTTGGCCGAAGGCCTCCACGTTGGGCGTGAAGGGTGCCTGACTGCCTAATTGCTCCGCCAGCGCCAGACTGTCGCGCTCGTAGTAGAGTCCATACCCCGCTCGCAGTGCAGTTGTGTGTTTGCCCAGAAAATCGTAGGCAAACCCGATACGCGGCCCCCAATTGGATGCGTAGCTGTTGGCGCGGCCGGTCTCGCTGGTGGTTCCCACCAGTCCGGGAATGTTGAAGGCATTTACCGATTTTGGGTATACAAATGGACTTTCACCCTGCGCCATCAGGCCGGGAATCACATTGGCCATATGATGCAGCGCGTCTTGCGGAGCGCTCATCAAGTCCCACCGCAGCCCCAGGTTCAAGGTGAGATTTCGCGCGACTTTGTAGTCATCCTGCAGATAGGTCCCGTAATCATTCAGCAGGAACCGGTGATTCGACACGCCGCTGGCGTCGAACGAATACGACGGGACCCCTAACAGGAACGTCTGCAGGCTGCTGAAATACAGCAACCCGTTGAAGTCCTGCGGAAAATTCCGATCCATGCTGGTGTGGGTATACAGTCCCCCGAAGCGCAGGAAGTGCTTGCCCAGGGAATAACTGATCGTGTCCTCCCAGGTGTAGTTGTGCTGCGCCTGGCTCATGTTGGCGCTGTCATTCGGACCAATTCCAAGACCCAATACGTCGAAGCGGTAAATCTCGTTGGTCACGTTGTTGCTCGGTCGCACGATGCCCAACTGACTGGCCGTCACCGGGTCCTGATTCGACGTCTGACTGCGGAGATCGAGAAAACCAAAGCGGAATTCATTGACCACCCGCGGTCCGAAAACATGGGTCTCAGTCGCGCTGAGGAAGCGGTTGCGCACCGGCAATTCAACCGGAAAATTCAAGTCCCCGTACGTCAGAGACTCACCCGGCGTGCTCGGCACATCGCCACTGCCAAAGGGAAGGTAAGAAGAAAAATTGGAGAAGAAGAAACGCCCGGCAATTTTATCTTTGCCGTCTTTGAACTGACGATCGTAAGTTGCCGTTGCCTGGTCGTCGTTAAAGCGGCCCGGTTTGCTGAGATTGAACGCCGCTCCGGCGCCCGGATTTGCAGGATCGGACGGCGCAAGGGACGGAATCAGCCAGCCCCCGCCCGCTCCGCCAAACTGATTGCTCTTGACGTTCAGCAGACCCAGCACCACCGGATCAATCGGAGTCGTCGTGTTTCCGAAAGCCGCCATGGAAAGCGCAGCCGCCGAACGATCGCTCGGCAGGGACGGAATCACCGTGCTGATGATGGCTCCCGGAGAAAGCCCGCTGATCTGCCGCGTTCCCTGGTAATTCAGGAACACGAACCCGTTCTTGCCTTCATGTCCAAGCGGCCCGCCCACACTGCTTCCAAAAAGATTTTGCCGGACTTCCGGCCGCGGCTGTCCTTCCCGGTTCTGGAAGAATTCATTGGCATTGAGCGCATCGTTGCGGAAAAACTCGAACGCCGAACCGTGCCAGCTTGAAGTTCCGCTCTTGAGCACCGCGTTGATGTTGCCCCCGCCGTCGCGTCCCTGAGTTGCGTCATACAAGCTGGTTTGAACTTTGAATTCCTGCACCGCGTCGGGACTGGGCAGCGGAGTGTTGAGCAACTCGGAATTTCTCAGATCGGTGACGCTGATTCCGTCCAGCAGGTAGTTGTTGTTGTCGTCCCGCTGGCCGTTGACGTTGATGCCCACATCGCCCCGTCCTAGTTCGGCCGACGCGTTCAGATTCGAAAGCGCGCCTGCCGAAAGATTCAGCAATTGATGGAAATTCTGCGTCGCGAGGGGCAGACTCCGAATCACGTCGGGTTCCACGGTCCGCCCGGTGGTCGGACTGCTTGTTTCCACCACCACCACCGGTGGGGCAGTCACCACGAACACGCTTTCCGTGGGCTGTCCAGTTCCCGCTGAATCCCCGGACACCGCATTCTGCGTGCTGCTTAAAGAAGGGTTGAGCCGGGTGGTCTCCGTCAAACGCACCGACACATTGTCGTACTTGCTGGTCGAAAACCCCGTGGCAGAAACGACCATGTCATAAACGCCAACTGGCAGCGATGGCACGGTAAAGTTTCCACTCCCATCCGCGAAGACGGTCCGCAACGCAGCGGCGCCGCCGGTCGCACGGATCTCCACTTGCGCGTTTGCAATGGGCGCACCGTTCGTCCCCAGCACTGCGCCCGCAATCGCACCCGTTGCGCCGCCTTGTCCGAACGCTCCGAGGCAAAGCAGAGCCACAGTTAGGAGGACTCCAATGCGAGAAGAAGTTTTGCTGCTCATGAATTTTCCCTTCCTGATGATTATTTCTGTATCCGTCCGGCCCTTGGGGCGGCGAACAAGACTCTCCGCAATAGGCACTCGACGGTAAGGCACAAACAACAAGAATAAATGTCAATTCTTTATGACAAGCTTAGTGGTCACATTGGGAACAGGGGAAGGTAACCGTGGTAATGAAGACCTCTTCGTATGATTTGAAATAACTGGGAGGGAATCTGCCACCATGTCTTCTAACGCGGATCACTGAGTCACGTGAAACGGCAGCAATTGATGCGCACCGCTCTTTACGCGGCTACGCCAGGGTGACGTATCCGATGACGGGCAAACAAGAAACTGTTCCGAGACAGAAGTCGGCTTCTCGAAAGCTTCGTTGGTCTGACTGACTGGTTGGTCGATCGCGCACCACTTGGAAATAGTTCAGCTGCTCGTGCTGCCTCTTGAATGACGGGGACGTTTGCATCGAGAGCTTCAAAGTATGCCTGCTTGCGCTTCTGAGCGTCGATTGCCGCATCGAGGTCGTCGCCGACCGGTTCCCATGGACGGGTGCCGTCGGCGAGCGAGTACCGCAGGAAGTAGGGACCGGCGAGATTGGTCGGTCGACGCCCGCGCCCAAGATTGACCTTCTGGTAGCGCCGAGCCTTGCCTTTGCCGACCTGCCGATAGAGTGTGACTGCCATATTGCCTCCACTGATTAATACCGCGCGGAGGCAAATGATCGGAATTTGGTAGTCAGTTGGTAGTCACGTACTGTAAATAGCAGAAATCAAAGGACTGGCGGAGAGGGAGGGATTCGAATCCGCCTGAAAACGTAAATTCAACAACATGCAGGACCACGGATGGCACCGTAGTACATCGAAAGCAGTGGTAAACCAGCTAATGGATCGCAGATCGGATTGCAGAGGGTCCGCTCTTTGCTAGTCTGTCGAGCTTCGACAGTCAGTTAACAGTCAGGGTGATTGTCCCGGCAGTCTTGGTACTGCTACCCGAAGTGACCTGGACACCAATCGAGTATTGCGTTCCACCGCCACCACCTCCCCCGCCGCCAGAAGACCCTCCGCCACACGAGACACTCAGGCCAAGTACCAATAGAAGAAGGACGATACTTGTCGATTTTGGCCTATGAGTCACGACAAAGAAGACCAAACCTCCGAAAGGCAATAGGAACAGAGTTCCTAAGACCAACGAATGTGCTCGGTCCTGAGCTGCGGAGCCAGCCCCCGAACTAGCCGTAACCGTCAACGTCGAGGTCAGGTTCCCGTTAGCTGGCACTGACCCAGAGCTTGTACTGAAGGAACACGTGACAGCTCTGACCTGACCGGCGAAATTTGTGCCAGGTGGAATGAGAGAGAATCCACTTGGAGGAAAAGCAGGTCATGCCCATCCAGAGGTACAAGCCAGAGCAAATCGTGACGATGCTGCGGCAGATTG
>JBELAC010000049.1:0-23207 GCA_049509215.1 Terriglobales bacterium
CGGGGATCCGAACCCATTGTCCAGTGTTCAGTTCCGGCGCAATGAGTTTACCGCTGTCGCCCTGACTGTCAACCCCTCAACTTGCGTAAGGGCGGACATTCACTCGGAATTTACATATTGCGTATACAGTGTTCAGAGTAAATTCCGACCGACCCCGCCGGTTTGGTTTTGTCTGCAACACGAAACTTCTCAAACCATCTTGCCGAAGTGGCCGAGGATGGCTTCCGCTTGGGACTTCGTTACGACCGCCGACAAGGCGGCCACATCGGCTTGCTTCACGGCCTGCAGGCTGCCGAAATGTTCAAGGAGGCGGCGCGTGGTCGACTCGCCGACGCCGGGAATTTCTCGGAGTTCGGTGGCGCGGTCGCGAATCTGGCGGCGTTTGCGATGGAAGGTCACGGCGAAACGGTGCGCCTCGTCGCGGATGAGTTGCACTAGATGCAGCACGGGCGAGTGATGATCGAGCACGACCGGGTCGTCTTCCTGTCCGTAGACGTAAATGATCTCTTCGCGTTTGGCGATTGAGGCGAGCGGCTGGTTGATGATCTCCAGCGCTTCCAGCGCTTCGGCGGCCGCGTGCAGCTGGCCGAGTCCGCCGTCAATCAGGATGAGACTGGGCAGTGGTTTTTTTTCTTCGCACAGCCGCTTGTAGCGGCGCGTTACGACTTCGCGCATGGACGCGAAATCGTCCACTCCCTCGACGGTCTTGATGATGAACTTGCGATAGTCCGACTTCTTCATCTTGCCGTCTTCCCACACGACCATCGAAGCAACCGTCTCCGCTCCTTGAATGTGAGAGATGTCGAAGCACTCGATGCGCTTGGGCAGCTCGGGCAATGCGAGGGCATCCTGGAGAGCCTCGGCAATTGCGCGCCCATTGGGTTTCAGAACGCGGAAGCGCTGGTCGTAGGATTGCTTCGCGTTATTCCCGGCGAGGTCGATCAGTTCGCGTTTGTCACCGCGCTGCGGAACCATAATGTGAACGCGTGTGGCGCGTCCGCCCTCGCCCGCGAGTTGTTCGCTGAGGGCGTCTTCGAGTTCGGCACGGTCTTCGAAATCGACCGGGAGGTAGATGTTGCGGGGGACGTAAGGCTGTCCCAGATAGAGCTGGCTGAGCAACGAGGAAAAAAATTCGCCGGGATGAAACTCCTCCTCTCGTGTGGTGGCAGGGCTCTGCCCCGCCCTGCTCGGGGCCGAGCCCCGAGCCCACACATCCTGGGTGGAATCCAGCTCCGGCAGGTCTTCCCAGAAAAACTCTCGCCGGTCGAGAACGCGCCCCCCTCGCATGTGGAACAGATTGACGGCCAGCATCTCGTTTTCGTAGTGATAGCCGAAGACGTCGGCATCGTCGCCCTCGGTGGCGGCGATGCGCTGCTTTTCCTGCAACTGCTCGACGGTCGAAATCAGATCGCGATACTTGGCGGCGCGCTCGAACTCCTCCACGGCCGAGGCTTCCGCCATCCGCTCGCGCAAGGATTTCACCAGATCGGTCTGGCGGCCTTCGAGAAAAAGCTTCACGTCCCGTACCGCTTCGGCATAAATCTCTGGAGTAGTCAGGTCCTTCACACAGGGCCCGAGACAGCGCTTGATGTAGTACTGCAGACAGGGCCGCGGATGGAAGCGCGTGAGATCGACCTTGCACGATGGGATGCAGAAATGACGATGAATTAGGTCGACAATGCGATAGGCGAGATTGGCAGGGAAGTACGGCCCGTAATATGCACTGCCATCCTTGCGCAGACGGCGGGTGACGTAGACGCGCGGAGAGCGCTCGCCGAGCGTGAGCTTGATGTAAGGATAAGTTTTGTCGTCGCGCAGCAGAATGTTGAAGCGCGGCTTCTTCTGCTTGATGAGGTGGTTTTCGAGCGCGAGCGCTTCCTGATTATTGGCGACGACGATGTAATCGACATCCACGGCCTCGCGCACCAGCGTCCCGGTCTTGGCGTCCTCCCATCGTCCCTGATGAAAATAAGAGGAGACGCGCGAGCGCAGATTCTTCGCCTTGCCCACGTAGATGACTTCGCCTTCGGCGTTCTTGTAGAGGTACACGCCGGGGGAGGTGGGCAGGGAACGGATTTTTGCCGGAAGATCCATCGAAAAATGCCGATATCCTTATCATAAAACCTAAGCAAGGAAGGGTGCACAGCAATGAAGGCGAGAAGAGAGAAGCCGCAGAAGAAGTTTATGCGACTCGCAGGCTCGATTTCGGGCCCGCCAGATCTTTCGTCACGGCGCGGTTATGAAACAGGCCCCAATGGCGAGGGCCGAAAAACATCCGCTCAGCGCAAGAAGAAAAACGAGACGCAGCAAGCTGCGTCTCTACGATAAGGGCGTTGATAGAGATATTGCGGTCGCGAAAAACTACGCGCCCCATCCCTTCACAAACTCCACCAAACTGCGGAGCGCGATCCCCGACGGGCCTTTCGCGATCCACGGTTTCTGCTCTTCCATCCACGCGGTGCCGGCGATGTCGAGGTGAATCCACGGAGTATCTTCGACAAATTCCTTGAGGAACATAGCCGCGAAGATGGCGCCTCCGTAGCGGGCGCCGGCGTTCGCCATGTCGGCAATGTTCGATTTGATCAGGTCTTTATATTCGTCGTCGAGCGGCATGCGCCACATTTTTTCGCCGGCCTGATTCAGGGCTTGCGCGAAACGGTCGTACATCTGGTCGTCGCTGGCGAAGATTCCGGCATTCACATAGCCGAGCGCGACGACTACGGCACCGGTCAGCGTGGCGGCGTCAACGAGATGCGTGCAGCCAAGCTGGCGCGCGTAGTAGAGGCCGTCGGCGAGGACCAGTCGTCCTTCGGCATCGGTGTTGATGATCTCGATTGACTTGCCGGACATGGCGAACTGGACGTCGCCCGGCTTCTGGGCCTTGCCCGAAGGCATGTTTTCCGTAGCGAGAATAACGGCCGTGACTTTGACCTTCGGCTTCAGCAAGGCGATAGCGCGCATGGCGCCGATCATGGTCGCGCCGCCGGCCATATCGTACTTCATCTTCTCCATGCCGTCGGCGGGCTTGATCGAAATGCCGCCCGTGTCGAACGTAATTCCTTTGCCGACCAGCCCGATGTGAATATTCGCGGGCGCTCCCGCCGGGTGGTAGCGCAGCACGATCAATGCAGGCGGCTCGTCGGAGCCTTGCGCGACTCCCCAGAACGCGCCCATCTTCAATTCTCTGATTTTGTCGGCACCAAGAATTTCGCAACCCAGCCCGACCTCCGACGCCAGCTTGCGGGCACGCTCGGCGAGAATCGTCGGTGTCATCAGGTTGGAAGGTTCGTTGACGAGATCGCGGGTGAAGTTCTGCGATTCCGCCACGATTCGTCCGGCGTCCAGCGCAGTTTGCAACGCCCTGGAGTCGCCCTGCGCGAGGATGGTGAGGGAATCGATCTTCGCATCGTCATTCTTGCGGTCGCTCTTGTAGTAGCCGGGCTCGAAGGTACCAACGATCGCGCCTTCGACGATGGCGCGAGCGCCGTCCGGCGCCGGAACGGCAGTCTCCGGCACGACGAAGGCAAAGTTGCGGACGCTTTTTGCTTTCAGCGTGCGGACGGTCGCTCCCGCCAACTTGCGCAGATCGGAC
This sequence comes from Terriglobales bacterium, assembly GCA_049509215.1. GTDB lineage: Bacteria > Acidobacteriota > Terriglobia > Terriglobales > Acidobacteriaceae > Acidiflorens. Next base: position 3,593 of record JBELAC010000049.1, read on the forward strand.
GCCGAGAACGTCTCGGATCTCCCGCCGCCAATCAGAAGCAGGCGTTTGGCTTTGAGTCCAGCAGGATGATGCAGCAGCGTCGTCTCGAAAACCTTCCCGGTCACTTCGCCGGATGCGATGACGTCCTGGGCGGCGGCGCGCAGCCCTTTATCAGAAAGGGCAACTTCGGCCACGGGCTTCTTGTCGGGGGAATTCTTATCGCCGTGGTCAAGGACGACGGCTACGAGGCAATCAGTTTCGAGTTCAGCAGGAGCGGAAGCAGACAGGGTTATGTTCATAGGTAGAGTGAGTTCAGTATCCACGGTGTGGCAGGGACTGTGCAAGCGAGCGCTGCCTCGCGGCCACATTTCCCGCCTGGGCTGATCCTGATAACGGCTCGCCTTGGTCGCACCACACGAGCCTACGCTTTGCGGGATCGGGCAATTGCTTCGCGCGCTTCCTTGTCCGCCGTACGGCGGCGTTCGGTTTCGCGTTTGTCCCATTGTTGCTTGCCTTTAGCCAGGGCAAGTTCAACCTTTACTTTGCCGCCTTTGAAATAGATTCGGGTGGGGATCAGGGTCAGTCCCTTTTGCTGGGTTTTGCCGATCAGCTTGCGAATCTCTTCTCGGTGCACGAGCAATTTGCGGGTGCGTACCGCGGCATGGTTCGAATAGCTGCCATGCTCGTACGGACTGATGTGGCAGTTGAGCAGCCAGAGCTCGTTGTCTTTGACCAAGCCATAGGCGTCCTTGAGGTTGGCTTTGCCGGAGCGGATGGACTTGACTTCGGTACCCGTCAGGGCGATTCCGGCCTCTAATTTTTCGAGCAAGAAATAGTTATGGCTCGCGTTCCTATTGACGGCGGCGTCTCGTTCGCCGGCAGCGGTGGGTTGCCGGCGAGGGTTCTTCTCACGGTTGGACTGGGTCTGGTGGGTGCTCTGCTTCGGCATTGGTAACTTATGAAGTTAGCACGTATTTGGACGCAAAGGACTGGTCACGGGTGACAGGTCAGTGCTTATGGGGGTCTTTCGGCGGTCAGCCGTTAGGGGCAACCAGGTACGCATGACCCGCGACCGCTCTCGCACCTTCAGTACAGGTACTAATGAGTGTAAACATCACACTACCAATCACTTCGGGAGCCACTTGAGGCGATGCTATAATCCGATTTTCCGGTACTTTTTGCGAAGAAAGAGCGCGTTTGTCCCGCTTTGTCCCGGAACTCCGGGTGGAGGGGCGACGCGTGGGGTTTTTGCGCTGGTTGAGTGCAATGTCCGGTGACGACCGGACCGAGAATTTCTTTTTGAGGACCGTGCAATGATGCGCCTGATGCGTCCGGCTCTATCCATGCTGCTGGTGGTGTCGTTATGTCTGAATTCCGTAGGAAAGGACAAAGACTCTGCCAAGGCCCTCTACGAAAAAGGCGCTGATGCGCAGGCCCGGCAGGATTACGAAAAAGCCTACGAATATTTCAAACAAGCTTATGATCTGAAGCCCAAAGATCTGCGCTATCGCACGGCATTCGAGCGCAACCGGTTCCTGGCGGGTGCGGCGCACATCCATAATGGCCAGCTTTTGCGGGACGCGGGCAAGCTGGAAGACGCAAGAGCCGAGTTTGAAAAAGCAGTCCAGATCGATGCCTCCTCATTCATCGCGCAGCAGGAACTGCGACGCGTGCAGCAGATGATCCACGAGGCCCAGAACCCGCAGCCGCAAGCCCTTTCGCCGGGCACAACCGCTTTGCGGAGGCGCCTGGAATCAGCGCAGGGACCGGTCGAACTGGCTCCTATCTCGAATGTTCCCATCACTCTGAAGGCGACCGACAAAACCAACGTCATCTACGAGACGGTGGGCAAGCTGGCAGGCATCAACGTTCTGTTCGATCCCGATTACACGCCCAAGCAAGTGCGCATCGAGTTGAACGGAGTCACGCTGGAAGAAGCGCTCGAAGTCATTTCCTTTGAGACCAAGACTTTCTGGCGCCCGGTCACGCCCAACACGATCTTTGTCGCGCAAGACAATCCTGCAAAACGGAAAGAGCTGGAACAAAACGTCATCAAAACTTTTTATCTTTCCAATCTTTCGCTCCCGACCGAATTGCAGGACGTCGTCAACGCGATGCGCACCATCCTCGAGGTGAGCAGGATTCAGCAACTGCCCTCGCAAGGAGCGATCGTGGTGCGTGGCACACCTGACCAGGTGGCTCTGGCGCAAAAACTGGTGGACGATCTCGACAAGGCGAAACCGGAAGTCATGATCGACGTTTCGGTCATGCAGGTCAGCCGCGACAAGTCACATACCCTCGGCATCAACCCCCCGACCAGTATTTCCGTGCAGTTGCAGCCCAACGTCAACACGACTGGCACGACGAGTACGACGACCACGAGCACCACCTCGAGCACGTCCTCGAACGGCATCAACCTGAATTCGCTCGCCAACCTAAACGCAACCGATTTCCAGGTCACCATCCCGCAGGCTACAGCGACGGCGTTAATGGCGGATAGCGACACCAAAGTTTTGCAGAACCCGCAGATCCGCGCGCTGGATGGCCAGAAGGCCACATTGAAGATCGGCGAACGCGTGCCGGTGGCGACCGGATCGTTCCAGCCCGGCATCGGCGGCGTTGGCATCAACCCGCTGGTCAATACCCAGTTTCAATACCTCGACGTCGGCGTGAACATCGACGTCACTCCACGCGTGCATGCGGGTGGAGAAATTTCCTTGAAGTTGACGATGGATGTCTCCGAAGTGGACTCCTACGCGAGCATCGGCGGCATCAGCCAGCCGGTCATCGGCCAGCGCAAGATCGAACACGAGATCCGCCTGAAAGATGGTGAGGTGAGCGTGCTGGGCGGCATGATGGAAGATTCGCGGACAAAATCCTTGACGGGTATTCCCGGTCTCGCCAACATTCCCATTCTGAAATACCTGTTCTCTCAGGACACTTCCGATCATTCGCAACAGGAACTCATCTTCGTTCTGGTTCCGCATATTATTCGCGCTCCGGAATTTCCACATGGCGGCGATCTGCTCGATGTAGGGACGGCCAATGCGATTTCATTGCGCCATACGAGCGCGAAGCTGGCTGCTCCGGGAACCGCGCCGGCAGCCACTACGCCCGGGACAACGCCCGCCGCACAGCCTCCCGCTCCTGCTCCACAAACAAATCCGCAGGGCATGATGCAGCAGGCTCCGGCCCCGCCAAATATGGCGCCGCAACGGGCGGCTATGGCTCCGAATGGTCTTGCGCCCCAGAATGTGTCTTTACCGGTAGCGAATTCGCCGGCGGCCAATCTCCCGGCAAGCGGAGCGTTCCTGTTTGATCCGTCGACGCTGAACCTGGCGAAAGGCTCGACCTTCACGGTGAACGTGATGATGACGGGCGGCAAGAATGTGTACGAGGTCCCGGTTCAGCTCAATTACGATCCCAATCAGTTGTCGGTGGTGAACGTCTCTAATGGAGGATTCCTCTCGCAGGACGGCCAGGCGGTCGCCCTTGTTCATCGCGACGATCCGCAAACCGGCACGTTGCAGGTCACGGCATCGCGCCCTCCGGGTGTGGGTGGCATTTCCGGTCAGGGAGCGGTGGTGACGCTGACCTTCATGGCCAAGGCATCGGGCCAGTCGGCGCTGACCATCACGCGCGGCGGGGCCTACGATCCCAACATGCTGCCGATCTCGATGAATGGCGCGCAAGCCGCCATCACGATTCAGAAATAGCAGGTCGAGACGCGGCCTGCATCGAAATGACGTGACCTTATGAACCGGTCGGCAAAACGACGGAAAGCACAAGGCAACTCGAACCAGCGCGGCTTTACGCTGATCGAGTTGATTGTCGCCACTACCATCCTCATCATCCTGACCGGAATGGCGGTGCCGCTCGCCCGCGTCACCATCCGGAGAGAAAACGAGCACGAGCTTCGTCAGGCATTGTGGACCTTGCGCGACTCGATTGACCGTTATAAAGCGGCCGCCGACCTGGGCGGATTCCAGATCAAAGTCGGCAGTGAAGGTTATCCGCCCGACCTCGATACGCTCGTCAAAGGCGTTGACGTCGGCGGCAAGAAACTGAAGTTCCTGCGCAAGATTCCCGTCGATCCCATGACCGGAAAAGATGAATGGGGATTGCGCTCCATGCAGGACGATCCGGACTCCGATTCATGGGGCGAGCAGAACGTGTTCGACGTCTATAGCAAGTCGCTGGGCACCGGTCTGGACGGCACAAAATATAAGGACTGGTAGGGAACCGCAGCCAAGCTAATGAAGATCACGTCCAAGTCGAAAGCGCGTGCGTCCTCCGCAAGGAAGATGCGGGGGTTCACGCTGATGGAAATGATGATTGTCATCGTCATCATGGGCGTGCTCATGGCGCTCGCCATCCCGATGTACAACCAGAGCATCACGCGCTCCAAGGAAGCCAAGCTGCGCAACGACGTGGTGACGCTCAATAAGCTGATCCAGGAATATTCGCTCGACAAGAAAAAGGCTCCGCAGCAACTGCAGGATCTGGTGGACGCGGGCTATCTGAAGTTCCTTCCCGAAGACATTACCGGCAGCGCGACAACCTGGCAGACTGAAATGGAAGATAGCGAGAAGGCCACCGATCCGAACGAGCCGGGCATTATTTCGGTCCACAGCGGGTCTGACCAGCCCGGCAGCGACGGCCAAGCATATTCCAGCTATGGGACGGGTCCGGTCTCGGGGAAATGAAACGCAGAATGCAACACGGCAGCCGCGGTTTCACGCTCATCGAAATGATGGTCGCGATTACCGTAATGGTCATCCTTCTGGGGATGGCAATGCCGATCTACAGCGGCAGCATCCGGCGCGCGCGCGAAGATAATTTCCACACCAATCTGGAAACGCTCAATCGCGTCATCTATCAGTACACGCTCGACAAGCAGAAAGCTCCCAAGTCTCTTGACGACCTGAAAGCGGCCGGCTATATCGAAAAAGTTCCCGACGATATCACCGGCTCCAATACGTGGGAAGTTGAGGAAGACGAAACCACGATCATGGCGATCGGGCAGACCGAAGGCGGCGTCTTCGCCGTGAAAAGCGGATCGAGCCGTACCGGCAGCAACGGAAAGCCGTATAACGAGTGGTGAGCAGCGATCCGAATTTCTCTTTCTTGTCATCCTGAGCGGAGCGGCGGTTGCAGAGCCGCGTAGTCGAAGGACCTCTGCCTTACGTGCATTGCTCTTGTCTTCGTAGATTCCCGACGGCATCGTCCGCTCGCGGTTCTGCTACCGTAATCTTTCCGCTACGGAGGCGTCATATGAATCTCGATTTCTTGAACCGCTTTCAGCCATTTGCACTGCTCGTCATGCGTATCGTCCTCGGCGTAATCCTGATTGCGCATGGCTATCACAAGGTCTTTGGCGGATTTCATCACCACATGGATATGGTCGGCTCGCTCGGCCTGCCGCGCTGGATGGCATACCTTTCGACCGGCACGGAATTCTTTGGCGGCATCGCCATTGTCCTCGGCCTGTTCGCGCGCTTTTTCTCGGTCGCATTCGTGATCGAGATGTGCGTGGCGATCTGGAAAATCCACTTCAAGAATGGACTGACGGGGCAGGGAGGTTACGAGTTCCCGATGGCGGTTGCAACGATTGCCTTCGCCCTCGCCTGCTTCGGAGGCGGCCCGTGGGGATTCAACTTCGGCCGCTCCGGCGGCGGCGCGAGAAAACCGAAAAGCTAGCGGACGAGAAAAGCTGTTGGCGGACATGCCGGAACAATCGCAGTTGTCTCGCGCTGAAACTACCGCATCAGGAACGATGCCAGCAACTCTCCGAACGTCTGCTGATTCTTTTTCTTGCTCGGGTGGTCTTCCGAATTTTCCTGTCTCGCCCATACATCCCAGATGTTCTCGACTCCGCCGCCGCGCAGCTTCGAGGCCGCTTCCGTCAGCTTTCTGCGAGTGGCCGCAGCCTCTCGTTTCGCTTCTGCCCGTTGCGCCGCGCATACCGCATCGAACTGAAGAGCGGGATTTAGTTGAGCGCCACGGATATGCATTGCCGCGTCCTCTTCCGTACGACTTCAGAAGTCGCTAAGTCACTAGATGGAAGCAGGCTTTATGCCAAAGCCACGATGCTGCCGACAACGCCGAAAAACAAATAAAGATGAGTTCCACGACTGCGCGGGAGGAAGAATTTTTACTGCGGCGTGAACCGGGCAAGAGTTGCGTGAATTGAATGGGCAAGACTTGCAGTCTTGGACACTCGGAATTCCCCAGCTACTTCATCAGCACATAGGCTCCGCCATTCGTGGCAGCAATTACCAGATTCATCGTCACCAGCATCAGGTCGTAGTGCCATCCGGATGCCTTTTCTCCCCAAAAGCCCGTGTGCCACACCGCGATCTTTTTGTAGATCGCGCCCACCATAAGCAGAATGAGCCCAAGCGCGGCCAGTTGCGTGAGGACTCCAAAAACCACGCCCAGACTGCCGGCCAGTTCCGCGGCTCCAAGAAAGAGCGTGAAGCTCTTGCTCATCCCGATGCTCTTTGCCCGCTCCTCCGCTTTGGTCAGATGAGCCCATCCGCTGGTGATGAAGATCGCGCCTACCATCAACCGCATCATCAAAAGCGCCGCCGGCAGCAGCTGTTCAAGTGCTGGAAATGTCATAGGCTCACCTCCGCCTGCGAGAAAGTACATGAGATTGTATTGTGTCGCCCGGGGTTGGATCGCAGTATTAAAGCAGGGATCGAAACCGACAACTGAAACTCAGAACTGACAACCGAGAACTGAGAACCGCTCTTCTAGAATTCTGCCAGTTCCTTCATCGCCCGGTACAGATCGCTGGCTTGCGGCAGAATCGCGTCTTCCAGAATCGGCTGATAGGCGATGAACGTGTCGGTTGCGGCGATTCGTTTTACGGGCGCGTCCAGGTGATGGAAGAGCTGGTCGGCGATGCGGGCCGCGATCTCGGCTCCATATCCCCAGCTCAAGGAATCTTCGTAGGCGATGAGCGCGCGGTTGGTTTTCTTCACCGAAGCGGCGATCGCATCCCAGTCGAACGGATTAAGGCAGCGCAGGTCAATCAGCTCGACGCTGACATGGTGCTCGCGCTCGATCTTCTGTGCGGCCTGAAGAGCGCGCGGAACGACCGCTCCATAGGTAATTACGGTCAGATCCGTTCCGTGCTGCACCACCTTGGCTTTGCCAAACGGAACCATGAAATCCGGTCCCGGGTAAGGCGAGCGTCCGAAGGTCTCGCGGTATAGCCGCTTGTGCTCGAGGAATAGAACCGGGTCGTCGCAACGGATCGCCGTGCGCAGCAAGCCAGCCGCGTCCAGCGCGTTCGATGGGAACACGACGCGCATGCCCGGGGTGTGCGTGAAGATGCTCTCGCCGCATTGCGAATGGTAGATGGCGCCTCCGGTAAGGTAGCCGCCGATGGCAACGCGCACAACCAGCGGCGACGAGAAAGCGTTATTCGAGCGCCAGCGCATGAGCGGCAGTTCGTCGCGCAGTTGCATCATCGCGGGCCAGATGTAGTCGAAGAACTGGATCTCGACCACCGGCTTGAGCCCGCGTACCGCCATGCCGATCGCACGGCCGACAATGTTGGCTTCGGCGAGCGGAGAATTGAAGACGCGATCGCTGCCGAATTCGGATTGCAGGCCGGAGGTGAGCTTGAAGACTCCGCCTTTACCTTTGATGAGCTTCTGCTTTAGATATTCTTCGCGGCTGGCGTCGGCGACATCTTCGCCGAACATGACAATGCGCTCGTCGCGGCGCATCTCGTCGCGCAAGGTGGCGTTGATCAGATCGGCCATCGTCTTGGGCGCGGAGGCGGCCGGTCGCTTGCCCTCGGAAGTCGCTTCCGGCGCGGCAAATGCCGGATGCCGGTCGAACGCGGCGGACGCGGGATCGAGATCGGGCGAGTAGACGAAGTTGTAGATCGTGTCAGGCTGCGGGATCGCCGCTTCGAGAGCGCGGTCGGCGTCGGCCTGGATTTGTTCTTCGACTTCCTTCTCGATCTTGTTGATGCCCTCTTCATCGAGGATGCCTTCGCGCAGCAGGAACATCTGCAGGCGCGGGACGGGGTCGCGGGTGGCATCGCGCTGCCGCTCAATCTCAGGACGGTAAAGCCGCTCGTCGTCAGAGAGCGAATGCGAATAAGGACGGATCACGTGCGCGTGCACAAAGGCAGGCCCGTTGCCGGAGCGGCAGTGCTCGGCGGCGCGGCGGAACGCGGCATAGGCGACTACCGGATCGGTGCCGTCAATCTCCTCGAAATGGAAGTTGGGAAATCCTGAGACGAGACGCGAGATGTTGCCGCCCGCCGTTCCGACCTCGACCGGGACCGAAATGGCGTAGCCGTTGTCTTGCACGCAGAAGATGACGGGCAGGCGGCGGTTGGAGGCCGTGTTCAGCGCCTCCCAGAATTCGCCTTCGCTGGTGGTGCCGTCGCCGACCGAAACATAGCTGATCTCGTCGCCGTGGAATTGAACGTCTTTGAACTGGCGATAGTCGCCGTCGGCCTTGCGGGCGGCGTTCGGATGTTGCGAGAAATAACGTCCGGCTTCAGCGCAACCGACTGCGTGAAGAACCTGGGTTCCGGTACATGAGGATTGCGTGACCACATTGAGCCGCTTATAGGCCCAGTGCGAAGGCATCTGCCGCCCGCCGGAACTGGGATCGTCGGCGGCGCCTACCGCACCAAGCAGCATTTCGTAGGGCGTGGCGCCCAATCCGAGGCAAAGCGCGCGGTCGCGGTAATAGGGGAAAAACCAGTCGTAATTTGTCTTGAGCGCGTAGCAGGCTGCCACCCCGACGGCTTCATGCCCGGCGCCGGAAATCTGGAAAAACACCTTCTGCTGGCGCTTGAGCAGGATTTCGCGGTCGTCAATGCGCCGCGAGGCGAACATGATGCGATAGCCGTCGACCAGTTGCTGGCTGGTCAGGCCCTGGTAGTTCTTTGACGTTCTCTTTTGAGCGTTTTCCCCGAGCTTGGGATTCACTTTGGTCGTGGCCATGCTTTGCGATCCACCCCGGTAGCGCTTTGCCGGGTTTTATTGTAAATCGGGAAGGGCTATTGGTGAACAGCGATTGCAAAGGAGATTGCAGAGCTCAGAGGTTAGATGGCATAGGCAAAACCATTCGAAAACGGGCAAGGCCTGTACCGGGACGGTTGTACTTCTGCAATCTGGCCTCTAACCTCTGTCCTCTGACCTCCCATCATTTATCCTGAAAGCTCATGATTCGTTTTTTTAAGCCCTTTGATCCGCGCAAGATTCGCCTCCTTATATTTGATCTGGATGGGACACTGATTGATTCTCGGCTGGACCTGATTCATTCGGTGAACGCAATGCTGCGGCATTTTCAGAAGCCCGAACTGGACGGCGATGTCATCGCCAGCTACGTGGGCGACGGCGCGCCGGCGCTAGTGCGGAGGGCACTGGCCGCCGATGGCATTAGCGACGCCGAGCCCTTTTTCCATAGCGCTCTGGAATACTTCCTGGGTTACTACCGGCTGCACAAGCTCGATCACACTACGGTATACGACGGGATTCCCGAGGTCTTAGCGGGCTTGGCGCACGCTGCAAACGGTGGCGGACAGGAGTGTCCGCCCCACACGCAACGGCTGATGGCGGTGCTGTCGAATAAGCCGGTGAATCCGTCGCGGGATATCGTCGCCGCGATGGGACTCGGTCAATACTTCGTGCGTGTCTATGGCGGCAACAGCTTTCCGACGAAGAAGCCGGATCCGCTGGGGGCAGAGACCATCCTGCGCGAGACGGGCGTTTCGGCGGCCGAGGCGCTGATGATTGGAGATTCGTCCATCGACATGCAGACAGGGCGCAACTCAGGCATGTGGACGTGTGGAGTGACTTATGGCTTCGCTCCGCACACACTTCAGGAAGTGACGCCAGATGTGTTGGTGGATGGGCCGCGCGAGTTGGCGGAAATGTTGCAGTTGGGATCGGCGTCCGTCAAGGCCGGAACGTTATGATGGCCACTTCGTTGGTCGTTTGCCCCGCCGCTTCATAACGCCACTGCCGAACTGCTTCCATCGCAGCCTGTGCCAGCACCGGATGTCCACCAAGCACCATAGTGGACACTACTTTACCTCCCGCGGCGACTTTGGCCTCCACTCGCACCGTTCCGGCGAGCTTCAGCGTCCTCGCGATGGGAGGATAGCCTGGTGCCACCTTTTGCACTACCTTGCGGTGCGATTCCTCCTGGACCTCCTGGGCTGACAGGGACGTTCGGGAAAGGAAAACCGTGAGCAAAGTAAACATCACGACGGCGATCCTGAAGCAAACAACAGAGAGCGAGGGACGCCATTTAAGAGGAGTCGTACTCATTTGTGAGCAGATTAGGACGATCTAAGAATTGGTTCAGTGATCTGACAGCGCTCGCAGGGTAACGTTAGTAACCGGGAAAAACCAGGTTCGTAAGAGGAATCTTTCGAAGCGGTGGCGTCTGCTCCGCCGCAGCTCGCGAACCTTCCTCCTTATTTCCAATCCGATTGTCTCCTGCTACTTTCAATTCACATCGAATCATGAACATGAGAACTGACTCTTGGGGCTTTGCCCCCTCTGAAGTCCGCAAGCTGCGCTCGCTCAAAACACCCTACGGTATTCAGCGGTTGCTGGATGCCATGCCTTACCACCTGGAAGATACCGCGTGGTCTCCGCGGCGCGTCCTGCGTGAGAATACAGCGCACTGCTACGAGGGAGCGCTGTTTGCGGCAGCGGCTCTGCGAATGAATGGGTATCCGGCGCTGATTTGGGATCTCGAGGCGGAGCACGATACCGACCATGTGCTTGCCATCTACAAAGTTGATGGGTGCTGGGGCGTGGTCGCGAAGTCGAATTTCACCGGCTGCCGTTTTCGCGAACCGGTCTACCGCTCGCTGCGCGAGCTGGCAATGAGCTATTTCAACATCTACTTCAATTTGCGCGGAGAGCGGACGCTGCGCACGTTTTCGCGGCCTGTGCCGATGGAGCGCTTCGATCACCTCGAGTGGATGACGACCGAAAAGCCAGTCTGGTTCGTGGCCGAATATCTGCTGATCATTCCGCATACCAAGCTGATCACGACCGCGCAGGCCAAGCGGCTGCACCGCGTGGATGGGCGACTGTTTCGGGCTGAGGTCCTGGAGCGGGCGGTGAAAAAATAGTTCTTCTCTCAGTGCGAATCTCTCACGGGGAACTTTAGAATCCTTACAATACGTATCATCGGCATGCGTCTCTGCTCCCATCTGTCCACCGTAGTTCTCTTCTCTTTACTTGCGCTGTCGCAGGAGCCGATACAGACAAATTCCGCTGCTTCTGAATCTCTTTCGACCCGTGCGGTCTCCGTGCCGATCACTCTGGCGCCCGATGCTTCGGGCACGGTTCCTCAAGAACAAATCCGCGAGCTGCTGCGCTATGCGCAGGACAGGGAAGTCGAGAATGAGAAGCGCCTGCGCGACTACACCTATATCGAGCGGGAAGAAGAACACACGCTCGATGGGAACGGTCAGATAAAGAAGGTCGAGATCCGGACGCGCGAAGTTCTGAACATTTACGGCGAAACGATCGAGCGGCTGATTGCCAAAGACGACAAGCCGCTCTCGGCCGAAGAAGCGAAGAAAGAAGAAGAAAGGATTCAGAAGATCACTGACAAACGCAAAAACGAGTCGGACGGCGACCGGCGGAAGCGGCTGGAGAAAGAAGAGAAGGATCGCATAGAAGCGCGCAAGTTCGTGCTCGAGGTCGCCGACGCGTTCAACTTCCGGCTGATTAGCTCGGAAGAAATCGACGGCCGCGACACATGGGTGATCGACGGCGAGCCTCGCCCCGGCTATCAGCCGAAAGAGCGCTCGACCAAAATGCTCAGCAAGTTCAAAGGCCGGATGTGGATCGATAAAGCCGAAGGGCAATGGATGAAGATGAACATCACCTCGATCGACACGGTGTCGATTGGGTTGTTGATTGCGCGTCTGCACAAGGGAGCGCGCATCGTGGCGCAGCAGACGAAAATCAATGACGAGGTATGGCTCCCGAAACATCTCGCCGTGCAGGCGGACGTCCGTCTGGCGCTGGTGAAGAATTACAACGAAGATATCGACATGACGTTCCGCGACTACAAGAAGTTTCGGACGGACTCGAAGATTACGGCGGTCGGAGAGACGCAGTAGAAGTTGCAAGACCCTGAGCGCTTTTCGTCGCCGGTCGCCGGTCGTCAGGCGGCGGTTATTGATTCAATGGAAATGCTTGCTACTCGATCTTGTAGTCGATCTTAATCCCTCTCCGTTTGATTTCTTCCAGGAATGCCTCTGCGGGCACGTCACGCTCCTGCAGAACGGCTCCGCGTTTTTCGATGGCGCCGGAGCACATCATCTGCAGCACAATCGACGCGGGAAAGGCCGTCGTTCGCATCATCGCGCTCATGTCAGTCTTGGGATCGTAATGGTCGACCATGGTGAAACTGGCGACTCGCCCTTTGAGTTTGCCTCCCAACAAGCCGCGCACGCCGGGAGCTTTAATGGATTCGTGGGCTTCGAGCCGCATGATGCAAACGTCCGGACCCTTCCCCGCAAATTTGCCTTCGAAGATTTTCGACAGCACGGCGCGCGGCGAAACCTCCGCGCCATCAACGCGGATTTTCTCCTTCGAAAACAGGCCCAGCTCTTTCAACTCGCAGAGCATGTCGTAGTGTCCGGGATAACGCAGCGTTTTCTCGAAGCACTCGCCGACGCGGCCCTCGAATGTCTCAGGCATGGTGGAAGTTCCACCTGAAGTCTGGAAGGCAACCAGGGCAGGGAAACCGTCGATGTGAAATTCTTCCGGCTCGGTGAGCGGCTCGATGATCGTGAGCTTGCCCTTGCGCAAAATCCGCGCCGGCTCGACGAACTCGTTGATCAGGCCTTCGACCGAAAAAACGAGCTGGTAGTGAAACGGCGGCTTGGGATTTTCGGGCAGCCCGCCGACATAGAGTTTAAGCGCATCGGCGCGGCCATCGAGGCGACAGACCAGTTCGCCTCCTAGAATGGAAGCCATGCCGGGCGAAAGGCCGCAATCGGGCGCGAGCGCGACATTTTTCTTCTCCGCTTTCTTCGCGAGCGCCAGTTCCTGGCGAACCACGGTATTGTTGCCTCCGAGATCGGCGAAGTGGCAGCCAGCGGTGATGGCGGCCTGTGCGAGTCCGAGATTCAAAAAGTAGGGAACTGCGGAAAGCGCTCCATCATGACCCTTCATGAGACGCGCGGCATCCTTCTCCCGGGACGCATCGAGGGCGACTGCGCGGACTTTCTTTTCGCCGCTGATGCGGTTCACGCGAGCGGCAACATCACGGGCGAGCTTCAGATTGCTATCGGCGAGAGTGACGGAATCGACCTGATTTTGGCAAGCCATATCGTAAGCAGCGGCAGAACCCATCATGCCGGAACCGATGACGAGGAGTTTCATAGGTGCTCCTGAAAGACGAATGTTGGGAAGACCGATCAGCCTAATGGAATGCGCAAAAAGAAGAAGTGATGCGGCTCACGGAGTGCGGGTGATCCATCGGGGAGAATGCGGCCCATGGTCAGGTCTGCGCATGTGGGGTTGCGGCGGTGAAAACTCGGCCAGTGAGTGACGCCTGCGGTCCGAAGGCGCAGCACGCTGAGATGCAGCAAGCTGCGGCGCGATGGCCCGATGAAATTGCAAAATAAAGATGAAATTGCAATAGGAAATGTGGGCAGGGAGGCGCGTTTTATCGACGAGGCATGTGCGTTTCGGAGTTGCGCTTTCAATGACTTGCGCGGCCGTGCCAGTACCTCCGTACCGTCTCTAGTACCTTGGTTACACCCTCTGCGGTGACGGCAGGATGCTGGCGGGGTAAAGCGCAATATATTGTATTCATTGCTCTACTGAATACAAGTTATAGACATCCACTGCAACTACAAATTGATTCCATTCCAGAAAAACCCCAAAAAACCCAGCAAAACCGGGTATTTCCGGGTGAGAGGGCCGTGCTTCCCTTTGAGATATGCTCGGGACACCAAAACTCACTCGAGCGCATTGTACGAGGACAAGATCTCCCAGATTTCCTCGGGCGTTGGTGAGAAAGAAATGGAGTTGAAAGCTCAATCTTGTGCCGAAAGAAAACGCCATGACCGAATCGCGAGAGGTGATGAACATTCGCCAGGCCTCGCAGTATCTGGGAGTGAGTCCGGACACTTTGTACAAGTACGTCAACGAACAGAAAATTCCGGCCTTCAAGTTGGGCAATCGCTGGCGCTTCAAGAAATCGAAACTGGACCAGTGGATGGAAGAGCAGTCCATGGAATCCGATTCGCGCGCCAAGAACAAAGCGAAGGCGGCGACGAAGGCTGCGGGACAACAGTAAGAATCTTGCCGGCGAATTGCCGGCGACGATAAAGGCGGAAACATGTTTGGAGCGAAAACGATCGTTGGTCTGGATGTGGGCTCTTCAAGCATCAAGGCAGTGGAACTGAAGAAGACGCGCACCGGCATCGAAGTGGCCCATCTCGGGCTGGAACCGATCGCGCCCGATATCGTGGTCGATTCGATGATCGTGGATTCGGGCACGGTGTCGAGCGCGATCTCGAAGCTGTTTGCCACCACCGAGATCAAATCGAAAGCGGTGGCGACCGCCGTCAGCGGACACTCGGTGATCGTGAAGAAAATCTCGCTGCCCTCGATGAGCGACCAGGAACTCGCCGACACGATCGAGAAAGAAGCCGCGCAACACATTCCCTTCGATCTGGCCGACGTGAACCTGGACTACCAGATCCTGTCCGATGACGCGACCAGCCCGCAGATGGATGTGCTGCTCGTCGCGGTCAAGAAGGACAAGATTCTGAATTACACCAACGTACTCTCGATGGCGGGCAAGACTCCGGCTATTGTGGACATCGATGCCCTCGCTCTCCAGAACTGCTACGAGTTCAATTACGAGCCCGCTCCCACCCAAGTCGTCGCCCTCCTTAACCTGGGCGCGAGCGTGATGAACATCAACATCGTGAAGGGCACCACGCCCCTGTTCCCGCGCGACGTTTCGGTGGGCGGACATCAGTACACCGACTCGCTGCAGAAGGAACTGGACCTCAGTTTCGACGACGCCGAGCAACTCAAGCTGGGCAAGAAGGTGGGCACGGTGCAGGACGACGCGAAAACGCCGATCCTGCAGCAGGTCACCGAAATCATCGTGCTCGAGATTCAGAAGACTTTCGACTTTTTCCGCGCCAGCGCGGCGGGCGAGCACATCGAGAAGATTTACCTGGCGGGTGGATCGGCCAAGGTTCCGGGACTGGTAGAGGCGCTGCGGCAGGAGTTCTCCATGCCAGTCGAGTTGTTCAATCCGTTCCAGAAGGTGCTGGCTCCGGCCGACGGCGCGGGGGCGCAACTGGTGGAACAGAATGCGGGCCAGTTGGCAGTGGCAGTGGGTTTGGCCTTGAGGAGTTTTGAAAAGTTATGATCCGAATCAATCTGCTGGGGGTTCCGAAACCGAAGGGCAAGAAGGGTCCAGCCATCAGCATGCCGAGTTTTGAACTCGGCAATCTGGGCGGCCCGATGCTGCAAATCGCGGTGGTTCTCATCATCGCTGTCCTGGTCAACGGCGGGTACTGGTACCAGCTCGACCGGGAAAAGAAATCAATTGCCGCGTCGATGGCGAAGGCGGACCAGAAGAACCACGAGCTGGCCGATATCAAGACGCGCTACATGGAGCGGCAGAGGCAGGCCGACGCCTATAAGCGCCGCGTGGATGTCATCGACCAGTTGCGCAACAACCAGACCGGTCCGGTCAGCCTCATGGCCATGATCGGCGATACGGTGAACGGGACCGAGGCGGTCTGGCTGAACAGCATGCAGGACCAGGGCGCGAACATCGCCATTGACGGCACGGCGCTGTCGAGCGACGCGGTCGCCAACCTGATCACCAATCTGCAGAAGACCGGCTACTTCGGCAACATCGAGATCAAGGAAAGCTTTCAGGACGACACGATTCGGGAAATGCAGGCGTTTCAATTCACGCTGACCTGCGCAAAGGCGAAGTCGTAAAGGCGGATCGACCATGAATTTAGGCGAGCTAACGGGTGTGAAGCTGTTGGGAGTTCTGGTGCTGGGAGCGCTCCTGGTGACCGGCGGGCTCTATTACACGGTCTTCAAGTCGCAGCGTGAAGAAAACGCGGCGGCCCAGACCAAGCTGCAGGCCAAGTTGCGCGAGAACGCGGAACTGGAAGCCTACCGGCCCAAGCTGGCGGACATCGAGCGGCAACTGGCCAGCCTGAAGCAGCAGCTTGAAATCGAGCGGCGCATCGTGCCCGACGAAAAAGAAATCGACAACTTCATGCGCATGGTGAGCGGCGAAGCGCGCAAGGCGGGCGTGGAAGTCCGCCGTTACACGTCCAGGCCCTATGTCGCGAAAGAGTTCTACACGGAAGTGCCCTTTGAAGTGGAACTGGATGGGCCGTACTACTCCATGCTCGCGTTCTTCGAGCGCATGGGCAAAGTGGAACGGATCACGAACGTGACCAGCCTGCTGATGGCATCCGTGAAAAAGCCGGGCGACGCGCATACCAAGCACACCTACCAGTACGCGCCCAGCGAGACCGTGGTGGCCACGTGCCTCACGACAACATATTTCAGCCACGATCTCGATCCCGGAGCTCCGGCAAAAGCCGCAGTCCCGGCGAAGAAATAGGAGGGACAGGATGAAGCTGACGATGACAGTTTTCGTTTGCGTGCTGGCCGTGGGAATGGCGGCCGCCCAGGGTCCCCTTGGAGTGATCCAGAACACGCGCGACACCATGAACGGCGTGCGTGACAATTCCGCCGCGGCCTCGAACGCAGCGCTGGCCGGGAATCAAACCCAGGCGCCCGCGCCGAGTGTGGTGCCGGCTTCAGCGAAGTCCAGTGGACCGGCGGCTGCGATGCAGCCGGCCGCACCGGCCAAGCCGGGCTCCGCCAAGGTGGGAGTGCGCGCCGGCAAAATCCACAAGAGCGCATCGGTGAAGGCAGCTCCGGCAGCTCCGAAGAAGGATCCGGTGGCAGAACCGGTAGCGGGAGCCCCGGAGACGGCAGACGCCGCTAAACCCGACGACGCTCCCGCGGACAGCAAGTGGAGCGGCAAACGAGATCCTTTTATCAGTCCGGTCGTGAGCCACGCCGGCATCACCAGTTGCAGCACGGGCAAGAAGTGTCTGGAGATCGGCGCCATCAATCTGCGTGGCATCGTGCGCTCCAGCGACGGATTCATCGCGGTGGTCAGCAACAGTTTGAACAAGGCTTATTTCCTCAAGGAGCACGATCCGGTGTTCAACGGCTACGTGGTGAAGATCACGGGCGACTCGATCGTCTTCGAGGAAACCGTGCAGGACCGGTTAGGCAAGACGTTTACGCGGGAAGTGGTGAAGAAGATCACGACCCCAGCCGTCTAGGTTGGGAAGAACGAATTTGAAGAAGCACATCGGGAGGCGAAACCGCCTCAGATGGGGAGATAGGGAAATGCGAAAGCAAGTGCTGGGTCTTATTATTCCGCTGCTCGCGTTCGTACTGATCGCGGCGGCAGCTGACACGACGGGCAAGGGAGCGGCGGCGGGCGCGCAGTTGCAGCGGCTCGCGCTTGGCCACGACCGGGATGGACTGCGTGTCGAGTTCAAAGCCAAAGGCACACTGGCGCCCACAGTGACAACGCTCGAATCTCCTTCGCGCATCGTCGTGGACTTTCCGAACACGGTGATGGCCGTGCCGCAGAAATCGATCGCGGTTGGCCAGGACGGTGTCCAGGGTGTCCGCATCGGCATGGATGGCCACGGCAATACCAGAGTGGTGGTCGACCTGGCCGGGAACCGCGAGCACCAACTCGTCGCGGGCCCCGATGGCAGCTTTACCCTCAAGATTCAGTCGTCGGCTGCGGCGCATAACCAGGGCTCGACGGAGCCGCGCAAGACCGAACAGGCCAAGACCGAACGGGCGAAGACCTCGACGCCGAAACTGGTGCTGGCGTCGGCCCCGCTGTCAGCCGTTCCCGTAGCACCGGCTCCGGCCGCGATTGCCCCGGCAACCTCTGCCCCGGCAACCACCAGCCCGGCCCCGGCAGCGACGACCTCCGACAAGGCGACCGACAACCCAGCGGCCACCGATAAGCCGGTCGACTACACATTTGTCGAGCCGAAGTTTACGCCAGTGTCCGCACCCAAGAGCGATGCGGCCGAGCCGGCTGCCAAGGCGCAGGAAGCCGCCAGCCGCTTTGCCGACAAGACGGCGGCGGAACTGGTTGCAACCACCGCGAACGCCTCCATGCAGGGCAGCGGGCAGGTTCAGCCCGCCGTGAACCTGGCGGCTGAGCAGAGGGCTCAGATGGAAACGAAGCCGGCGGCGACCGGCTCCAAGTACACGGGCGAGCCGATCTCGGTCAACCTGAAAGATGTGGACCTGAAAGATTTCTTCCGTCTGATTCACGAAATCAGCGGACTGAACGTGGTGCTCGATCCGAACGTGCACGGCACCCTGACCATCGTGCTGGATGACGTGCCGTGGGATCAGGCTCTGGACATCGTTCTCAAGAACAACGATCTCTCGCGGCAACTGGATGGCAACGTCCTGCGCATCGCCACGATTGACACCCTGAAGCGCGAAGCGGAGAACCGGCGCGGCCAGATCGATGCCGAAGCACTGGCCGTCGACAAGGTCACCATCACCCGCTTCCTCAGCTACGCCCACTCCAAAGACGTGCTGGCGACAATCAAGAAATTCCTGAGCCAGCGCGGCGATGTGGTAGCCGATGAGCGCACCAATGCGCTGATCGTATCCGACATTCCGGCCGTTCTGCCGCAGATTGACCGCATCATTCAGCAGATGGACCGCAAGACGCAGGAAGTGGAAATTGAAGCGCGCGTGGTTTCGGCAACGCGCAGCTTCGCGCGCGATATCGGAACGCAGTTTGGCTTTGGCTGGGGCAACGGGACGACTTCGTTGGGCGGCGTACCGGGAGCGAACGGTACTGGCTATTCTCCGAATGTCGCCAGCGGAAGTTCGGTTTCGAATCCTCTCTATCAGGTCCTGGGCACCCCGTCGACGGGAACGCAGATTCCGCTGTTCTCGAACCTGGGCGTACCGGGTCCGACCAGCGGTTTGAGCTTCGTGACCGCCAGCAACAATATGCGGATCGACCTGGTGCTGACGATGGCCGAATCGCGCGGCTTGCTCAAGATTCTGTCTCGTCCGCGCGTGGTCACCCAGAACAACATCCAGGCCATCGTGAAGCAGGGCGTGCGCGTGCCAGTAGTGACGGCGGCGCAGTTGAACGGCCCTCCGACCGTTACCTACGTCGACGCCTTCCTGCGGCTGACCGTAACTCCGCAGATCACGTCGGAAGGCACGATCTTCCTCAACGTGGACGTGGAAAACACGCTCCCGGACTTTGGTACGTCAGTTGGGGGCAACCCAACCTTGATCACGCAGCAGGCAACCACGCAGGTTCTGGTGACCGACGGCGGAACAGTTGTCATCGGCGGCGTGATCCAGACCAACAACTCGCTGAGCATCGCGCAGGTGCCCTTGCTCGGCGACATCCCGTACCTTGGCAACCTGTTCAAACACCGGACGGTCCAGACTTCGACGCAGGAGCTGATTTTCTTCATCACTCCGCGCATCGTTCAGACATAGGTTGTTCAGACGCGGGCTGGCCAGAA